>CAMDQF010000001.1 GCA_945905745.1 Litorilinea aerophila
TTCAGAAAAGTCGCTTGCTTTCTTGACGCGCAGAATCTCTAGTTCTCGTTGGGCGATGGTCATCAGATATCCTCCTGGATGTGGGTTCTATCTGATTATCCTCGCCTCCTACGCCTGTAGTCAAGTGGCGAATAATTCCTGACACTAACGAAAAAGTCGAATTTCTTTCGCGCAAACGTATTATACCCGTTCTGCCTCGGTTCCGGCAACCGCTCACAAACCACCCCTCTACGCCCCACCTTGACGGACCAGAGTTCAGTCGGTATCATACCAGTCAGTTGATTTCCAGGGTGTAGGCTGGGTTCTTTTTCTAAACGGATACACCGCCACATAAACAGGAGAGAGACTTCTTTATGGCCCGTGGCCCTCGTTCTTCCCCTTCTGGCACTTGTGCTGGCAGGGGAAGTGCTTGCCGAGGCCGCGGCTGCCACCTTTGCGCTTTTCAGGGGTACCAGCCTGGGCAGTCTGAGCATCCAGCTCAATCTTTTTGGCAGTGGTCGGGCGCTGATCTTCCGCAACGGGCTGGCCTACGAAGGGACGTGGCAAAGCAACAGCGGGGGCGATATGCCCCGTTTCTTCGACGGCGAAGGACGGGAGATTGCCTTGAAGCCGGGGAAAAGCTGGGGCAGTATCGTCCCCATTACCTACGCCATCGCTTATCAGTAGTCAACGTATCAACCAGATGCCAGACAAAGAGGGCGGCCCATTATGCCTGAACAACTGATCTGCGTGGCCGGTCTGCCCGGCTCTGGTAAATCGGTCGTAGCCCAGATGATAGCTACAAAGCTGGACGGTCTGCTCCTGCGCACAGATGCCATACGCAAGGAGCTTTTTGCCGTGCCGGACTACAGCCCGACAGAGAGCATCCGCACATATGCCGAATTCAATCGTCGGGCCGAGGATGGATTGGCCGCGGGTCGGGTTGTGGTGATGGACGCCACGTTCTACTCCCGCGCCAGCCGGGAAGAAGCCGCCTCCATCGCCCGACGGCTGGGTCACCCCTGGCATCTGCTGCTGATCAGCGCACCGGAGGAGCTGGTGCAAGAACGCATTGCTCGACGCACCAACGACATATCCGACGCAGATTTTCGGGTCTATTTGGAGATGAAAGCCATCTTCGAGCCGGTGACGGAAGCGCACACGGCCATTGATAATCGAAGTGGGATGAATGAGTTGTCGGCCCTGGTCGATCGTTGGTGGACGAATGTTAACCAAATGTGAATCATTTGTTCATCCCAGTCCCGTAGCATAAAAAAGCAAAATGCGTATGCGTTCCAGCCCAGCCTCTCTTGTATTGCCTGGGCTGGTTTGTGGTATACTGGCGGACAAGCAGGCCGAGCCGAGGGCGATACCGGCGGTCCATTTATGCAAAATCGTCGGTTGTCATGACACTGTAGCGAATGAGAGATTTGACACCCGTGGAAACTCCCCTCACCCGCCAGAAATCGATAGCTGTGACACCCGCCGGGCAGACTGTCCGCCTGCGATGGCTCAGTGGTCGCCAGCTACGCCGGATGCGCGAAGCCGGGTTGGCCTACGCTTTCTTGATCCCCTCGATTCTGATTATCGGACTTTTTGGACTCTTCCCCCTGGCCTTTGCCGCCTATGAAAGTACACTCAAGGGATTGAACAAGGTAGTTGGAACCCCGGACGGTCTGGGCAACTATTTCAAAGCCGTGGACAATCTGGCCTACGTTCTCGGCTTTTGGATTGCGGCGGCGGCCGCGGTCTTTGCCGTGCGCGGCGTGCTGGGAATTTTGCAGGATCAGCGGGAGTACAACTCCCGTCCCTGGCCCTGGCTGATCCCCGGCGCACTGGTAGCGGTGAGCGTGGCTATCTTCACGCGTTTCGTCTTTCTGCTCCTGCCCGAGCTGCTGGATGTGCCCAGCAAATTGCGCGGAGCAGCCAACACCCGGGAAAACTTTATGGCCTTGGTGAAGGAAGCCTGGCTCTTACCAGATGTGCAGCAGGCCTTTTGGGCCAGCGTCGTCATACTTCTAGTGGGCGTGGCTGCGGCGGGGGCCGTCAACCGTATGGAAACGCGACGGCGCGCCCTGCCCCGTATCTACTTTAGCGAATTTTTTACGGCTACTCTGCTGACAATCAGCGCCATCATCTTGGGCTGGTTCACCTGGGAGCAGGTCAATCTGGCCTACACAGCAGCCCTTGAAACGGGCGAGGGGCTGGACATCTGGTCTCAGATCGTCACCATCAGTGCGGGATTTTTGTTGCTGCTGGCGGCCTGGTGGCTGTGGGAGAGCGCAAGCGACAGAACATCCAATGTGAGTCTGGCTTTGCGGCTGGGTGGCGCGTCGATGCTGATGGTGGGGGGTTGGCTGCTCATCAGCGAATTGCCCCAGGCTGTTGCCGCCGGTGACAAAGATTGGTGGCAGGGCTTGCTGGCGACTCTCTATTATGTGATTGGCACTGTACCCATACAGTTGGGGATTTCTCTGGTGCTGGCGGTGATGCTGTTTCAGAAGATTCGGGGGCAGACTTTCTTCCGAATGGTCTACTTCCTGCCCTACATTGCGCCTTTTGTGGGTACGGCAGCCGTGTTTCGCATCCTCTTTTCCGCCAAGCCTAACGCCCCGGTCAACAGCTTCCTCACCCGGCTCGGCTTCGAGCCTATGGCCTGGCTGAATGAACCCAACGGAATTTTCCGCATTCTCGCCGACTTGGACCAGTCGGTTTCGATGGCCCTTTCCGGGCCGAGCCTGGCCCTGGTTGTGATTATGATTTATGGTATCTGGACCTTCGTGGGTTTTGATACTGTCGTCTTTCTGGCCGGGTTGGGCAGCATCCCCAAAGAGCTATACGAAGTAGCTTCGATTGACGGTGCCGGCCCCTGGGCCCAGTTCCGTCACGTCACCCTGCCTCTGCTTTCGCCCACCCTCTATTTTCTCAGCCTTTACGCGGTCATCGGCACATTCAAAGCCTTCAACCACATCTACGTTCTGCGCAACGGCGCGGCCCTGGGCACGACAGATACGGCCAGTATTGTGATTTTCCAGGCATTCAAGCGGGACACCCGCTATGGTTATGCCTCGGCCCTGGCAATTTTGTTGTTGATCATTATTCTGGGGATTACGGCGATCAACAACCGCATCGCCAGCCGGAGGGTTTTCTATGGTTAATGCGACAGCCAGTGCCGGTTCCGATATCCAGCCAAAGGCCCGCGCCTTCGGTTTAGGACGGGTCTTCATCTATGCAGTTCTAAGTCTGGGCGCAGCCGCGGCTGTCTTTCCTTTCCTGTACACAGTCAGCGTTTCGCTGATGAATTTGACCGAGGCCACGGGCGGCGCATTTTATCCGGGCCAGCTGGCAAGCGAGGGCTTTAGCTTCAGCCGGTTGCAGTGGGACAACTACACCCAGGCCTGGAACGACGCCCAGTTTTCCCGCTATTTTATGAATAGCGTCAAAGTCACGCTGATTACCCTTTCCGGCGAGATTGTCTTCTGTTCCCTGGCGGCCTATGCCTTTGCCCAGATGGAATTTCCCGGCAAGAACTTCCTCTTTGCCCTATTGCTCTCCACAATGATGCTGCCCGAAGCCATCATCTGGATTCCCAACTTTATCACCGTCTCTTGGCTGGGACGCATCAGCCCGATTCCGTGGATCAACAACTGGCCGGCCCTGACAATTCCGTTTATGTCCGGTGCCTTTGGCATCTTTCTGTTGCGCCAGTTCTTTGCCCAAATCCCGCGGGAGTTGTGGGATTCGGCCCAGATCGACGGCGCGGGCCATCTGCGCTACCTGTCTACCGTCGTCGTCCCCCTCTCCAAAGCGGCGGTGATGACGCTGGTTCTCTTTGGCTTCGTGGGTTCGTGGAATTCCCTGGCCTGGCCGATTCTGGTCACAACCACACCGGACTGGCGCCCCATCTCCTATGGCCTGCTGGCCTTTCTGGACGAGGCCGGTAATCAGTTTCATTTGCAGATGGCCGGGGCCGTCATTACGATGTCTCCGATTATTGTGCTCTACTTCTTCACCCAGCAGCAATTTATAGACGGAATTGCCACGACCGGGTTGAAGGGATAGCGTATTGCGTGTTGCGTATTCCGTCAATCGTTGTTTGCTGAAACGTGAAAACGTGAAACGTGAGATAGGACCAAATATATTCACGTTTTACGCCTTACGTTTCAGGATGTATCTATCAGTTTTTGGATGTACTGTCCCTGTCTTACAGAGTTCACATTTCACAAGGAGAAAAACCGTATGAACCTGAAACGTCTTTCGTTTCTCGCCCTGTTGGTAATGGCCGCGCTGGTTTTGGCCGCGTGTCCTGCCCCAGCCCCGGCAGCACCCGCCGAAGCACCCGCCGCGGCAGAAGCCCCGGCGGCTGCCCCTACCGAGGCTCCCGCCGCGGAACCGACGGCGGCCCCGGCAGCCGAAGCCGCCCCCACTGAGGCCCCTGCCGCTGAACCCGAAGTCTGCGCACCCGCAGCCGACGGTGCTTTGGCTGGTGTGGATCCCCGAGGCCAGAATGTGGTCTGGTGGCACAACCACTCCGGCTCTCGCGAGGAAAAGTTGGTGGCCCTCTTGAGCCAATTCGCTGGCAACGAGTGTGGTATCACCATCGAAGCCCAGAACCAGGGCAGCTACAACGACATTCGCGACAAAGTGAATGCCAGCACAGCCTCTGGCGAACTGCCCGCAGCCCTGCTCGTCGGCTACCAGAACGATCAGGCCTTCTACCAACTCAACGAGAGCCTGGTGGACCTGAACACCTATGTAGACGACGCCACCTGGGGCTTGAGCGCCGAAGACAAAGCCGACTTCTTCCCCGGCTTCATCGATCAGAGTGTCCATGTGATGTTCGACAACCAGCGGCTCGGCTTCCCGCCCAACCGCTCCATGGAAGTGCTCTACTACAACCAGACCTGGCTGGAAGAGCTTGGCTTTGCCGGTCCTCCCACCACCCCGGATGAATTCAAGGAACAGGCTTGCGCCGCCAGCGCTGCCAATGGCGACGGAACCGGTGGCTTTATCCTGCGCACCGATGCCTCGGCCGTGGCCTCCTGGACCTACGCCTTTGGCGGTGATATATTGACCGAAGATGGCACTGGCTACAACTACAGCACACAAGCCACTGTGGATGCCATGACATTCTTGAAGGGAATGGTTGACGAGGGCTGCGCTTACCTCCTCGCGGAAGGCTTCCCCAATCCTGAGTTTGCTGCGCGCCGGGCCATCTTCACGATGGGTTCCAGTTCGGGCATTCCTTTCTATGCCACCGATGTCAACACCGTTGCCACCGACAACAAGACCGAGCCGGATGCCTGGGGTGTAGCTGCGATCCCTTACACCACTGCTGATCCCGTGCAGAACGTCTACGGCGGCGATGTGATGGTCGCTGTCACCACACCGGAACAACAACTGGCCGCCTGGATTTTCATCAAGTGGTTCACTTCGCCTGAGATTCAGGCCCAGTGGGATATGGCCAGCGGCTACTTCCCGACCCGCGCCGGCACCGAAGCCTTCCTGACCGACTTCTATACCGAGAATCCCCAGTGGGCACAGGCCGCGGCGTTGCTGCCCTTCAGCTACTACGAACCGCAACTGATCTCCTACACGGCTGTGCGCGATGCTGCCGAAGAGGCCATCAATGCGATTGCCCAGGGCGCAGAAATTCAAGCAACCCTGGACGGTCTGACTGAACTCGCCAACGAGACCCAGGCAGAGTTGATGTCGGAAGCCCAGTAAGTCAGTGACCAGTTATCAGTGACCAGCTTCGTCGAATGCCACTGTTTACTGATGACTGATTACTGCTAACTTCAGTAAAGAGAGGGGGGAGTCGAATTGACTCCCCCCTCTCTTTTTTACTTCTCCTCTTCCTTCTTTTCTTCCTGGCTGGCAGTGCGCGGTCGGTTGAAGTGCAGCCCTTTGAAGCGCTCGAAGTGGCGCAGGCTGCCATCTTCCTGCTTCTTGCCCCAGCGCTCTTTCAACCACTTCTCCATCTCCCCCGGTTCGGGAAACTGGCTTGTGTGGCTCAGAATGGAGGCAATCTTCGTCTCGATACCCTCGGTGACATCCACCTCCACATCCGCATCTTCGTGGCCGCTGACGTAGAGTTGGTTGATTTTGTGGGGCAGATAGCCCTCGTTTGCCATATCCGGGTAGAACATCGGATTGTCTGCAGCCGGGAAGATAGCCTCCATCGCCACCAGACCTGCGTTGCGGTGGTCAGGGTGGTTGATGTAGCCGTTCCCGGAAAAATAGCGATCCGGGCTGGAGCAGATAATCAGTTGGGGGCGGATGCGCCGGATTTCCCGGGTCACCCGCTTGCGAATTTCCGGCGTGGGACGCAGGAAACCATCCTCCTCGTCCATAAAAATCACACTCTTCACCCCGGAGAGGGCGGCGGCGGCCCGCTGCTCCTCCTTGCGCATCAGGATCAACTGATTGCGGGTGATCAACGGGTTGTGGTTGCCCTTGTCCCCGTTGGTCAAAATCATATAGGTCACTTCAATGCCCTGGGCGGCCATTTGTATGGCCGTGCCTGCGCAGGAGAAATCCGGATCATCCGGGTGGGCCATAATCACCAGCACACGTTCCACGCCGCTCCAATCCGGTGGCTGCATCTTCTTTTCCTCGCTCATCGCACACTTCCTTCCATTTGTAGTTTCTGGGACAAGAGATACACCACGAGTTTCTTCCGAGAAACCCGCATTGTCAAATTGCTTGCAACCTGCTAGAAAAGAAAAACCCCTGCCAGGGCAGGGGTTTTCACATCTCCAAAGCTGCTTCTTAGCCGCCCATAGTCAGAGCAGCGTAGCCGGGGCCTTCGCCCTCAGTAAAGAACATTGCGTTCAGTTCCGTAGTGTAGGCATATTCTTCCGGCAGGTCCTCTTCGGGCAGAATGGCATCCACAGGACATTCGGGCACACAAGCGCCACAGTCGATGCAGGTTTCCGGATCGATGTAGTACCAGGGCCATTCTTCTTCGGGCTGACCAGGAATGATGCACTCAACCGGACACACTTCTACACAAGCACCGTCGCGAATGCACAGATCAAAAATTACGTGGGTCATTTTGGGAAAGTCTCCTCAGAAAGAGCGGTGGTCAATAAAGTCTTGTGGCAACTGACCACCCAAAGCGGTCAGCTACAATCAAAGCAGTGATACACACAATACAATAGGCAGTAATTCAACGCAAATCCAGGAATGTTCGGAAAACACCAGCCAACGCCAGTCTCAAAAACCCAAACCGACGTACACGCAAACAGACTCGCGACCTCTATTTTTGTCATTGTACCCAGCCCCTGTCGGTGTGTCAACCTCTTCATAGCCCCAAATCTTGCTTGATTTTGGGAACGATCGATTGGGCCGCCGCCCGGCCTGCTTCCATCAACTCCTCCTTGTGCCCCATATCAAAAAGGCTGAGATGACCAATGGCTGGCATAATCACCCGGTCCGCCTCTGCCCCTTCGTTGTGGGTGGAACGCATGAGCATATAGAGCGCGGTGACAGTCAATTCCATCACATTGCCCGGCTCTTTGTTGCCTACCCTGCCCGGCGGGAGCAGGTCCACAGCAATCACATAATCCGCCCCCAGACGCCGGGCCACGGAGACAGGCAGATTGTTCAGGGTTCCCCCATCCACCAGCATCCGGTCACCCATACGGGTAGGGGTGAATATCCCCGGCACACTGGAACTGGCTCGCAGAGCCGCCGACAGTTTGCCAGTGTTGATAGCGATCAGTTCGCCGCGCACAATATCCGCTGCCACCGCGGCAAAGGGAATAGAGAGTTCTTCGAATGTATTGGGGCGATCTCTCAGCAGATCTTCAATCCATTGAGCAGCTTTGTCAAAGTTGAGAAGACCCATCCGCGGAATGCCAAAGCTGGCAACTTCCAGCCAATTCAGTTTCTGCACCTCCTTGCGCATCTCCGCAGTGGTAAAGCCCGACGCATACAAGCCCCCGGCAATCGCACCGGCGCTCGTCCCTGCAATACAGTCGATAGGGATATCCGCCTCTTCCAGCACTTCCAGCACACCGATGTGGGCCAATCCGCGTGCAGCGCCACCACCAAGCGCAAGCCCTACCCGCTGTCGGGGCGGCTTGCCTTCCCAGACGATTGGCAACGTTCTGGCTTGTACCTGACCTTCCATCGGGTTCATAGGGAATCCTTCCATATTCAGCCGTAGATGACTCTGCAACAGCAAAGAAAAATTCTTCCGCAGAGGTGACAAGGCCTAGTACAGCCAGGCGCAAGTATGCCAATAGATACTGACGTGGAGCGTAGTTCGTGTATCAGTTCACGCACCACGCACCAGGAAAATCACTGGCCGATCTACGCCGCAGTATACACGCGAAATTCAGAAGAGAATTCGGCCTGTAACAGAATTCATCAGTGTTCATCCGTAGCTACTTTTAAAGCAGACGTAACCCCCTGCCGGGAGACCACATCCCGCGCCAAAAAAATGGCCGAGAAGCCCGCGCCCAAAGGCAGCAGCCCCATCACCAGCATAACCAGTGGCAAACCCACGAAATCCGCAGCCTTGCCGCCCAGCCCAGTCCCCAGCGCGCCTGCCGCAAACATAAAACCCAGCACCGCACCGCTGGCCAATCCCTGGCGTTTGGGCAGCAAATTCTGGGCCATCACCACCAGAATGCTGTGGGGTGCGCCGATGAGCAGGCCGCCAAGTGCGGCGGCGACAGTGAAGGCCCAACCGCTGCTGTAGAGCATCCAAACTGTGAAAGGCGTAGCCAGCAAAGATGCCCAAATCAGCAATGTCCGCTGGGACATCCGGTCGCCCAAAATGCCGCCGCCCAGGGTGCCGATGGCAAGGGTCAGACTGAAGATACCCACCATCAGGCCGTAATCCGACGGCGCATAGCCCTGGTCAGCCAAAAATTTGGGCAGCAGCCCATAATAACCAGACTGGGCAGTGGCGCGCAAGCCGACGACCAGCACAAAGGCGACAAAGACTGACCGCCCCGTCACTGTTTGGCTGCGCTGCTGGCCCCGGCTGACACTACGCGTCTGGTGTGCGGCGAAATCGGCGGGCCGATGCAGCCACAACGCCATCAAAAAGACCAGAGGCAGAGAAGCGCCGGCCAGTATACGCACCCCAGCCAACCCGGAACCTTCCAAGAGAACACCGGCCAGCGCTGGCCCCGCCGCCAGACCGATTTGGCCCAACAGGAAGAAGATGGCGGTGGAACTGGAGGAGCGTCCCCGGCCCGCTTCGCTGGCGTTCATTGCGCCCTGGGGATGAAAAGCTGCGCTGCCCAGCGCGGCCAGCGACATCAGCAGGAGAAGCATCGGGTAGTTGGTGGCAAATGTGGCCGCCCAATAGAAAGCAGCCGTCCAGGCCAGCCCGGCCGCACCCAACCAGCGCCCGCCGATCCTATCCGCCAGCACGCCGAAAAAGGGCTGGGTGAGGGAGCCGACCAATTGGTAGATCATTACCCCCACACCGATCTGGCTGTTACTCAAGTCAAAGGGCACGGCCAACACAGTCAAGATCATCGCCACCGACGAACTGAGAACGTCGATGGCCAGGTGGCCCAGAGAGACGGACGAAAGGCGGCGCAGATTCATTGGGACTCCAGTGGTGGGGATGAAGCAATAAACCGGTATACAGGATGACCGGTTCATTGTAACAGAGAGCGCAAGCCCTCATCAAACGAACGAGCCGCCTATCCAGTAGAGGATAAGCGGCTCGTCGGGGGACAGTTTGGAAAGATGAAAGCGGACGAAGATTGAAATGAATGAAACAATGATCAGCGCAGATCAATCAAAATCGTGAAAATCTGCGTCCTCCCCTTGCGGGCCAGAGCGTCTACCACTCGTCCACCTGCTCGGACTGTTCGCCGACAATTGTAAAAGATCGCTCGGCGCGGGCGGGCTGGGAGGGAAAAGCCCAGTTGCCAACCTGGGGTCCGGGCAATTGGGCATAGGGCTGGCCCGCAGATTGCCCGTAGCCAGCCTGTCCGTAGCCGGGGTAGGCTGGCGGAGCCATAATCACAATTGGCATCTGCCCCTGACCGCCCTGGGTCTGATTCTGTACAGAGGAGCGAGGCATGGGCGGTTCCTGTTGGGCGGATCGGCGGGAGGCCACGAGGATCAGCAACGCAGCAGGAAGACTTGCCAGCACCCCAAAGACGATACCCACCGCCATACCCATGGCGTCCGAGCTAAGCAGACTGCCCGCCTGCCATCCGGCAAAACCCACAAAAATCAGTAACGCCACAATTATCAGCCGTTTCATACACCCATCCCAGTGATTGTACGTCGGAATGGCATTCCGACCGGTGAAGACGGAATGCCATTCCGTCCTACAACTCTACATATTCCGCCCCAGCAGTCGGTCCACCAGCGTACGATGGGGCTGGGGAGGCGGCAAGGCAGGCAACTGCACGTCCGGCAGATCGTCCACCTGCCCTTCGTTCTGCCAGCGCCGAGAGGTGCGCCCGCCAGCACGCAGTTCATTCGCCACGAGCGAGAGGTCCTGTGGCCCCAGCCAGGCTGCCTGGAAGCGCAGGAGAGAGCCGCGGGCGACCAGAATGAAGTCTCCTTTGCCTTCCAGCTTGTCGGCCCCGGAATCGCTGATGCCAGAGGCATAGCGGGCCTCGTCGGAACCGGCCACCGCGCCCACCAACCGCACAGGAAAGTTGGCCTTCATCGCCCCACCGATGAGGGCTGCCGTGGGCTTCTGGGTGCAGGCCACCAGATGGATGCCCGCTTCCCGTCCCCGCTGGGCAATCCGGGTCAGAAACTCCTCCACCTGTTTGCCGCTTGTCTGGAGCAGATCGGCCAGCTCATCCACAGCCACCACCAGCACAGGCGTGCTGACGGATTCGGCATCCCGACGCTCCATCTCCCGCACCAACCAGGCAAGGCAGGCGAGGGCCGCTTCCGGTGTATTTTGCACGCCATTCAGCACATGGGGCAGGCCGGCCAAGGGGCCAAAACCCCGGCCTTTGGGATCAATCAAAATCAGTTGCAATTGACCCTGGTGGTTGTGCATAGCCAGAGATGTGAGGAGCGTGCGGGCCAGCGCGGTCTTGCCGCTACCGGTGGTCCCGGCGATGAGGACGTGGGCCACATCTGGCGCGGTCAGCCGCAAGAGAAGGGGAAAACCCTGCTCGTCCATGCCCAGCACAGCCGAGGCTGGCGGCACGACGGTCAGCCGCTTGCAAAGAGGGAGTAGACGCACTGGGTCTGGGTTCTCCCGGGGGATTTCGACGTTGATCTCACCGCCGTCCCGGTAGATGCGCGCTTCCCGGCTGCCCAGGGCCATGGCAATCTCTTCGGCCAGGGCTGAGACTTTGGAGACTTTTGTGCCCAGTTCAGTCGCTAGCTTGAACTGAACGAAACGGGGTGTGACTGTGCCACCATTGACCCGACCGGGAATTTTGTGCTGACCCAACACCTGTTCGATGCGATCCGCCTGCATATTAAGTGTCTGCCGTCGCCCCATAGGAACCTCCCCTAAAACCAGAAATACCTGAAAATCCCGACGCATCCCCAGAAGGATGCGGCATAGATCAGGAAGGTGTAAGAGGCTCGAATTTTTCTAATGGCGCGTGGCGGACCTGCTCTATGGAGGGTACACAATCAGCCTTTTTGCTGATACAACCACTATACAGAACATTTGTTCTATTGTCAAGCGCGGATTTGTTCTAATTTTGAGTAGGTCTACACCCAGAGTTTGGTAATTTCGTCTACGGGGAAGGTGGGGAAAGGGACGACTTGTCCACCTCGGGTGGCGATGCAGCCATCTGCTGAGGGCGTGATCTGGCCGATCACCCGGCCCGCCCAGCCGATGTCGGCCCACTGTTGGAGGAGGCGGGGAACGCTGGCGGGTGCTGCGGTAGCAAGCAACGCTCCCGATGCAATCGTTCCCAGTGGATCCAGCCCGAATGCGTGGCAGAGTTTGGCAGCCAAAGGGTTGACTGTTATCGCGTCCAGCTCGACTGTGACTCCAGCCCGGGCCGCCTGGGCCATCTCCCAAATAGCCGTAGCCACGCCGCCTTCGGTGGGGTCGTGCATGGCTGTGACCAGACCGGCGCGGGCTGCGGTCAGGGCTGGCTGGACAACGCTGATGCCGGGTCGGTAGAGAAAGCCTGCCGCCTGGGTCAGAGTGGCGGCGTCCCAGCCCTGCGCAAGCAGATCGACCCGGCGCTCCCGGGCGATAATGCTTGCGCCTTCGATGGGTAGTTCACCGGCCAGCAGAAGCTGATCGCCAGGACGACAGCCGCCGCTGGTAATCTGGGCGTTGCGGGCTACCTCTCCCAGCAGCGTCCCCGCCACAACGGGTTGGTTGACCGCCGCTGTGATTTCCGTGTGTCCACCAGCCACAACAATTCCCAGCCCGGCACAGGCCGCCGCGATCTGGTCAAAGATGGCTTGCACGGTCGCTGCGCTGGTTGCCTGGGCAGGCAGGAGAATGGTCGGCAGATAGAAGAGGGGGGTGGCTCCGGTGACAGCCAGATCGTTGGCGCAGACGTTGACAGCGTAGTGGCCGATGGCATCTGTGGCAAATGTGATGGGGTCGCTTTTGGCGACGAGCAGGTGATCGGGCGAAAAGTCGATGATGGCGGCATCTTCACCGACGCCCGGGCCAAGCAGCAGGCGCGGATGCGTGGTGGGCAGGCCGGCCAGCAACCGAGCGAGAAGTCGGTGAGGCAACTTGCCATTGAGCAGGGTGTCAGTCAGGAACGGGGACGGCATAGGCTTCCCATTGGACGGATCTGACCCACGCTGGGAATCAGAGGGCTGGAATTGCAGCGCTGGTCGTGATGAGCAGCACAACGAAGAGCGAGATGACCAAAACGAGATCGGTGAGCTGGAATTCGTGTTGTGTCATGGGTGGAAAGCCTTTGGGTACACTGCAATGGAAACGGCGTTGGCATCAGTATCGCCTGAACGATGACGAGGGGCTGTGTGGTTCTACACAGCCCGACTGATGCGTAGCATACGTCGTTTCCAATGTGACAGTTCAGACTGCCAGGCTCCCGGCAACCGACAGATTTCAGACCGTTGACATCCGTTTGTCTGCAATGGGTTGGATGGCGATCTGAAAACCCTCTGTTTCCGCGTATCGCTGCATCCTACCCTCTTGCCTACCCACTCCAAATTGCTTCTAACGCGTCTGCCCACTCCACGGCGCGCACCGCCAGTATCCGCTCGTTGTACAGATAGCGGCGGGCATTGGCGGCCAATTCCTGGCGCAAAACAGGCTGCTCGATGAGCGAACGCAACGCATGCACCCAACTGGCCGTGTCGTTGGCGGCCAGCAGACCCGTCTCCCCGTGGCGCACGCTCCCGGCGTAGACAGGCAGATCGCTGTAGACCCCAGCCGCTCCCAACGCGGCGTAGTCCAGAAATTTGATGTCGGACTTGGCCCGGTTGAAGGGCGTGTCGCACAACGGAGCGAGCGCGATATCCCAGCGCACATTGGCGGTGAACCAGGGCAGGAATTGGGGATACTCTGGGCTGGGCGGCGTCCGATGGATGACCGGAAAGGGCAGTTGTTCGAGTTGGGCCAAAGTTCGAAAATCCGCCACGCCGCCGATGATTTGCAGTTCCAACGGCACGGCCAGCGAAGCAGCCGTTTCGACCAGCGCGGGCAGGATTAGCCTCAAATCCTCGTCGTGGGTCAGGGTTCCCATATAGCCCAGAACGACGCGCCCCCCGTCTGTCGGGGCCAGCGATGCCCCTACGACAAGCAGCCGTTCGTCCAGGGCATTGCCCACCACCCGTATCTGGGAATTCAGGCTGGCGTAGCGTGCGCGCAGGGCCGGGGTGGAGACAAGTACGCCGTCGGCCTCGCGCAAGAAAGTTGCTACAATCTCCCGTTTGGCCTGGGCTGCCGGGGTTGTGACGGGTAGGGCCAGCAGGTCGTCGTCGAGCTGGTAGACCAGTTTTGCCCGCCGCTGCCGCACATCCGCAGCCAACTGCGCCGCCATTTCCGGCGTGCAATCGGGTCGCCAATGCCGATCCACCAGGACAATCTCGGCCTCCTGGCCGAAATAGACCGGAGCCGGCGTGACGTAGAACCGACCCGCGATGGATGGATGGGTGAGCGGTTGCAACAGGCGAATGTAGGCGCTGCCGTGGGGCAGGCCGACCGGGCTGTATTCGTAGAGGACGAGGACGCGGGGAATGATCACAGGCTCCCCCGGCCTTTGTCATCGCCAAATAGAACGGTCAGGATATTCAATGCAGCCCGTTCTGGGTAGAAAGCGCAGGCGTCGCGGATTGCGTTGGCACACAGGCTGGTACGCAATTGCTCGTCGTCTACCAGAGAACGCAGGGCACGCCAGCACGCCTCGGCAGAGGATGTATCTACCACCAGTGCGTTTTCGCCGTGGCGGGCAAAGCTGACCGCGCCCCCTTTTTCTGGCACAATGACCGCCGCACCGCAGGCCATCGCCTCCAACGCGGTCAGACCCATGGCCTGGTAGGTGGAGAAATCCACAAAGATATCCGTGGCCCCGAGCAGTGCCGCCACCCGCTCGGTCTCCAGCATTCCCGCCAGTTGCCAGTCAAAGTCCTGGGGCAGATCGGCAAAGTCGGGGTCGGCGGGGGAGACACCAAAGAGGGTGATGGCGACTCGTTCGCCGTAGTGATGGGAGAGTCGGCGCAAAACTTCCATCGTCAGCCGGGGACCGCGGCGGGGCGAACTGGGCCGAATCATCGCGGTAATGTGGATCGCGTCGGAAGAATGGAACGCGGATGACACGGATTGGGCGGATAAACGCGGATTTTCTGCTTTGTGTCTTTGCGCCTCTGTGGTCAATGGGCGGAAGCGGTCGATGTCCAGAGAGGGGCCGACGACGGCACACTCTACGCCGGTGTGGGAGAGAACTTCCTGCCGATTCCACTCGGTTTTGGTAAAGCAGCGCAGGCCGGGCCGGGCGGTGTAGCTGGCCGCGGCCTGGCGCTGCTCGTCGCTGCCCTCGGCAAAAAAATTGGCTTCGAAATCCTGCACGTAGTAGCCGAGTGTCGGGCCGAGTTTCGGGCTGGGAGCAGACAGAGCGGGCAGCCATTCCACGCTTTCGTGCCAGGTGGCGACCACCCCATCAAAGCCCTGGCCCAGCCGCCGGGCATCATCTGGGCTGCCAAAGTGGACGGGCAGCCGGTTGTTGGGATAGGCGGCGGTGAAGAGTTGCCGGTTTTTCGTCAGATTGAAGAGATGGACCTCCACACCCATCGCTTGCATTGCCTCAGCCTCAGCCAAAACGACATTTGCCCCACCGCCCGGCGCATCCACCGGCAGCAGAAAGAGCAGCCGCTTTGCTGCAAAGCGGCGTTTTCCCGAAAAGTGCTGTCGCCCCTCCTCTATCAGCCCAGAGCGCTCGGCCAACACAGCCGCCCGTGCCCGGATGCCCAGCAACACAGGCCCATCGCGCAGGGCCTCCTCTGCCGCGCTGATGGGCGCACGTCCGTAGCGCTCGCTCAAAATCCGAGCGGCCTGTTCGCTTAGCTCCCGGCGGCAGCTGTGGGAATAGCTGCGGGATTGGGCGTGGAAGACGTAGGCGTCGTCGGCCAGGGCCAGCCGCCAGCCAGCGGCTCGGGCGCGCAGGCAATAGTCGTTTTCTTCGCCATAGCCCGCGCCAAAAGCATCCTCGTCAAAGTAGCCAATGTCGTCAATCACTTCCCGGCGGATGAGCAGGCAAAAGCCGTTGAGGAGGGGCATCTCCGGGTAGAGCCGGGCAGAGCGTTCAGCCAGCGCCCCGGCCCAGCCGTCGATCTCCCAGCCAGCGGGCAAGGGATTTTCGGCCCAGTCGCCCCCTGCGTTCAGGGCCGGGATGGACTGATAGGAGGCGGTGTTGGAGAGGGGGCCGACGATGCCGATGACCGGGTCGGAATCGGCGCAGGCGACGAGCCTGTCCAGCCAGCCGGGGCTGACGAGTGTGTCGCTGTTGAGGAGCAGGGCGAAGGGCGCGGCGCTGTGGCGCAATCCCCGGTTGGCGGCGCGGGTGTAGCCTGTGGCTTCGTCGCTGCGCAGGAGCGTTGCGTGGGATTGTTGGCGGGCAAAGTCGGCCAGAAAATCCTGGGTGGGCGGGTCACTGCCGTCGTCCACCAGAATCAGCCGGCAGGGCTGGGCTGTGTGGCGCAACACAGATTCCAGACAGCGCTGTACATCTTCCAGCGCGTTGTGGACACAGACAATAATTTCGACGTTTTCCTGATGGGGCGTTACGGGTGGGCGGGTGGGCGGCAGGGGAATTTCGATAGTCTCGTTGCGATACGGCCGACGTGGGCCGATGCGTCGGGCAAAGGCTTTCCAGCGCCAGCGGGTCTCACCCCGCAAATGGACAATCAGACTGACAGCCCCGCGTTCGTTGAAAATGCGCAACCAGCCCGCGGCCATTTCTAACAACCGCTCCCGGCGGGATTGGGGGGGAGCGGCGTGGGCGCGCATCCGCTGTAACAGGCGCAGCAACGCAAAGCCAGGGCTGTGGCGCAGGCTCGCCCACTCTTCTTCCCGCTGCCGGGCGGCCAACAATTCTTGCTCCAACGCCAGGGCCAGATGGGTAAGTTGGGCCAGGTGGGTCTCCTGTTGGCGGGCGGCAGTGCGCAGGGCGGCAATTTCCTGTTGGTGGGCGGACTGCGCATCGGTAGACGGTGGGGGTGGGGTGGGCGGGATATCTGTCACTGCGTTGTCAACCGGTGAAAAGGCCGTAGGTGGGGAGGATCACGGTGAGCAGGCCGAGGATATTCAGCATCAGCATCAGGCCCAGGATGGCGAAGGTAACAGTTTTGCGATGCCTTCCTGCAAGATGGAGCCAACCGAGGCCGACAAAAAGACCGATGGCCGAAATGGCGGGATAGAAATAGCGGCCTTGGGGCTGGATTGTTGTCAGGTTGAAGAGGAGAAAGAAGAGGAAGACAAAAAGAATCGCCATCAGCAAAAGTGTGAGCGCCTTGCGCTGCTGGTACTCAATTGATTTGGCTTGTGTGGCAAGATTCCAACCTGCGCCTGCCAGCCCTACCAATCCGACAGCATCTAGGATGGCGAGAATCAGAGGCGGGAGCGGCAGATTCATCCAGCCAAAATGGCCCCAAAAGGAGGAATGGGTTAGAGGGATCAGGCCCACGATATAGGATAGGGTCAGAAATTCGCTGCGAATTCCTGGGGAATGGGGTGAACCGAGCAGCCTCTCCAGTAGATCAGGCCAAATAAGCCAGCTTATGAGCAGGCCCGAACCGGCGCATAGTCCAAATGTCAGCAGATCAAGCAGCGAATCGCGCAGCGAGCGCTGGCCTTGTTTCAGATTCAAAAGCGCGAGTACCACAGCCAGGGGGAGCAAAAACCAGGTGGTCATCTTGATTGCCAGGGCCGGTGCGCTGGCAATCCCCGCCAGCAGCCAACCGCGACGGCTGGACGGGAAAGGTGTTCGTGCTACAGTTGTGAGGCAGAGCAAACCGAAACTGGCGGCAACGATTGCCAGTGTGTCATTGTTAATGTAGGCATAGAGGAAGTTGAACTGGGGAATGAAAGCAACAAATCCAGCGGCCAGTTCGGGCAGCCACGTTTGGTGGGGCAGAACCTGTTTGGCCAGGAAATAGGTGATCAGAATAGTTGCCAGGCCAAGCAGCGCAGAAAAGAAACGCAGCAGATGGGGTTCTGTGATCAGTGGTGTGGTCGGAGCAAAGACGCGGCTGGGTGTCGCAATGATGGGCGGGAAATCTGTAAATGGCGGGAGGATATTCAGGGCGCGGTTTATGCGCAGAATTTGACCGCTGATTGCGTAGTATGGAGGTGTTTGATACCATTCATAGCCTGTGATGACATTGCGAAGCCATCCGCCGGGCAACCAGGCAGCGCGAGGTTGGGGTTGCCCGTGTTGGGCAAAATGATTGGCGTAGATGAAGTGGGCGGGTTCATCTGGCGCTTCCCATAGGGGTATAGCCAGTGTGTACCCCCCGGTGAGGAGCAGATAAAGAAGAGCGATGATGAGCAGAGGTTGGTTTATGGATTGGGACATGTACGGCTAGGCTCAAATTCCCAGATTTGGGCTTGATCTTCTTGGTGTAACAGAACAAATGCTGAGTTCTTCTGTAGCCAACTCGACGGTACGAGAGGCTGTGCGCCGTAACCGACCTGCCCCTGACGCTGGCCCAGATAAACGTGAGTAATTCCAGCCTGGCATAAAATGGGGTCCAGTTGTGTTGGTTCCCCCTGACTGTCGTAGACATCCAGCATGAACTGGCGGATGGTGACTTTGTCTGTACCAGCCGACAATTGTTCGGTGGCGTAGGGCATGGGCGGGATGTTGTTGGCGCGTTGCGTGTAAAAGGGAAGCCACCAGCCTGCATCCGAGCCAACAGCCATACTGTTGTTGTAGGCCAGGAACCCGTTTACCAGAAAACGAGAATCGGGTGGGGTATTGTTCCTGATCCAACCGAATGCGGCCACGTCGGATTGGGTGACCATCTGGTGGGCTGTATCCACGATGTGAAGCTGTGTGCGGGTGCCGAAGAGTGTGATCCCGATCACCGCTGGCAGAACGAGAACGGCGGCAAAGGGTATTCTTTCGAGTCTATCCACACAGCCTGCGAAAAACCATCCCCAAAGCCAGGCAATTGGAATGTACGCGCCGATGACCAGGAGGAAATTAGTGATCCAACCAGTCCCCGGCAGGCCAAGCAGATAGGGGTTGGTCATCAGAAATGCCAGGGGCGTGAAAATTGCCAGCGGGATGGCAAGTTCGCGTCGTTTCCAGAAGGCCAGCAGCCAGATAACCAATGCTCCGATCCATAGAAAACGAGGATAGTATTCGCTGATGTGCAGCCATGCCTCCAGTTCTTGTGACAAGGCAACGTTGGTCTGGACATCGCGTGTCACAACGGCTGTGAATGTTCCGACCAATTGACCGCTCTGTACAAGAAGCGCCCACGGCAGAATGGATAGGGCTGACAGCAGCGCAATACCGACAAGACCCGACAGACGGGGCAGCCATGCGTTTGTGTCTTTGCGTTGCACCCAGATACCCCAGATCGTCCACGCCAATCCGGCGGCGACAGCAACGGTGGCAACCCGATAGTGGGTAAGGATAAGTCCAGCGGTAAGTACTACCATCAACCAAAGCAGGCGATCTTTGGGTTTTCGCTTCTCGGTCCACCAGAGATGGAAAGCCCAGAGCAGAAGAGGGAAGATGATCTGGCTTGCCAGTTGGGTGTAGCGCCCCCAGTTGACGTAGTAGCCAGGCATCTGCGACAAGTATCCAGCGACAAGGACAGCACCCACAGCCGCCCACGGGCGACGACCACTGATCCTGTAGGCTACAGGAAGCAGGGCGAGAACAGCGAGAACATTCAGCATCTGCCCTGCCAGCAGCACAGCGGTGGGAGTGCCCCAATGGGTAACCCATTCCCAGGCTGCCGCGGCAGTGTGAAAACCGAAGTGGTAGGTGAGGCTCTGGATCGGCGCGTATGGCTCCCAGGAATCAAACAGACCACCGTTCTCCACGAACAATTGCACGATCAGTGCGTGATGAACTGAATCGCCCCAGAGCGGTGCGGGCAGCGTCCGTACAGGCAAAATTCGCACGGCAGTCAGTAGGAGAAGCAGCCCTGCAAGCACCCAATCAGGCATGTGTTTGACATTCGCTGCGGCCCACAATTTCCGCGGAAAAGCAGGAATCTGTACTCGCTCGCTCCACAACAGATAGAGTCCGCTGACGATTCCGGGAATCCACGCCAGCCATTCTCCTATGGCAAGCCCCAGGGTGTGGCTCCACAAAAAGAGAATCGGATAGATGGCAATACTTGTCCCCGCCGCCAAGCCCAAGCGTTCGCCCCAGTGCAGGGTGTACCCAGAGAGCAGCCATCTCGCCAGTGCTAGACCCGGCAATACGAAGAGGAAGAATGTGACACCGAGTATTTGCAGGAAATGCAGGCTGAACGAGAGCAGATCAAGAAAAATCGATGAACTGGCGTAAACGGCCCCAAAAGCGATATCCCCTTCCTGGGGTTGGTGATTTCTGTAGAACGTGCCGTCTGGATAGGTGCTTTGTTCAGACGCGCCGAGCAGAAGGTCTGCGCCTTCAACAAAAAAGTAATAGCGGCGTCCGTGGGAATCTGCTTGGGGGGCAAAGGCAAAACGAACCACCCCAGCTACTGTGACAGGTTCATTGAGCTGGGCCAGTGCCAAATCTTCCTGCGCGGAGGGGTCTGCACGCAGGTGCAAGACGGGCAGGGTGCTGCTCGCTGCTGTCAAAGGGCTTAGAGTTAACTCAATCCCGTTCAAGCCCGCGTGCTGGGCAACAAAGGTTTGGCCGAGTGGCTGTTCCATGGGGAAAGCGACGGTTGCCTGCGGTTGAATCGCATCTGTAAATTGATTTGCGACGCAACCGGAAAGCAGAAAGACGAGAAAAACCCAGAAGATGTACTTGCTGTGCACGATATTCATTGCAGATGGGCGTACCGTTTGAGGACAGAATTGGGTAGGACAAGGGGGGCCATCATCATCTGCCAATTGTTTGTATGGCCCCACTTCTTTTGAATACTGTGTCGCTTTTTCAAAAAGAGTGGAAGTTGGCGAAGAGCGGCTAATCGACCCAGTAAGGGGGAAAAATTACGGGTGCGGAGGATGCTGCCGATCATGGACATCAGGTCATAAGCAAGAATGACCGGCAGATAGAGAAGCAACCACGGAAGTGGGTAGTTCTTGGCAATAAGCCACACCTTGTTGCGCCCGAGAAGATAATTTTTGAAAGGCGAATTGTTGCCCAATGTGGCGGAATGAATGTGATAGACCCTGGCCTTTGGCTCCAGAAGAGAGCGCCAGCCAGCCAATCGCCCCCGCCAGGCCAAATCTACGTCCTCTAAATAAGCGAAGAAATCATCGTCAAAGCCGCCGATCTCGTCTAGCATGGCACGGGAGTAGAGCGCAGCGCCGCCACAGGGACCGAAAATTTCCACGGGCTGGGTTTCGTCGGGAGAGTCCAACTCGCCCCCCCGCCAGTCCCAGGCAATGCCTGCCCAATCAATAGCGATGCCAGCCGAGTTGATGCGTTCTGGGGCATGGGCAAAAAGCAATTTGGCTGCTACCATCCCTATGCCAGCGGTGGCGTTGGCTGTGGCGTAGAGGTATTCGAGCCAGGTTGGTTCAGGAAATGCGTCGTTGTTGAGAAGGGCAATCCAATTGGCCTGGGAGGAAGCAATACCCTGATTACAGGCAGGGGCAAATCCTACATTCTGTTGGTTTGCGATCACAGAATAGGAAATTGTATGTTTCTGGCAAAGTTCTTCGAAGATGGAGATAGAGCAATCTGTAGATGCGTTGTCAACAAAAATTATTTCGAATGCACGAAGAGTCTGCTGATTTAATGCAGTAATCAATTGGGCCAGATGACGCTGCCCGTTGAGATTGATGATCAGGACACTGACAAGCACTGGGATCATACTTTCTGGTAAAGAGCGAAGCTCAACCCCGCGGGTACAGGGAAGAGCTTCGCTTGTGAAAGACGAGGATCAAGGGTCTAGCGCATAATACCGGGAAGGTAAAGACCGCTTCCATCCAGTTGAATCACTTCTGCCGTGATGGTTTCAGTACCAACAACCAGCGTATGGGTGATGGCTTTGGCGGATTGCCGACCATTGACTGCTGGCGTGATCTGTGTTGTGCCGCCGTTGGTTCTTAAGCCAACACCATCCAGCGTTGCTGATGCACCACTCCAGACAAAGGCCAGCAGATATGGCTGCGCGTCAATTCCTATAGGACTGTTAACCAGCGGGATCAACGCCCCCACATTGGCTTTGGCAGTAAGCCTTGTGTTCGGCGTTTGCGATTTTTTTGTTGTCGGCACACCTCCGTTGCGGGGAATGGTGATTGCATTCAGTTCGGCAACGGTCTTGCAACATTGAAAGGCGATGCTGTCTGTGTAAACGATATCCCCAAAGGTGGTTGAAAAAAATTGGTTGTTGTTGTAGCGTATGTCGTTGATGGTGCCATCCTGCCTGTCGTCGTCATAGATGGGCAGGCCGATATTGGCGCTGATCACGCAGTTGCTGACGCTTCCGCTGACACCCAACTGGCGACCGCCATCTGGCCCAGAGAAGAGGGCTGCGCCGAAGGACTGGCCTACACCCTCATTGACACCAGGGCTTATTTCGTTCTCAACGAGCAGGCAATTGCTCAAGTTCATCGTCGATCCTTGGACAAATATGCCGCCGCCAAAGACACCGGAGCTGCTTTTGGCGACAGTCAGACGATTGAAATTGGCGAAAGATTGGTTGAGTAGCGCAATTGCCCCGCCGGAAGCATTGACGTTGCCCTTGGCGTCGGCCCCATAAAAAATCACATTGTCCATTGTGACGTGGGCCATATCTGCGGCCAGTCCGCCGCCAATACCTGTTCCCGGAATACCGATGTCCTGGACATCCGTATCATAAAACATCGAATTTGTGATAGTCGCTACACCCCGGTTCTGGGCGACGGTACCCATCTGGGGGACACCGATGCCGTAGGCCCGCAATTGATCGCCGCCGATGAAAATGCCGTTGGCTGCATTGGTGGGATTTGCGGGTGTGCCCACAATCAGGGTTCTGTCCACAAGCAATTGCGCTGTTGGACGATTAATGGTGCCGCCCCCAGTTGTGCCATCGTTGCCGTCGTTTGAAGTAGCTGAAATTGCCGCGCCAAAGCCCTGTCCGGGTGTTGTACTGGTTGTCCGGTTGCCGTTGAAGACGCTTTCGTGGACTTCCACAGTCGCTCGGTAGAGATTCAGACCAGCGCCAATGTCGGCTTCGTTGTTGTTGAAGACCGATTTGCGGATGATTCCTGTTGATTGATCTTCAATGTGAACCCCCCCACCTTCGGTTGGGTGGGGGAAGTTGACGCTGGGATCGCGTTTCGCTACATTCTGCGAAAATGTCGAACCGGTAATGTAGACAAGCGCCTGTGGAGTTGTAGCCGGGTCTGCCCAAGTGCCAATGGCATAGAGCGCTCCACCCACATAGCCCGCTCGATTGTCTGTAAATGTAGAGTTAATAACGTGAACGACGGAGTTGCCGATGTGGACAGCGCCACCGGCAGCCGTGATGCGATGATTGGGCAGATCCACCCGATTGCCGGTGAAGGTAGAGTTGAAGATCGAAACCCGGGCGTTTGAATTGATGGCAATGGCGCCGCCCTCATTCTTGGCAGTATTGTTTTCAAAGCTGCAATTGCTGAAGGTGACAACGGAATTTAATCCGACTGCCACGGCGCCGCCACCTGTGGTGGGTTGACCGCCCTGGTTGTCCACAAAGCGGCAATTGCGGAATTCGGCAGTTGCGTAATGGATGGTGACGCCAGCGGCTACGCCTTCTGTCGTCGTTCGGCCGCCAGAAAAAGTCAATCCGTTGAAGACAATCCGGTTGTGGTTTGCCTGGTCCGGGGTGTTTTGGAAGCGTAAAATATCCTGAGAACCATTGCCCAGCAGGATTACTTCTTGTCCTGCCTCTGCTTGCATTGTGAAGGACTTGCCCAGATTGTTGAGAATCAGTGGGCCACCTGTGGAGATATACCGACCGCCTTGAATTTCGATGATACCGCCGTCGCTGACAACTTTGATAGCAGCCTCAATCGAGTCCGCATCGTCTGGCACGCGAATCAGACTGTGCGGCACAGTAGTATTCGCTGTAGAGTTCGCATCGGCGCTCTTCAGGCCAGATATGAATGTGAAACAAGTGAGCAGGAGGGTCAGTAAAACAACACGTCCGGGATATTTCTGCAGGTTGGACACGAGAGCTTCTCCTTATTTGGACAGGTATGCACTGTCGATTCATTCATCCGCACAATGGCTGTGCTCAAGACACTTTGTAGGATATAAGGTGAGCGTTACAAATGCGTTACGCGGGAGAAGGAAATTGCCGATGTTCATGAGGGTGAAAACCATCTGGTAATTCGACACCGGTAGCATGTGCTTCGCGCACAAATCTTTGGAGAAGTGGAAATAACCGGCCAAGAGCATAACCTGCAAGAATCCGCTCTTGCATAGCCGATTGCGCAAAGATCGATTCCAAAGCCCCTTTGTAGTAAAAGTAGTTTAGCACTTCTATATACAAAAAGTCCAGAAGGTGATTGGGTATCCATTCATAATGCGTGGCGAGATGAAGCGACTGGGATTCCAGACATCTCCTTCGAGTCGGCGATAAGCCGGGTTTGAGCATACGGGAAAGAGCCAATCCTATGTGCCAGTGTAAACCCGGCAAAATATCTTTCTTGACGCCTGGGTGTTTCTTTTCAAAGACCCAGGCGATGCGACCACAGCGTTGCTGTCGCGCCGAGAAACTTAAAATGGAATGATAGTGATAATGCCTTCCAACAATGCTGGCGTCGTAGAGGATGCGTCCTCCGTGCTTGCTCAGTCGATAGGCCAACTCCGGATCTTCGTAGGCGTATACGAATGTATTGTCAAACCAGTGATCTACATGGTTGAACATCTCGCGTTTGATGGAAACATTGGCCGTGTAAAAATGGCGATAGTCGTACTCCTTGCCGTCCTGCAGGTAGTAGTAGCTGAACTGCTGCGCACCCGGACCGTCAATGTGTTTCATCAGTGTATTTTGGGGCAGATCGTCTGCCCAGCGCACCCGTCCCAGGATTGCCACAGTCGGGTCCGGGTGGTTGCTGTGTGCGCGCAAATGGGCGTCAACAAAATCGGGGTCGGGCACAATATCATCGCCTACAAAGACAAGAAGCGGAGATGACGCATGTTCAAGCCCTACATTGCGGGCAACGCTTGGGCCTTGGTTTGTGGGCAGTTGCAGGGGAAGAAGTCGAAAACGTTCTGGGCGGTAGGTACGCAGAACCTCAAAGGTGGAATCCCGGGAACCGTCATCAATGGCGATGATTTCGAACGGCTCAGAGGTTGTCTGACGATCATATGCCTGCAGGGTGCGGAGAAGATCATACGATCGGTTGTAGCAAGGCATGAGAATACTGACAGTTGTCATAAAATGTCTTTACTTTGGCAGACAGGCCACTTGCCAGACTGATTCTGGGAACCAATCGAGCAGGGCATCCACGGTTGCGAACTTTTGCCCATCGTTCAGGATTTCGTAGCGATAGGGTTGATCGCGAAAATGCTGGAAGGTCTGCCTGGCGGCTACCTTTCCATGCACCTCGATCATCAGGCTAGGTCTGCGGCTTTGAATAATGCTTGCCAATCCTTCGATTACAAACCCTTCCGCTCCCTCCACATCGATTTTGATCAGGTCCGGTGAGCGTAGACCAAATTGGGCGATCATGGATGTCATATCCACGCCAACGACGCCAATTTCGTGGCCTGCCTTTGTCGCATACAAAGAAGATCGCTGTGTAACCCCCAAGCCGAGATTGCCATAATTGAGGGTAAAGTTGACAGAACCTGCGCTGTCCAGCGCAGCCATGGGGAGTATCTGACTGTTGGCAATCTGGTTCAGTTCCAGATTTGTGCGTAAGAGATAAACACACAACGGATTGGCTTCGACACTGTAAACCCGGCCCTGTTCTCCCACCAGGCGGCTAGCCAGGATGGAATACAATCCAATATTGGCGCCGATATCGTAGACGGCCCAGCCTGGTACAATGGTATTGCGCATAAAGCGAACCACTGGCTCCTCATACCCAGCCAGCAGCTTGGCCTCCCAGCGGCTGGATACCCACACTTCGGTTGTGCGGTCCACGCGCACCTTTTGTGGCCCATCATTGCGGGTTTCGCCTGCCTCAACGGCAAAATCGAATGTATCCAGATCGGTCTGGCCCTCCTGCGTTCTCCATTCGATGAGAAGGGAGTAGGCCCCCGGTGCTTCTGGGAAAAAATGGAAGGGGCCAGGCTTTAGCCAATCGGTCAAGGGTTTTAGATAGAGTATCCCCCGGTGACGGACGAAATAGCGGACTTCCACTCCTTCCTGCTTTGCACGAACGATAAAATCACACTGTTGGCCCAAATGGACTGCCTGGGGCTGCATCTCGATTGTTAGCACAATGATGTCCTTTTGGTGAACGATATTGTCGTTATCGGTTGAACAGGGTAGAGGCGAACCGCCGCAATTCAGACAGTAGTCGCGTTGAAAAATATCCGTCGGCTTTTTCTTGGCCAGCGGATGATGTCGTATCTGTCATGCGCTGTCGTATCTGCTGAAGATAGGCCTGACGCCGAGGATTCTCGGCTACGAGAAGCGCAAGCGCTTCTTCTGTATTTTCGTGCAGCCCTTCCAGAAGCATCACGGCCAAAACCTGTTCATTGCCGTATGTATAGATGGAATGTAGAAATTGTGAGACGCGTTGCCCCCCGGGTTCTTTTTTGTACCACTGCCTGTCGGCGCAATGGCGGGGCAAATGGACAGCCAGGCACCAACAAATCTCCAAAATCATCGCCGCCTTGTTTTCATGGATTGTATTGTTCCCATGAATCCGGTATTGGAGCAGAGGTTCGCAAACGACTTCAATGGCCGCAACCCGGGCTATACGCAGTGCAAAGTCCCAATCGTGGGTGTAGCGCAGGGGCAGAAATTCTCCAACTGTTTCATACCAGCTACGCTGAAAAAGGAAGTTGCTCGTGGTTGCCAGATAGTTTTCTGTTAGAAGTGCGGCCCGATTGTCTGCGCCGCCGCGAAAACTCTCTTTCACTTGCGGCAAAGGCCACGGCTCCAAATTTGTATACCCCTGTTTGATGCCCAGCGTCTTGCCCGTTCTATCAATGACTTCGATATAGGACGATAGCAGACCGATGGCGGGATTCTCTTCCAGAATGGGCAGCATCCGCTCCAGGCGGTTGGGCGCGTATACGTCGTCCGAATTCAGAATTGCCAGATAATCGCCCTGTGCGGCAGCCAGCCCCCGGTTGATGGCCGCATGAGCGCCCCGGTTTTCCTGGGCAATTACCCGCATACGGCTATCCGAGAAAGCAGCCAGCCGCTCTAAAGAATCGTCCTGGGAGCCGTCGTCAATGACGATCAACTCCAAATCCCCGTAGGACTGACCCAGGACGCTGCCCACAGCCTGCTCCAGAAAGCGGGCGTGATTGTAGGAGGGTATGACAACAGAGACTTTCGGCATTTACGCCTCGTTGCGCCCCAGCAGCGCTGCCCGGTATTTTTCAGCCATCTGTTCCGGTAGAATTCCAAATTTTTGGCTCAGGTCGTGAATTGTACGGGCGCGCACATGAGCCGGATCTGGCGGAGAAGCGAGCATCGCCAGCACACCATCCCGCAATCCACTGACATTGCCAACCGAGTCTGTCACGACGCCCCCGCCCGTGATCTTGATTACCTCTTGGTTGTTGCCAACATCTGTGACAACAACCGGAATCCCCATAGATTGGGCTTCCAGAATGACAAGCGGCATCCCCTCATATTCCGAAGGCAGGACGTAAACATCTGTCACTGCGAAAATTTCACTGCTTGGTTTGTGGAAGGGGAGGCGGATGATATTGGGCAGATTTGTCCGTGCAATCTCTCCATCCACCCCTTCCTGCAATGGGCCGCTGCCTACCATCAGGAACGTGAGGCTCCTATCACTGGCGCAACGCCGGGCCAGCTCGACAAAATCCATTGGGCGTTTCTGCTGGTGCAGGCGCGCCATAAATGTGACCACCCGGTTGCCAGGCGGGATGCCAAAGCGAGTACGCAGGGATTCGATTTCGGCGGATGAATAGCGATCTGGGGAAAATGTTTCCACGTCAACGCAATGCTCAATAAGGTGAACCTGGGCAGGCTTTGCACCCCGACGCAAGTATTCGGTGCAGATATTCTGGTTGGTACCGATGTGTACATCAATTGTCTGCATGATGGCAACGTTGTAGCGATTGATCCACCCAGCTTTGTCGTCGTAGACCTGACCCGCAATGTGCAAGCCGGGATGGTTCTGCTTTAGGGCGTGAATTGCATCGTAAATCCAGTTCGTGCCATTGGCAATGTAGAGGGTTTGGGGCTGAAATCGTTTGATCAGATAGCTGATCCACGAATAGAGCAAAGGGTAGATGAGAAAATCATCAGTGGTGTAGACGTAGGGTGTGTAGCGTCGGAACTGATCTGCTGACGTACCTACGCCGTGCATGTGTGGCTCCAGGGCCACAATCACAAGACGCACATCTTTCTGTAGCTGCTCCGTCATATAGAGATGTACCTGCTCTGCACCACCTACCGCCAGCACAGGCATGATCATCAACACTGTTGGCTTGTCGCTGGTGAAAGGGTCTACAGGTAAAACGGAATCGACTGAAGAGAGGCGATGGGCGGGGATGGCTTCGGCAGCGCCAGCGGAAGAAACAGAATACAAATACCGTCCCATTTGACGAAGAGCCGGCTGCGCCAATTCGATCAACGCTGGTTCATGTCCACTGCTCTCCACGCTGGTTGTATGGACCAGCAACTTCCCCACACAAGCGGCTGCCCCTGTCTGTTTGGTTGCAGCAAGCCACCCGGCCAAATCAACACGGCCACTTTCGTCGAAGCAGGATCGATGTACAAAGGAGGGGCCAAACGGCGGCTGCACGCTGGCTGGTATCACCTGCTGGCGGATCATGGCTTCGATCAGCAGCGGATTGTTGTGGATATTGAGCGTAAACGCCAGATGTTCGCTGCATAGGGCGACCAAATTTTCTTCGACCAGGGTGACCCGCTCTTCGATTACTTCGGGGGAGGCCAGACAGATATAGGAACCTTTAGTTTTTTCGATGAGCGAAACCAAATTTTCGCAGGGCCACGTTTGATGCGGCTCTGTAACAGACCAGCCCTGTTTTTCTTGGGCATTCCAAACCAGACATTCGGTTGGCACAGACTGCGCATCCTGCCACTGTTGCAGTGCAGATGTAAACTCCGCCTGCTGTACCGATTGATCCGTCACAATGACGACGCTCACCGAAGGGTTGACAGAAGGTTCATCGTCGCGAATCTCAATCGCAAAACTATGGCCGTGGGCGTCTTGATGATGGCCTCGCAGCACACCATCGGTTTGTACCACCTGACCTGCCGGTTTGCGCAGAAGCCCCCGCAGCCCTTCGTTGCGCAATGCCTGCAAACGGGAGAATGCCGATTGTACAGCTTGCTCCCGGCGGCTGCCGCCAGGGATAAGCCGGTAGCGCAGAGGGGTCACACTCTGGAGCAGTTGCCAGCCGAGCGAGCCTTGCACAATCGCCAATTGGTGCTGTAGAGAGTTAAGCGTCTGACGCTGTTCGTGGGCCAGCCGATAGAGGTCTGCATTTTCAATCTGTGTTTGTTGCAGGCGTTCCTCCATCGCAGCCATTTCTACACGTCTGCGCTCTTCAAACGCTGCTATTTCTGCATGTCTGCGCTCTTCAATGGCTGCGATTTCGGCCATCTTCTGTTGGTTGTTGCTTTCAGAAAGCGCCAGCGCATCGTTCAATTCATCATGCCAGGCTGTCATCACAGCCAGCGGTATCTGTTGATTTGTCCGCTTTCCCGTAGCAACCTGGTCTATCGCATCAGTGTATTTTTCCTGCCATCGGGCTGCGTGGGTACCCAGAAGCCAGTGATTTGCCACACTTTCCTTGGCCGCTTTGCCCATGCGTTGGCGCAATCCTGGGTCAGCGATCAACCGACGCAGAAATTTATCCCATTCTGACAGGTCAGTCGCCAGGTAGCCATTTTCGCCGTGGATCACCAGTTCTTGATAGGGTTCCAATCGAGAGTAGATACCAGGTATGCCGAGCGCACTGTACTCCAGGAATTTCAGCCCGCTTTTGCAGCGATTAAAGAGCGAATCCAGCAGGGGGGCGAGAAAGATATCGCAGCGTTGTGTGCCAAAATACTTTACAAAGTCGACGTACTCCCCAATCTCCACAGCTTCCCATCGCACATCTTCCCGATCCAAAAGCTGTGGCGGTGGGCGCAATCCCCAGAAGCAGAGTTGAATCTGACCAGCGAATTCGTTCAGCAGGTCGAGCAGTACTGGCTGGATCATCTCAATATCCGGGCCATGAGAGTGTCCGCCGCAGTAGCCGATACACAAGGGCTGAGATGGCGTTGGCTCTGGCAGCGGCTGATCCAGGATGGGCCGCCACAGATCGTCTGGGAGATAATTGGGAAGAACCCGGGCATTGGGTACAAATGCGCTGACTGTTGAGGCGAGGGTGGCGGTACTACAGGTGACAAGATCGGCCTCGGCCAATGCGAGAGCGATGTGGGGACGACAAGCACGGTATCGGTTGTAGTTTGCGTGGGTGATGGGCAGATCGAGGAGGAGATCGTCCAGATCGTATATGACAGGTTTGTTGTATTGGCGCGCCTGCTGCATCACCTGACGATAGGTAGATGTGTTTACTGGCCAGTCCCGTTGAATCACAACTGCGTCTACATTTTGAATACGATCCAACCCGTTCGGCGAATCGGACAGGCCAGATCCCCCTCCCATCAGTACCGTCCATCCGGCCGCGTGAAGGGGCGCCACTGTGCGAAGGATCGTGCAGACATGCTCTGGGAGGTCACCTGAAAAGAGCAGTGCGGTTGGCTTGGGAGATAGCTGTGTAAGAGTCATGGGGAATTGCTTAATCTTTTTGTGTTGCCAGAGTGGTCTGGTATCGTGTCCCGTTTTCGGTGGCAGGGGACGAGGGCGCTTGCGTCCATTGGCCGTTTAGCGTCACTAGTCCGTAGCGTTCACGCACGTTCCCTGGGTGGACGCGAAAACGATAGATGCGATCGTGATAGTCAAACATTTCGGTATCGGCCTGGTTGTGAACGGCAACGGACACGAGATATTCACCGTTCAAGAGCGGCAAGACAGGCACCTGAAAAATGATTGTGCCTTTGCCTTCAATAAAGGGAATGTCCAAGTCAGAAAAATCTGTGTTTGGCCCGGTGATATGGGTTCCGTTCTGGTGGTGGAGCGCAAGGCCAAAGACCGGGTGTTCGATGCGGGTCGGCGCATGGCAGTGGATGTGAATCTCGAGCGGTGCGCCTGACACAAAAACAGAACGAATCTCGCCCCCTCGATCGCACAGATCAACATGGGTGATGGTGGCGCGTCTTGTTCCCCAGCGTTGCTCATCGCGAATGATGGGTAGCTCATCCTTTGCCCGCTTCTGATAGGCATCTTCTTCTTTTTCCGCCACATGATTGAGATATGCCATGACCACATCTGTCGGATGCCCCATCAGTTGTATCTTGCCATATTCGTACCAGATTGCGCGATCGCAGACGGATTGAACCGTGCCCAGATCGTGGGAAACAAAGAGCAGCGTACCCCCGTTGCGCCGGAAATCCTGAATGGCTCTCATGCACTTGTGCTGAAATCCTGCATCGCCGACAGAGAGGATTTCATCAACCAGGAGCATGTCGGGTCTGGTATGAATGGCGACTGCAAAGCCCAGTCGCACATACATGCCGGATGAATAGTGCTTAATCGGCATATCGATGAATTCACCCAGCTCAGAGAATTCGATGATCTCGTCTATGCGCTCCCTAATCTCACCACGGTTCAAACCGTACATCGTACCATTGAGATAGATATTTTCGCGTCCGGTCAAATCACCATGAAAACCAGCCCCCAGTTCCAGTAAGGCAGCAATCCGTCCTCGGGTGACAATGTCACCTGAGGACGGCTCCAGAACACCGGCGATCAGCTTCAGCAACGTGCTTTTGCCGGAACCGTTTGGTCCAATAATGCCCAGGCTTTCGCCCTTGAAGACGGAAAAAGTCACATCATTCAGCGGCCAGAATAGTTTCCGTGTTGAATCTGTGTGCCGATTGAGTATGCCTATGAACAGTTCCTGAAATGATCGCTGGTGTTCTTGGCGCAGGACAAAACGCTTGGATACATTCTGGACTTCAACCAGGGGCTGGCCTTCTGCATAGGAATCTGTACGAATATACATCAAATCTCCTCGCCGAAATTCCCGCTCAGTTTGTTGAAAACCCAATACCCAATGAGCATCACGGCAGCGGATGTAATTGCAGTGCGCAGGAAGAAATCTCCTACTGTATATGTGCCTAAATAAAGGAGGTCTCGGTATGTATTGACGATTGATGCCATTGGGTTAAGGATATTCATCAGCCGATGAATATCCAGAACCAAGCCGAATATCTCGTAGCTCTTGGGAAGAATATCTATCGGATAGAAAACTGGGGTGAGAAAAAACCAGGCCATCAAGACCACATCCAGAATGATCGCGGTATCTCTGTAGTAAACATTGACAGCGCTTAAGAGAAGGGCGATTCCACTGATGAAGCATGTCTGCATGAGAATGACAATGGGAAGAAGCCAGAGGTGCGGACTAAAGGGAACCCCAAAAACGATGATGAGCGCAAAAATCACTAGGAGCGAAAGTAGAAAGTTGACCAATTGGGCCAACACCGAGGAGATAGGTAGTATTTCGCGGGGGAAATAGACCTTCTTCACTAGGTTGCCGTTACCGATTACGCTGCTCACACTGGACAAAACACCCGCTGTAAAATAATTCCAGGGCAACAGACCGCAGAGCAGAAAAATAGGATAACTGCGAACCTGGTTGTTGGGCATAATCAACGTGAAGATGACGGTAAATACCAGCATCATTAAGAGCGGGTTGAGCAGGCTCCAGACAAATCCAAGAACGCTGCTTTTGTATCTCGCCTTCAGATCGCGCACAACCATATAGTACAGTAAATCCCGATACCGGAGCAATTCTTTGATTCTTTTCCCAAAACTCATGCTAACCTCGGCAAAATGCAGTGTAGCCTGCAGAAAATGTACGGGTGATTGTTGTTACCCCAGAGAGGCATACGCAACGGCTCGTGGAGCTTGCTTTTGTCTGTGGAGATGAACAACCTGCCAAAACAAGAGCAATATTGAAAGATGCGCCCACACATGGCTTAGCAGACCATAGGGCGGGATGCTTCTATCGATCTGAATGATCAGCAATCCAAGAAAGCACCAGAACACAGTAGCGAACTTCAGTTTCTGCCATCCAATCCAGACAAAGACTGGAAGCAGAAGAAAAACATAGTGATGATACCACATAACGTTTGATGAGAATATCATGCCGAACACGGTAATGATGAAAAATGGCTCCCTGTTCAAGCTACCAAGCCATGTCAAAATCCCGCTGACTACCAATATACTCAGGATGTATATTGTCAGGAAAAGTGAAATACTTCTGTAGTTCTGTGTGAGAATTGAGAAAAGCTCTAATAGCCATGAGGCTACACCTCCTGGCATGTATAGAAGGGCATTGCGAAACCATATTTCATTTGAAATCGCCAGCTTAGCCATCAGGGATTGGGCGTTTGTTCCCAAGGGGATGGTGCGAAGCAAGTCTTGAAAAACATCAACATACGTTACGAACGGTGTAATTCCATATCGCAGGGCAGCCAGAAAACCAAATACAAGAATGAGTACACCGGTCATAAAAAGCACGCTGTATCTCTTCAGGACAATCAGATACCCAATAAACAAGAGCGGGGATACTTTCGTGAGTATTGCTAATGTAAGTCCGGTGCTGGCCCAGATTGGGAACAGCGCTTCACCCCAAAACAACAAAAATATACCAAATTGCGTGATCTGGTTGATTTGACCGATATGGAGCAATTCAAAAAATGGTGCAAAACCTAGACCCAATACGAACCAGTACCAGGTTTGCGAGAGTGAATACCCATAGTACCGAGCGATTCCCCATATCATGACCACCAAAAGTAGAATGTTTGTGACTGTGTATACGGCAACTTTGAGGGAAAAGGGTTGGATGTAGCTGAATACTTCCACTGCCAACAGCGCAGGCGGTGGATACAGATAGGCTGGCCCAATTTTGCGTATTTCGTAAGGGTCTTCTCCTCTGAGCGTAGTAGAGAGGGCACGCTCATAATGACCAAAATCTTCCAGCAACGTGGCCGGGATATGTTTAATACTGTTCAGCCATAGCTCTGTATAAAGACCAGCTACCAGGTAGACGAATAATAGCGCGACAACGATCCCGCCACATACAACGTTTCTTGACAATAGGTATCTGTCTGACAGAATGGAACTGAATCGCGAGGTCATAGACTCCACTTTTCCAAGAATCCGCAAACCCTGCCACTATATTGAGAGAGAGGAGAATGTATAGGCGGAAGAAGTTGCATAGAAATTCGGATATGTATCAAGCCGGTGAGTACGGACGGGGTATACTGAACGAGAGCAAAAGTAGCTGGAGACGAATGCCAAAAATGAGGGGGAGCAGGGTACCTGCCCATGGCAGCGATAATGTGCATGCCTAAAGCCAAGTTTGTGCATGGTCTATGCCCACAGGCACACCATGCACGAACCTGGCTATCAATACACTTTCATGCCATTGTGCATATACCGGATGAAGATTTCGTTCCTGGCATGTTGCATTGATGATAGGTGTTGGCGGGCTAATAGGGTTTCTTTGACAATTCCGTCAGATTTTGTAACGAATAGTCCCGAAAAGCCCTGCCTGTTTTCATGATCTCTTTTGTATCTGGATCAAACATCTTACCGTAGATATTGAAGTCTTCTTTGAAATCCAGGCTGAACCAGAGCCAGCGTTGAACCAGGCGACAATCGTCTGCTGCGTATCCGATCTCGCAGTCGGCTGTACGCAGAAAATAGTCAAAAGAGTCCGTCATAAAATCAATGACAGTTTGATCGTCCTCATTCGGTACACCTAACATTGAATTGTGGTAGAGCACACCGTATTCAGTGACGATGAGTGGTTTTTGTTGCTGCCCACGCTCTTTCATCCATGTGCGAAATCTGCGAATTTGCTCATCAATAAGTTCAATACTGATATGTTCGGGATCTGGCAGCGGATCGAAGATGTACTCTCCTGACAGATCATCAAAGCCTGGTGGGATGTCTGCACCCCAACCCTTTGCTTGTTCCCGTATGATAAATGTATGGACATTCCAAATATCTACGGGCATCGGCTCCCCATACAACAACTGGTACCTGTTCCATATTCGCGTCAGGTACGCCATACGAAGAGGTGTTGCTTGCACAACTCCTCCAATGGCTACTTTTGCAGTCGGATCCGCTTCCTTAATAATATAGTATAGCTCGTGGTAGGCTTCCGCATAGAGTTCAGGGAGTATTTCGTCTTGACCACCTCCCCACCAGTCTCTTCGATCCATTTCATTGCCAATAAGCCACAAAGATCCGAGATTGGCGCGCGCAATTGCTTGAATGGATGATTCGGAAGGTGAGTAGGTGTAGGCATGAGGTATGCTGTACGGGCATGCTACCCTATCTGGGGAAGTCCGGATCGGGCAAACCGTTGTTTGGTGTAATCGAATTGCTTGGGCGTATTCCATCCCGTTGGGGCGTTCTGGGTTTACACGCGTACGCCAATCCAGATACCACCCTGCGCGTAGAGACGCGATTTCGGGGTACTGTTGGATGGATGCCCTCGCAGCCCCAAAACCCAGGCGTGTACTTAATGGCACCTGCAATGAAACCAATGGCAGATACAGTGGCGAGGGGGTAGACGGTGTTGTCACCTCAGGAAGGAAAACCTCGAAATCAATTGCGTCTGCCGTCGCATTGGTAGGATTCGCTGTAGGCGCAGAGGCCTGTACCGTGGAACATGCAGCTATTAGCATAAGCACAGCACCCAAAACCAGGAAACGCACCCCTGTGGAAGACATTCCTATCCTATATTTTCCATACGTAGCATTGGTTATCCTATCGTTCATCCCATTTCTCCTATACCGAACTCTTTAAGCCTGCGAAGAGATTGATTGTCTCTCACTGGTTGATTTTGCGACTGCTGCACGTACACCTGCTTTTCCTGTCAAATGTTCATAACTCACTTCAATCTGCCGTCCGGAAACATCCCAGGCAAAAAGCTTGGTCGCCCGTTGACGCAATTGTCGCTGCATCTCGCCAATGGAGAAGTGAGAAGTGTCTGGATAGAGACACCGGCACAATTCCTCAGCCAAGCTCTCCACATCTCCCCGTCGAGCCAGCGCCCCCTCGTTCCCCAGATACTCCCGCGCCACCGGTGTATCGTAAGCCACCGTCGGCAGCCCCACCGCCATATAATTGAGCAGCTTGCCCGCTCCTTCTGTCGTACTGAGTTTGGGGGCAACCGCAACATCGCCCAGCGCCAGATACTTGGGCGCATCCGGGTAGGGAATCCGCCCGGTGAAGGTGACAAAATTGTTGACGCCTAGCTCTTGCGCCAGTTGCTGGTAAACCGTAACACCGGGAAAACCCATCAGTAACAGATGGACATCTTGCCTCTGTTGGACAATCAATTGCAGCGCCCGCAGCAGATGGCTTGTGCCCTGGTGCTCGGCCAGCAAGCCCAAATAGACGATGAGACGACGGTCTTCGGGTATGCCCAAGCTGCGGCGCAGTTCGGCCAGTTCGCCGGGTGCATAGGTGTCCGCGGGGCGAAAGACATCCGCATTCACCGAATCGGGCAAGGTCTGCACCTGTGTTGGCTCACACCCAAATTTCTCTACCAGCAGGCGTTCAGCATTCGACGTGCTGGTCAACACCGCATGGGCAGAACGGTTGATCCACGTCTCCAACCGCAGCAGCGGCACAAAAAAGCGGCTCTGCTCGCTCAAAAACTTATGATCCACCATCTCCCCGGTCAAACTGCCCTGAAAGTCAAAGACCACCGGAATCCGAAACAGTCGCCCCAGGACAAGCCCAATCAGCGCGCCTTCGTGCAGATGAGCGTGGATCACATCGTAGCGCTCGCGCACCAGCAGTTCGAGGGTCTTCAGCCCCAATAACGCGTCAAAAGCGATTTTGTGACGACTCGATCCTACCTCATATTCCCGCCGCCAGGGAATCGGCAATGTGCGCCGAATATCCAGCCCTGGCACGTCGTTACCGTTGCGATAGGTGACAATTGTCACCCGATGGCCCATTTTCTGCAAGATGCGGGCCTCTTCCAGAATGCGCACATGGCAGCCATAATCGGCGAAAAAGCTGGTCGGTGCGATCATCAACACCCGAAAGCGCTGTTCTGCCCTTGTCTCTTCGTCCCCCGCCACAGGCAGAGAATTCTGCGTCATCTCGGAAGCCATCTGCCCCGTTCCTTTCGCCCAGCACAAACCATCAAGTCCCTATTGTAGCGGAATGCCACCACCAGCGCCAAACATCTTCAGGGACGCAATGCTTTACGAAAGAGTGCAAAGTCTGCGCCAGAGACCGCCCCCCCCTGCCAGACCAGCGCTAGATAGATCAGCAGCCCGCTAAAGGCTGACGCGGGCCAGAGGCCAGCCAGCGGGGAAAATTGATCAATTCCAGCCTGTACCAGACCAGCCGCGGCTGTCGCGCCCAGCAGTAAAGGCAAGCGACGTGGCAGCCCGGCAGGAACGCTCATCCGTTTCAACAAGAACAGCCCTACACCCGCACTGGCGCTGATCGCCCCAATCATTGCCAGTGCAGCGCCCACAGCCTGCCAGCGGGAAGTCAGGAATGGCAGAAGGGAGAGCGCCACCCCGATATGGGTCACGGCGATCAGCAGACTGCCCTTGGGCTGCCGCTCCACCAGCAGCAGATTGACCGCGTAGGTTGCCACCAGAAAGAGCGGAGCGGCCCAGATCAATATCCCATAAGCAGCGAGTGCTGCGCTGTGATCCTCGCCACGATAGACAATACCCAGCAGCCAATCCGCTGCCCCCCGGCTCAAGGCGGCCACAGGCAGAAAGGCCAGCAGCCCAAAGCGGATAGCGAGGCCAGCCAGCCGCCGGTATTGCTCTTCGGCCTGCACGCGCAGACGGCTGAAAGTGGGGTAGAGGGATTGCCACCAAGTCTGGGCCAAAATGATCAACACCCGCACGACCAGATAGGCAGCGCTGTAGATGCCAGTGATCGCATCCCCGGCAAAGACACTGAGCAGCAGAATATCCAGCCTGTGCAACAGGACATTCGCCAAGGCCAGACCGTAGAAAGGGCGGGCCTGTTCCCACAAAGGTTGCAGCGAAAAACCGACGCCCTTAGCCATGCACTCCTGTGGGCCAGCCATCAGCTTGCTTTTGACCAGCAGCCACAAACAGGCAGACGCGGAGATTGCCTGGGTGACAATTAACACCGCACAGAGTGCCACTACGCCTCCACCCCGCCACAGCACGACCAGGCTGGTCGCCACAATCAGCGTATTGATCACCACCTCCACACCCATCACCAACTCCATACGTTCGCTGGCCTGAAAGAGTATTTCGCAGACCGATGTGATCGCATGGAGAGGCAGGGAAGCGGTGATCAGCAGCAGGGCGAGACGGGTTTCGGGCTGATAGGGAAGGAGAGCGGTCAGGCCAAAGACCCCGGCCCAGACCAGAAAAGCAGCACTGATTTGGACAACCAGGGCTGTCTGAAGACTTTGCCGCCGGCGCTCCGGGTGGCGGGCCAGGTCTCGTACCAACAATTGGGGCAAGCCCAGTTCGCTGAGAATCTGGCAGACATTCAGCCAGGCCAAAGCCGTAGCGTATTGGCCCAAACCCTGGGCACCCAACAGCCGGGCAATCACCAGTTGCAGGGCAAAACTGATAGCAATGCGCCAGAGGCTGGAGGTTGCCAGCGCGCCGGTGTTGAGAACAATCCGGCGATCCGTGCGAGTGGGCGAAGCGGGGGAGTGGTCGGCGGGTGCAGTCATAGGAAGAATTGTAGCATTTGCCCAGAAGAAACGTGAAACGTAAAGCGTGAGGATACTGGGTAATCTCACGCTTTACGTTTCGCGCATCACCTTCCCCGTCGCCACAAAACGCCAGAGATTCTCCCACCGATAGAGCCTGTGCCGCCAGACAAACCAGCCCAGGGCCAGCAGCCCGCCCAACTCCCAGCCCCACAGTTCGGGTCGCCGGGTAAAGGCATACCAGTAGGCCCAGCCGATCCTCTCCTGCTCGGACCCCCGCTTGCCCCAGACATGAAAACGCCAGCCCCGCAGCGGCCAATAAAAAGTGTCCCGGAAGAACCAAAGCCGGTCCAACAGTGCGTGGCCACCGTAGGCCAGGGCGTAGACCAGCTCAATCGTTCCCCACAACCCAAGCAAAAGAACGAATAGAAACGACCAGAGGGTGTGGGCGAAAAGCACCGCCGACTTGTACTTCTTGTAGAAATAGGCCAATGCCAGGGGTTTGTCGATCAGGTCCGAGCCAGCCGCGGCCAGAGCCACCAGCCGGTAATCCGCGTCGGGCGCAAAATCGAGATGTTCTTGGGCTAGACTCAAGGCTGCCCAGGTGTAGGCAATGTGGGATTGGGGGAGCATAGGTCAGGGATTGGGGATCAGGGATTGGGGACTGGGGATCGGGGACTGGGGACTCGACGAACTTCCAGTCCCCAATCCCCAGTCTCTGATTACAACCCTCTCTCCCCCCGCACATACGGCTCGCCCAGGGCAGCCGGCGCGCCCAGCCGTTTGCGGGCGGCGGCCCGGCTGCCGATCATCAGGGCGATGATTGTGAGGAGATAGGGAACCATTTGCAGAAAGAAGCCGAAATTGGAGTTGATAAAGAGCGGATTCGTGAAGCCCAAAAGCAACGGAACCCCTTGCAGGTCGAGAATAGCCCGACGCAGCGCGCCAAATAGGTAGGCCCCCAGCGCAGCTCGCCAGGGATTCCACTGGGCAAAGATGACCAGCCCGATGGCGATCCAGCCCTGGCCGGAGGTGGTCTGGGCACTGTACCAGCCCGGCGAGACCGAAAGGCTGATGGTCGCGCCGGCCAGCCCGGCCAGACAGCCACCGATAAAGACATACAAATAGCGGGTGCGATATACGTCGACGCCCATTGTGTCCGCGGCCGCAGGCTTCTCTCCCACCGCGCGCAGATGCAGACCGGGCCGGGTCTTGTGGATATAATACCAGACCAGCGGGGTGAAGAGATAGCCGAAATAGACCAGAGGGCTGTGATCCGCAAAGAAAGTCGGACCGACGAAGGGAATCGCAGCCAGACCGGGAATACTCACATCTGGGATCAGCGCGGCTGTCTGCCCGGTCAGCCCATTGCCCAACACCAGCGCCAGCCCCGTGCCTAGAAATGTCAGGGATAACCCGCTCACCACCTGATCCGCCTGGAAATGGATCGTCACCAGCCCGTGGGCCAGACTGAGCACCCCCCCAGCCAACATCGCCATCAGCAGCCCCAGCCAGGGGTTGCCGGTACTCAGCGCCGTGCCAAAGCCCGCCATCGCCCCGATCAGCATCATTCCTTCCACGCCCAGATTGAGAATGCCGGCCCGCTCGGAGAGGATTTCACCGATACCCGCAAAGAGCAGAATCGTGCCGGTTGCCAACCCCGCGTGCAAGATAATTTCCAAGTTCATAGCGCGGCTCCTCCGGCAAAGGCTTTTTGAGCCACTGATGAACACTGATAAACGCTGATAGATTTATCTCTCGGCGTTTCTGCGCCTTTGCGGGAGAAAAATTCATTTTGCAGGAATTTCATGCGGCTTCCTCCACAGGGGCGGTGCGGATCAGGCGCACATTATAACGCAGCAGTACATCGCTGCTGATGACGGCGAAGAGGACAAAGCCCTGGATCATCTGGGAGATGCCCGATGGCTGCACCTCCCGTCCCGCCACGATCAGCGCCCCAAAGAGAATCGAGACGAGGATAACAGCAAAGGGGTTCAGCTTCGCCAGCCAGGCCACAATAATGCCAGTGAAGCCGTAGCCCGGTGAGATGCGCTCCTGCAGGCGATGGACGACGCCACTCACCTCCGCCATCCCGGCCAGACCGGCCAGCGCGCCGGAAAACATCATCACCAGCACGACATTGCGGGCGATGTTCAGTCCGGCGTAGCGGGCCGCGTTCGGGTTGTCGCCAATCAGCCGGATTTCGTAGCCCCAGCGGCTGCGGCTCAACACCCACCAGACGACAATCGCCGCCACCAGCCCGAAGATGACGCCCAGATGGAGGGTGATACCGGAAAAGGCTTTGTACTGGCGGGCGTAGTCAGAAAGCCGAGGCAACCAGGCCGTCTTCTCAAAGGTGGGTGTCATCTGGAAACCCGCGTCGCTCCAGCGGTCGAAAATCCAATAGTTGTTCCACAAAATCGCCACGTAGTTGAGCATCAGCGTGCTGATGATTTCGTTGACATCAAATTTGGCTTTCAAATAGCCGGGAATAAAGCCCCAAATCGCCCCGCCGATCATCCCCATTACAACCATCACCGTCAGCACCAGCCATTTCGGGCTTTCCGGCGGCAGAATCGGCACCAGCACAACCAGGCTGGCAAAGAACGCTCCCAGATAGAACTGCCCTTCTGCGCCGATGTTCCACAGTTTCATTTTGAAGGCGACCGCACAGGCCAGCCCTACCATTATCAGCGGCGTAGCTTTGACAATTGTGTCGGAGAAAGCGGGCCAACTGCCAAAGGTAGCTTTGAAGAAGAACTGGTAGACGACGAATGGGTTGGCCCCGATCAGGGCCAGCACCACCCCGCTGACAATCAGCGCAGCGATCACCGAACCGAGCGACGTGGCCGCAGGCAGCCAGCCAGGGATTTCGTCTGTGCGTTTTTCGATATAGAGCGTAAAAGGCAATCGCATAGGCTTCCTCAACTGCGCAAGACCTACTTTTGTAATGCGCCACTACCCCGTAGTGCGTGGTGCGTGCGCTGGTAGTGATGTTGGTTCACGCACCACGTACTACGCTGATTTTAGATTTCACGCCACTTTTTTCTCTGTCCCCATCATCATCAGCCCAATCTCTTCCACACTGGCTGTTACACCGTCTACCACACCCATCACCCGCCCGTCGAAGAGGACGGCGATGCGGTCGCTGAGGGTGAGCAGCTCCTCCAACTCCTCCGAAATGAGGAGGATGGCCGCGCCGTGCCGCCGCTGGTCGAGCAGATGCTCCTGAATCGCCTCCACCGCGCCCACATCCAGCCCCCGGGTGGGCTGAACCGCCACAATCAGCCGGGGGTTGGCCGTAATTTCTCTGGACAAAATCACCTTTTGCAGATTGCCGCCGGAGAGCTTGCGAGCCTGGGTACGCACGCTGGGGGCCAGAATGTCGTAGGTCTTTTTGAGATTCTGGGCGTAGCTGGTGGCCTGGGCCGCGTCAATCGTCGCGCCGTTGCCGATGGGCGCAGAGCGGTAGTGCTTCATAATCACATTGTCGGTGATGGTCAAGTTGGGCGCGGAGCCGACCCGGGTGCGGTCTTCCGGGATGTGGGAGACACCGGCGTGGATGGCCTCGATGGGTGGTCGGTTTGCCACTTCCCGGCCATCCACCTGCACGCTGCCGCTCTCGCACTCTCGCAGGCCGGTGATGCACTCGGCCAGTTCGCTCTGGCCGTTGCCCGCCACCCCGGCGATGCCCAGAATCTCGCCGGCCCGGATGTTCAGATTGACCCCGCGCAGGGCGGGCGCGCCTTTGTTGTTGGACGCCTGAAGATTCTTCACATCCAAGATTATGTTGCCCGGTTCCTGGGCAGCCTTCTTCACCGCAAAGACCACATCCCGGCCTACCATCAGCTGGGCCAGTTTGGCTGCATTCAACCCGGCCATCGGCAGCCCCTCCGCGGTCACTTTGCCCTTGCGTAGCACAGTGATGCGGTCGGCCACCTGTTCCACTTCGTGGAGCTTGTGGCTGATGAAAATAATGGACTTTCCCTGGGCCACCAGCGAGCGCATAGTCTGGATAAATTCGGCGATCTCTGCCGGGGCCAGCACAGCCGTTGGCTCGTCAAAAATGAGGACATTTGCGCCCCGGTAGAGGGTTTTCAAAATCTCCACCCGCTGCTGCTCGCCCACAGCCAACTGCCAGATTTGGGCGGTGGGGTCCACGCGCAGACCGAACTGATCCTGCAGAGCGATGACTTTGCGGTCATATTCGGGCAGATTCATCCAGAAGCGCGGCGTGTCCAATCCCAGGAGGATATTCTCTGTGACGGTCTGGGTGGGGACGAGCATAAAGTGCTGATGCACCATCCCGATACCGGCGGCGATGGCGTCTTTGGGGGAGTTGAAGCTGACCGGCTTGCCGTTGACCCGAATCACGCCGGAGGTGGGCTTATAGAGGCCAGAGAGCGCGCTCATCAGCGTACTTTTGCCCGCGCCGTTCTCGCCCAGCAGCGCGTGGATTTCGCCCTGCTTCAGGGTGAAATTCACCCGATCATTCGCCAGCACGCCGGGGAAGCGGATGACGATATTTTCCATCTGCACGGCAAAGGGGGTGTCGGGCATGGGAGGGCCTCGGCATTTATATTGACATCGCTGCGGGGAAGATCGATCTCAGTGGAAACGTGAAGCGTGAAACGTGAAATCAGACCCCGATCTCACGTTTCACGCTTCACGCATCAGCCAATTTAATCCAACTTCGGCAGTTCCGCGGTCACATTCTCATTCCACCAGTACATACAGGTGGTGCAGGGGCTGCCAAACTGGGCGAAGCCGTCCAGGTCGCTCTGCTCCAGGCTCACGCCCTCGGCCAGGACTTGGTTGCCCTGGTTGTCGGTGATGGGGCCTTTGAAGACATCGAAGCGGGTGAATTCGCCGGCCAGCATCGCGGCCAAAGTGTCCTTGACCAGTTGTAGGTCTTCGGCGGGCAGATCGGCCAGACCCGGCTGCAGCGTCTCGCCTTCCATAAAGCCGTAAAGACCCATCGCGCCGCTGTCCGCCTCGAAGTATTCCCAGCCGCCTACCCACGTGCCGGCTTTGGATTCTTCGACGATGCGAGCGTAGACTGTGCCCCAATTCCAGTACATGGAAGTCAGACAGGCATCAATCGTGCAGTTGCCGGAGTAGTCGTAGGTGATGCCCCACTTGCCTTCGGGGGCAGCCTCTGCCGGGGCCGGGGTGTCCGCGCCGGTCATCACCACCTGTGCGCCGCCATCAAAGAGGGAGGAAGCGGCTTCCTTCTCCACAATCGGGTCGTGCCAGGTGAAGATCCAGCGCACATCGACGGTGCATTCCGGGCAGGTCTTCTGTGCGCCCAGGGCAAAAGCGTTGCCCAGACGCAGCTCTTCCGGGATGGGGAAGGTGGCGATGTAGCCCAATTTGGGATTCCCGTCCATCATCGCCCGGCTGCCGGCCAGCATACCGGCCAGATACTTCATATCTTCCATCGCGCCCATCAGATTGCCAAAGTTGGCTTCATTGGACTTGAAACCGCTGATGTGGATGATGTCCACATCGGGGAACTCTTCGGCCACAATTTCCGAGGCGTCCATAAAGCCGAAGGAGGTGGTGAAGATCACATCAAAGCCTTTGCGGGCCAGGGAGCGGATGACCTGCTCGGCGTCGCCACCCTCAGCCACATTTTCAATGTAGGCCGTGTGAACGTCGGCCACATTGTCCTGGACGTATTGGCGGCCTACATCGTGGGCCTGGGTCCAGCCACCGTCGTCGTGGGGGCCAACGTAGACAAAGGCCACATTGTATTTGCCTTCCATGACATCGGGGATCTGCACGCCGTCGCTGGGCGCAGCAGCCGGGGCTTCGGCGGCTGCAGGAGCCGCCGCCGCGGGAGCCGCTGCCGCAGCAGGAGCTTCTGCGGCTGGGGCCGCCGAAGGCGCGGCTGGCGCGGCGCAGGCACTGAAGATCAGCGCAAACGCGGCCAGGATACCGAAAAGCATACCTAATCGAGCCTTACTCATAGGATTCTCCTTGGAGGTTGAAGTGGAACGGAACGAAGAACGGCATCACAAAAAACAAGAAATGGTCGATTGAAAAGCCGCAGACGTTGGGGAAAGAAAAGCGCCTGTGCTTCTCAGCAGTGTAGAAAATCTATACGCGACTATACCCCAGCCCCTCAAGAATGTCAACGCTGGCAGGGGAAAAAAGGAGGTTGACCGGGTAGTAGAGCTTGGCGGAAATATCGAGGCTAATTCGGACGTGGTGCGTGAACTGGTACACGAACCACGCACCACGAGAAGTGCATGGATACTTCCGTCGTGCTGTTTCTGCAAATTGACCCTTCGGCTTCTTGCGACAGGTCAAAGAAAACGAAAAGGGCGAGGAGAATCGTTTCCCCCGCCCTTTTCTGCCTATTTCGTTTCTGCTTCTGCACACATCTACCGCACAGGCCGAAGCCCCAGATAGACCTGCCGCCCGCCCAGGGTCGCCAGAATCGTGCGGGCCGGTTTCCAGGGCAAAATCTGGCCCAGTTCGTTGGGTGTCAGGGGTGTGTTGTCGTTGGCGAGAAAGACCCGGAAGCAGGCTGCGCCGATGGGCAGATGCTCGTTGATGAAGTCCGGGTCGTTGGCGCAGCGGGTGCGCAGACACTCCCACAGCGCGTCTGTGCGGTGAACTTCTCCGGTCTCCGGGTCCACCCAATCCACATTTTCCGTATTGCGGTGATTGGCAAAGCGATCCCGACATTCGGCGCACAACTGATCCCGCAGGTAGAGACGAAAATCCCGCCCGCTCTCTTCCCACCAGGCGTAGTCGATGTGAAATTTGGTGTCCGCATCCGGTCGGAAGCGGCTGATGTCTGGTCTGGCAGCAGGGGCCATTGTTATACCTCCAGGGCGAAGAAGCCGCTGCCCGCATCCCGGAAGCGACGATTGCTGATCAATGCATAGAAAACTGGTCCGGGCGGGCAGCGCCAGAGCATATTGACCGCGCTGTAGACGGTCTTGGCGTGGGCTGTTCCCTGGGGGCTAAGTTTGGTCAGTTCGGGCACAATCTGTTGTACCAGTTCGTCCACAGAGACACCGGCTTTTTCCATCCGCTGGCTCAGGATGTCCATCTGTTTGGCATCCTCTGCCGAGACGATCAGATAATCGTCATATTCGCAGGTGATCTGAATTTTGTTCATCTCAAAGGTGATGCCGGTTGCATTCGATTCTACGGCAGCAAAGCGGCTCCACTCCCGCTTCATCCGCCGGGGGCGGAAATCGATCACGACTTCCCCCGCATTGCGGGTACGCTCCAAAGTAATTTGCGCGCCCACCGGCAAGTTGTGTTCTTCCATCCACTCTGACAGCCCGCTCACATAGCGCCCGCCGTGGACTACCCAAGCGGTGAAGCGCTTGCCCCAACGCCCGTCGATGACTGTGACCATCGATCGCCCTTCCTTCCCCGCGGGGAAGAAACTGCGGGTGCGGCTGCTCAGAGGCAGGGTTCCGTGGCGGCGGTGGGGATAGATCAGCGTGAAGCTGGTGCTGGGCACAATCGACGGCACATCGCTGCCGATGCCGCTTTCACCCCATTCGTCGTCCAGCTCCCATTCGAGTTGTAGCAGTTCGACGCTGAGCAGGGCACGGTTGTAGCGAGACTGGTGGGGACGCAGCAGGGCGGGCGTCTCCAGGGCTTCTTGCGGTTCCAACCGTTTGAGATACCACAGATGGTCTGTTCCGTTGCCCACCCGATCAAAGCGGGCATCATTGCCCAGCGCGTGGTTGATGCTGATCACCTGCATAGGCTGGGAAATATCTGCGTTGACATCGATCTCTTTGAGAATTTCCTGGGCAGAGAGCGGACGGCCCTGCATTTCGATCATTGCTTCGGCAATATTCAGATGGCCCACGTGCACATCGGCCAACATATCAGACAAGAGCCAATAGGTGCCCACCTGTACAAATTCTTCGTGGCGTTCACCCTCTTCCAACGCATAAAGCAGGCTTTCGTTGATCTCGCTCCGATAGAGGGCATTGATTTCCTTGGCCGTGAGCAGGGCACTCTCTTCGACAATGCCCTGGCCTTTGCCGTTATTCAGACGATGTGGGGTTTGCAGGCTTGCCGCAAACTCGCGCTTGCTGCCGTTCATCTGCACTTCGATCACAGAAAAATCACCATACTCCGGGTTCTCGCCGGGCCGGATGGCTGTGATCTCGCCCACAGAGAAATCCATCACAGGGAAAACCAGTGCTTGACCAATTTCATATGCCTTGTCTGGTTGATAGATTTTCCCCTTGGCGAGTTCGAATTCCATGCGGCTGGTCTCCCGCCGCTGATATTCTTCGATCACCCGCAGAGCCAATTGTTCGGACGTCAATGGCGAATCCGCGTCCAACACGAGTTCGTGTACAAAATCCAGGTCTTCCTGAGTCAATTCAAACTGATCACGCCAGAACGCCGCGGTTTGGGTCTTTCGCTGCAACACACGCCCCTCCTGCCTTCTCAAGCCATCAATAAATAGGTAAGCCGACGCAGATCGTACAGAGCAAAAAAGGAAAATCAATTCAAATCCGATGAATCTGCGTCTCCTTATCAGTGGTTCAACAACCTATTATAGCAGCCGTCAGGAAGAATTTCAAAAAGCATTGGAGGATTATCATTTCTGAAATTGCAATCCCCTACTCTTTAGGCTAGGATATGCTTATCAAGTTGTCTCTCCATCCTCCTCGTGCGGAGAAAGAAGGTCGCCATGACCACCGTTGCTATGATTCTGGCTGGCGGGGAAGGAACCCGGCTCACCGTCCTGTCCGAAAAGCGGGCCAAACCAGCCGTCCCCTTTGCCGGGAAATTTCGCATCATTGACTTCACTCTCAGCAATTGTGTCAACAGCGGCATCTACACCATCGGCGTGTTGACCCAATACCGTCCCCACAGCCTGAACGATCACATCGCCATCGGTAAGCCCTGGGATTTGGACCGGGCACGGGGTGGCGTGCGTCTGCTCCAGCCCTATCAAGGCCGGGGCAACCAGAACTGGTATGCGGGCACGGCAGATGCCATTCACCAGAACATGAATTTTGTCACCGAGCAGAACGCGGATGAGGTGCTTATTCTCTCTGGTGATCACATCTACAAAATGGACTACCGCCCCATGCTGGCCTATCACAAGGAGAAAAACGCGGATCTGACGATTGCGGTCATGCCTGTGCCCATCGAAGAAGCCAGCCGCTTTGGGATAATGCAGGTGGCCGAGGACGGATCCATCACGCAATTTTATGAGAAACCCAAGGAAGATCGCGGTAATCTGGCTTCCATGGGCATTTATATTTTCAATGCCCGTATTCTGGAACAGCGGCTGAACGAAGCCAGCCCAGAAACGCCCCGGGAAGATTTCGGCAAGCACGTCATCCCGGCCATGCTTTCTGGCGGGGATCGGGTCTTCGCCTACCGCTTCGAGGGCTATTGGGTGGATGTGGGAACCATCGACTCCTATTGGGCCACCAATCTGGAACTGGTGCAGCCCCACCCGGCCCTGGACCTCTACAACGAGGAGTGGCCGCTCCACACAAAATCCGAAGAGCGCCCACCCGTCAAGATCGGCCCCCAGGCCAAAGTCGTGCAAAGTATGGTTTCCAACGGCTGTGTGGTGCGCGGGCTGGTGGAGAACAGCGTCCTCAGCCCTGGCGTCTACGTCAGCCCCGGCGCGGTGGTGCGCAACAGCATTGTCATGAACGACGCCTGGATCGGGCCGGGCGCGCTGATCGAAAAGTCGGTGGTGGACAAGCAGGTGATCGTCGGCGCCGGCGCGCAGATCGGTGTGGGCGACCCTGCGGTGGTCAACGAAAAGATGCCCGACCGCCTGGCCTTTGGAATAACCGTCATCGGCAAAGGCGCGGAGATTCCCGACGGGGCCCGGGTGGGCACAAATGTACTCATCAACAGCGACCGCCGGGCCAAGGATTTTCCTGCCGACGGTGAAGTCAAGGATGGGCAGACGATTTAAGAGATCAAGAGATTAAGAGATTGCGCCGGATGAATCTCCCAATCTCCCAATCTCTCTTTCCCCAAAGCGAGGTGTTTCCAATGGCCCGTGCATTTGCAATGATTATGGCTGGCGGCGAAAGTCAAGACTTGAGCGTTCTCACCGAAATCCGCTCGGAGCCATCCGTACCCTTTGGCGGTAAGTTCCGCCTGATCGATTTCCCCCTGAGCAACTGCGTCAACAGCGGCATCACAAATGTGGCTGTCTTGACCCAATACCGCCCCCGCAGCCTGAACGATCACATCGGCATCGGCAAGCCCTGGGATTTGGACCGAGCCAGCGGCGGCGTGCGTCTGCTCCAGCCCTATCAGGGCGGACCCTATGGGGATTGGCAGCGAGGTTCCGCCGACGCGGTGCGCCGCAACCTGGACTACGTGGCCCAGCAGCCCGAAGAATTTGTGCTGATCCTCTCTGGTCGTCACGTCTCGGTGATGGACTACCGCCCCCTGATCCAGCACCACGCCCAGTCCGAGGCTGACCTGACCGTGGCCGTGCGCCGGGTCAACCAGCACGAGACCCACCGCTTCGGCATCGTCTCCACCGCCGGGGATGGGCGCATCATTGAGTTTCAGGAGAAGCCCCGCCGCTCCCCCCGCAACCTGGCCTCGATGGGCATTTACGTCTTTCGCCGGGACTTTTTGATCGAATTGCTGGCAGGCAGCAGCCACGTGGATTTTGGCAATCACATCCTGCCCGCGCTGCTGGCCGACAACCGCCGGGTCCAGAGCTACACCTTCCCCGGCTATTGGGCCGATATCAGCACAGTCCAGTCCTATTGGGAGGCCAATATGAGTCTGATGGCCGAGGAGCCTGCCCTGGACCTCTACGATCCCCAATGGGTGATCCACACCCGCAGCGAAGAGCGCGCACCGGTGAAGTTGGGTCCGGCTGCGGATGTGGACGGAACCCTGCTCTCCAACGGCTGTCAGATCGACGGTACGGTGGAGCGCAGCGTGCTTTCGCCAGGCGTGCGGGTGGCCGAGGGGGCCATTGTGCGCGACAGTATTATTCTCAACGATACGGTCATCGGCCCGGGCGCAGTGGTGGACCGCTGTATTGTGGACAAGCAGGTGGTCATCGAAGAGGGCAGCCAGGTGGGTCACGGGGACAACAATAAGCCCAATACTGCCTTGCCGGAGCGTCTGAACACGGGCATTACGGTCATTGGTAAAGGCAGCCGTATCCCTGCCGGTATCTCCATCGGGCGCAACGTCGTCGTCCACCCTTTCAGCGGCGACGACGCCTTTGGCAAACGCAAAAGCATCCGCAGCGGCGGCGATGTGGGGAAGGATTTGAGATAGGGGACTGGGGATTGGGGACTGGGGATCGGGAAATCCCAATCCCCAGTCTCCTATCCCCAGTCCCCGCCTTTATCCCCCTGCCTTTTTCGGCTTGTAACCCAGACCGGACAGCACTTCCACAATCCGATCCCGGTGGTCGCCCTGAATTTCCAGCACACCCTCCTTGAGCGCACCGCCTGTGCCCAGCGCGTTTTTCAGATGTTTCAGCAGTGCCTCTTTGCCCACCGCCGGACTCATCACTCCCTCTACCAGCGAAACCGTCTTACCCTGACGGCCTTTGCGTTCCAACCGCACATAGACCGTCTGGTTGCCCTGAATGGCAAAAGGGGCTGCCGGGTTGCGGGGCATTTGTAGGGGGGCTGCTTTCGCTTCCGGCTCCGGGTCGGTGGAATAGGCCAGCCGTCGATTGTTGCTCATTATCGTTTCCTCACCTTTCCCTGGCCGCGACCAGCGCACCGGGCCTGCGTAGTGGTTGCGGATGGTGTTTGTTTACAAAAGAAGTACGGCTCTTCCTATCCACTCTCAAGCCTCATTCCCAATAGGAGATTCTCCATGCGTCATACTATCTCTGGTGAAATTGCCCAATCGGTCCGTCTGGATTTTACACCCGGCGAGTTTGCCTGGTGCAGCAAAGGCGGGCTGATGGCCTACAGCCCCGGCCTGCAATGGAATCTACGGGTTCCCGGCGGACTAGGGGGAGCCGTGCGCCGCTCCCTCTCCGGAGAAGGAATCGCCCTCACCTATTTGCAAACCGATCAACCGAACCAACACGCGCTGCTCTCGGCCAACGCGCCGGGTCATCTGGAGGTGTGGGACCTGGAAAACGACGGCCCTGTGACCACCACCCGCGGCTCCTTCCTCTGTGCCTGGGGAGACGAACTGGACATCTCTGTCACCGTTGCCCGCCGGGCCGGGGCTGCGCTCTTTGGTGGGGCCGGTCTCTTTTTGCAGACAGTCTCTGGCAAAGGCACAGTGCTGGTCCACGCCAGCGGTGACTTCTCCGAGCAGCGCCTGGCCGAAGGTGAGCAGATACTCGTCAGCACAGGCAACCTGGCGGCCTTTTCCTCTGGGGTGGACTACGACATTCAGGGCGTGGGCGGCTGTCGCAAAATCCTCTTCAGCGGCGAAGGTTTCTTTATGACCCGCCTGACCGGGCCGGGCCGTGTGCTGCTACAGACGCTCAAACGACAGTACGGCAACGCAGCAGCGTCGAGTACGGGATAAAACTCAAAGTGACCAAATGTCGTGGGTCAAAAAGCGCTGAAAATTCTGGATTTCCCGATTCAAGCGATGATCGGAGACCATTTCGGGGCGTGGGTCCACGTAATAAACGCCATCCAGCCGGTTGAGGGCCACTGTATAGCCCAAGAAGTGGTTGGTTTTGAAGGTCGAATTGATCCCAAAGATGCTATTGGCTCTTTGGGCGCGCTGAACGTCGTGCAGAAAGATGGCGACGAATTTCACATCCCGTCCCAACAGCCTGCCCAACATAAACTTGTCCAGGAAAATTTTGTCGATCCGGTCTTTGCTGGTTGTCTTGACCGAACCGACAATCTCTCCCGGATGGAGCAATTGACTTTCAGAAGCCAGAATGACACTTTTTCGGGAAAATACCAAATCAAGCTCGTAGGCTATCGTCTGGTCAGGCGCATCGGGTATGGGCACTTGAATTGTGCGCGCCTCACAGCGAAAGCCGATCTCCTGCATACACAGCCGAACGAGGCTCTCAAACAGTTGACCGATCCGTTTGCGCGCCTGGTTGGGATTGTCGAAGGAATCGCCAATGCTCCCAATCGACTGCTGGGTCGTATAGATCACCCGATTCAACTCGCCGCTTTCTACATATTTTTGGACTGCTGGACTGCTGACTACAGAATTCCCCTTCAGTCGTAGGTCAGACAGAAATGAGACAAGCCGCTCAAATGCTTCGCTGAATCCCGCGGCAGATTCGATAAAGAGCGTGCTATTGAGTGGCCGGGTGATTTTGTGGCCGAACGCAGGGCCATATTGGAAGAAAATGTAACGGTGATCGTTCGGGGCAACGATACGGGTCGGCTGGCTTTCTTCCAGCATTTGCAGGAATGCGCTGCCGAGTGCGCGATAGTGTACGAGCGAGTCAAACGCGCTTGTATCCTGAACGCTTACCTGTAAATCTGTCAGCGACGGTTTTATCATCGGATCGACCTTCGGCGCAAAGTGTTTTGCAGATCGAAATCGATCCATTTTTCCACAGGCCAGGCTGGCACTCTTTCAATCCGTTGAATGGCCCAGCGACAATACTCCTGGGATAGATCGCATCCTTGCCAGCGCCGTTTTAGCTGCTCGGCTACAACGGCTGTCGTCCCGGAGCCGAGAAAGGGATCGACGATCAGATCGCCTTCGTTGGAGGAAGCAAGCACCAGTTTGCGAATCAATTCTTCGGGTTTTTGGGTGGGATGGGGCGTGGATTCGTGCATTCCATTGCAAGTCGTGGGAATCTCAATCACATCCCGGGGCTTTGCGCCCAGCGGATGTGGTTTCCAGCTATCCCCGTTGCCCTTGCCATACTGGCTGGTTTCGGCTTGGGTGCGTTCTGGATATTTGGTGGTGTGATTGCCATAGGGGATGCGCACATCATCCACATTGAATGTGAACGACTTTCCTTTACGAAAGTGCAGGATGCTCTCGTGGGATCGCCCCCAATCGGCGCGCAGATTGGCTTTGTTCTTATAATGCCAGACAATCCAACGGCAACCGGGGAAAAATTCCAGCGCAGGCAGTTTGATATCGGCCAAAATCTCCGAAAAGCCGCAAACGTAGAGCGTACCTGTTGGCGTGAGGAGGCGGGATGCCTGTTCAATCCAGCGCACAGACCAGGCCACATACGCCTTTTGGGATTCAAAGGTGTCCCAATCGGCTTTACTGATGTTATAGGGCGGATCGGCCACAATCAGATCGACACTGGCATCGGGCAAGGATTGCATCCACGCCAGACTGTCTCCAACAAATATCTCCCCATTGGGATGGCGATAGAAAGGCTGGTAATTTTGCTCTCTATTGGCCGTGCGGGTGTCAAAAACCTGGCCCCGGGTCAATGCTTCGTCGTCAAACAAGAGTAGTTGGTCATCCCCATAAGAAACAACTGGCTCCCTCAACAACTCCGCCAGAATTTCATCGCTCTGATTCGTCTGCTCCATACGATTCTTTCCTTCTACTCGGGCCGGGCCGGGGCCGCGTCAAAGATGCTGCGCAACAGCCCGGCCCGCTCTGTCTCTGTCGCCCAGCGGGGCTGGGCATAATCTTCTGACACAATCGTTAGAATCTCCGTGCCGATCACCCGGCCCCGATAGATAGTGTGGCGGGCGATCAGCCCCGTGCGAGTCTGCCAGCTCCACATCTGATCGAAGAAAAGATTGCCCAGGCCATAGACGATTGTGCCGGGGCGTTGGGAAGCGTCTGGCCCGTAGGTTTCAAAAGCCTGGGGCACATGGCTCTGCACGCCGGTCACAATATCCACGCCCTGCTCCCGCAATTCCCGAAACTCTGTCACCTGCTCGCCGGTGGGGTAGGGATTGTAGGTTTCCAGATATTGCAGCTCCACCGCGATGACATCCACCTCAGATCGCAATTTCTTGATTGTCTCGATAATCAACTCTTTGTGGTCATAATAGTAGCACGCGCCGGGCAGGTCGTCGGTGACCCAGGCAAAGGAGGGGCCAAAGGCCAGGGCGGCGATAAAGGCAAAGCGGTTGCCGTTGTGTTCCCAGAGCAAGGGGGCGCAGGCTTCCTCCACATTCAGCCCGCTGCCGTAGATGGCAATGCCGTTTTCCCGATACCAGCCGATGGATTCCCGCGCGCCGTCCCGCCCGAAGTCGTTGACGTGATTACCGCTCAGCCCCACAATATCCGTGCCTATCGCTTCCAGCGCGGCCCAGTAAGTGGTGTCACTGCACATCGTCAGGTTGTCCTGGGAGGCATTGACCACACAGCCCTCAATAAACGGCACTTCGTTGCTGATGTGGGTGATGTCCGCCGCGGAGAGGGTGGGCGAAATGACACGGGCCGGGTAGTCGTAGCCGTTGCGCTCCATTTTGGCCGCGGTGACCCGTGTCATCGCAGTCACGCCAGTCATAATGAGAGTCGTCAGATGCTCTGGGTCCCGGTTGCTGCTATCGGTGATATAGCCGGAGAGGGCCGCGGCCAATTCGCCGGCGTGAGGACCGGTCACAGCCACCGCCGCGGCCAGGCCGTAAGCAGTGGGGTTCAGTTGGTTGTCCAGCACACTGACCCCATCCACCGTCAGGACTTTGAAACGGGGATGCAGACGGTCGAAGGGCACAATCCCCACCGCGTCGGCGTCAGCTTCGACCTCTGCCAGAATGCCGTTTGTGGTGGTGACGATGACCGACTCAGCCATAGACACGCCCAGAATGGCGGTTAGCTCCGCTTCGTATTCGCGGGTAATGACCAACGGCCCTTCCCCGCCGCCCTGCCAGCGTGCGGCCAATTCATCCAAAGTGATCTCATCGTTGACTGTTTCAAAGGCCACCACCGGCGCGTAGAAACGGGTGTAGATGGCCGCGCCGCCCACCGGAGAGAGGGGCATCAACCCAATCCTTACGTCCGCGTCACTGCCTCTGTCCAGCAGCAGCACTTTTTTCCGACCCTTGTCGGTTTCCAGGGATTTCACCCGGTAGACCAGCAGGGAAAGCAGCCGGTTGTAGTAGCGTTCGGGCAGTTCGGAATCGATGGCGACGGTCAGCCAATCCGATTGATTCGTCTGGGGCGCGGGGGCTGCCAGCGCAGGCGTGCCCATTCTGGCGACGCTCAGGGTTAGCAGCAGGGCTGCCAGAAGAGCGACGGTCAGCCTGAGGTCCATACGATGGGGCAGCAATTTCTGGCGATCTGCTCTATGCGCGCTGGGAATGCGGGAAAAAATTCGATGAAGGCAGGTCATGGGCGGTTCCATTTGTGCGGGACGGAGCGCTGGCGGAGAGTCAGCCCTCCGATGTTTGACAGGACCAAACTGCTGGAAGTATACGGCGAGGCGGGCCATTCTCAAAACTTCTCAGGGCCGCTTATCGTTGACAACCCGGCGCGCATCCGCTATAGTCCCGACAGGAAATCAGTTCATTCAGGAGTGCTGTCCAATGCCAAACGTTCTCTTTATCTGCACCGCCAACCAGTGTCGGTCGCCTATGGCCGAAGTGATTGGCCGGGATCTGCTCACACGCGCCTATCCAGCCAATGGGTGGCGGGTTGGCTCGGCGGGTGTACGGGCTGTGGACGGCTACCCAGCCACCCCTGCGTCGGCCACAGTGGCGGGCCGCCACGGCTTCGACCTCAGCCGTCACAGCAGCCGGGCACTCAGCGCCGCTCTCGTAACAGAGACCGACCTGCTGGTGACAATGGAAGCGGCCCACAAACAGGCCATTTTGCGCGCATTCCCACAGGCCAGCGATCGGGTCTTTGTCCTGTCAGAACTGATCGGACGGAGCGAAGATGTGGAGGATCCCATCGGACTGGCCTTTGCCGAATACGAACGCACCTATCATCTGCTGGAAGAGTGGATCGGCCAGGCCCTGCCCCGTATGGTTGAACTGATGGGTGAATAAAACCAACGCAAGAACGCAGACTTTTCCGGACGGAATACCATTCCGTCCTACCAGGAGCAACGATTGTGAACGAACGCTATCGAGTGAAACCAGAGCAGAAGATCGACCTGAGCGAGTGGGACCCCTCGGATACCACCGCCTTTGATGGGGACAAAGAGGCAGGCGAGGAGGCCACGGCAAAGCTCAACAAAGGGCTGGAAGCTTTGCAGGAGTTGCTCTATGCCGAGGGCAAGCGCAAAGTGCTGCTTGTTCTCCAGGCAATGGATACGGGTGGCAAAGATGGGGTCATCCGCCACGTCTTCGACGGGGTCAACCCCCAGGGCGTGAAGGTTGCCAGCTTCAAACGACCCACGCCGGAAGAACTGGCCCACGACTATCTCTGGCGGGTGCACAAAGTGACACCCGGCTCCGGGGAGATCGTCATCTTCAACCGCAGCCACTACGAGGATGTGCTGGTGGTGCGGGTCCACAATCTGGTTCCCGAAGGAGTGTGGAGCCGACGCTACGACCAGATCAATGCCTTCGAGAAACAACTGGCCGAGGAGGGCACGACAATCCTCAAATTCTTCCTGCATATCAACAAAGACGAGCAGAAGGAGCGCTTGCAGGCCCGGCTGGACGAACCGGACAAGAACTGGAAATTTGCCTCGGGGGATCTAGCCGAACGCGCCCTCTGGCCCGAATATCAAAAAGCCTACGAAGCTGTTCTCTCGCGAACCAGCACCGCCCACGCGCCCTGGTACATCATCCCCGCCAACCGTAAGTGGTACCGGGATCTGGTCATTTCCCAGATTTTGGTCGAGACGCTGGAAGGGCTGGAGATGCGCTTTCCCCCAGCCGAAGAGGGGCTGGATAGGATTGTGATCGATTGACGATGACAGCCCATAGCCACTTTACCACTGCCCGTCGCCGTCTGGATCGAAGCTCCTTTCCCTGGCGGCTCTATGCCAGAGCCCTGCGCCAAGGGGTCTGGAATCCCCACGCCATCGACTTCCGCCAGGATCGCCAGGACTGGCTGGCGCTGACTCCACTTCAACAAGATGTGCTCCTGCGGCTGACCGGGATGTTTCAGGCCAGAGAGGAAGCCGTCACCCTCGATCTGCTGCCATTGGTCCAGGCTGTCGCCCAGGAAGGACGGCTGGAAGAAGAACTCTTTCTCACCACATTTCTGGCCGACGAAGCCAAACACACCGACTTCTTCAACACGTTTTTGGAGGAGGTAGCAGAATATACGGGCGATCTCTCCGCCTATCACCAGGCCAACTACCAGGCTGTCTTTTACGAAGCCCTACCCAACGCGCTGGGGCGGCTGCGCCAGGATTCTTCCCCGGTGGCCCAGGTGCGGGCTGCCGTCACCTACAATTTGATCGTAGAAGGGGTGCTGGCGGAGACCGGCTATCACGCCTATCTGACTGTGCTGGAAGAGAACGCCATCCTGCCCGGCCAGCAGCAGGGCATTGTCCACCTGAAGCAGGACGAATCCCGCCACATCGCATTCGGCATCTATCTGATCGAGCGGTTGATTGCTGCCGAGCCGGAGCTATGGGAGGTGGCCCAGACACAGATGAACGAGCTGCTGATGCCCGCTCTGGGGGTTGTCCAGGAGACCTTCGACATCTACGGCGAGGCCATGCCCTTTGGCCTGACCCCGCAGGTCTTTACTGACTACGCGCTGAGTCAGTTCGAGAGCCGGCTCAATCGCATTGCCTCTGCAGCTCAGATGACACCGGCAGCCGTGGACCGCCGCTATCGCCAGGAATCTTATGACTGACCTCTCCGCATTTGCCACCCAATCCGGCACCGAACGCTACGCCCGGCGCTTTGCCCATCTGGCCCCGGACTATTTCCGCGCCCGCTATGGCTTGCAGATGAGCAGCATCGGGCTGGGGACCTATCAGGGCGGAGTCAACAACACGACGTCGGCGGGCTATGTGGAGAGTGTCGTGGCGGCGGTGATGGGTGGCTGCAATGTCATCGACACCGCTGTCAACTACCGCCATATGCGCTCGGAGCGGGATGTAGGCACGGCGCTCGCCCGCCTTTTTGCCAACGGCCAGGCCCAGCGGGATGAGCTGATCGTCAGCACAAAAGGGGGATTTTTGCCCTTCGACGGCGCGCCCCCGCAGGATCGGCTGGCCTTTGTGCAGGCCCGGTTGGAAGAACTGGATCTGGTCCCGCTGGAAATGGTGGGCGGCGTCCACTGCATCGCCCCAGCCTATCTCAGCCAGCAGATCGGTGTCAGCTTAAAAAATCTGGGGCTGAAAACGATTGACATCTACTACCTGCACAACCCAGAGACCCAACTCCAATACGTCACCCCCGACGAGTTCCGCGCCCGTCTACGCGCTGCTTTTGAACGGCTGGAACAGGAAGCCGCCGACGGGCGCATCCGCTTTTACGGCATCGCCACCTGGGACGGGCTGCGGGTGGGACGCAACGACCGGCGCTATCTGCCCCTCGCCCAACTGCTGGAGATGGCCCAACAAGTGGGCGGCGAGAATCACCGCTTTCGTTTTGTGCAGTTTCCCTACAATCTGGGGATGTTGGAGCCGGTGGTGGAGAACAGTCAGCCCTTCGAGGGGGTGGTGGCGGGAAAGCAGGAGAAGCGGATGCTCCCGCTGCTGGCCGCGGCCCGCCAGTTGGGGCTGGTGGCCGTCGGCTCCGCGGGGCTGATGCAGCGGGAAGTGCTGGACAATGTGCCGGACGAGGTGATGGAGGCGTTGGGCGGCTGGGAGAGCGACGCGCAGGCAGCCATCCACTTCAACCGCAGCACCCCCGCCCTGACGACGACACTGGTGGGGATGTCAAACCCCGCGCACGTGCGGGAAAATCTGCGGGCCGCGGAACGGGCAGGGATGGATGCGCAGGCGTTCTGGGAATTGTTGAAGGAATAGACGAGCAAACCGCTACAGTTCTTCGACTTTTGTGTAGTAAATAGTGCGCCCGCGCCCGTGCCGCTGAATCAAACCCAATTCGATCAGTTTTTTGAAATCCAGGCTGCGGGTAGCCTTGGCCCGTTCGGTCAGCTTGGCATAGTCCCGGTCTGTGACAAAGCCGTTCTGATCGATATAGTCCAATATTTGTTGATGATGCGCTTGCAGGCGGGAAGCGGGCGTGGATGTAGTCTGGATGAAGGATTTTTCCAGGCGCAGCAGCTCATCCAGGATGCCGTCGGCGAAATACTCCAGCCAAGTTGTAAAATCGAGGCTATCTACCAATTCGTAATAATTGCCAAAGAGACCAACCCGTTGAAAATAATGGGTGACATTTTGGTTGTAATAGTTCTCAAAGCTGACCAGCTTAGAAAAATCAAGCCCCAGGTCAGCCAGCAGCACATTAGTTGCCAATCGCGCTGTACGTCCGTTACCGTCGATAAAAGGATGGATGATCACAAACTGTTTGTGAAAAAGGCCGGCCAGCAAGAGAGGATCGAGGCTTGCCTGCTCTGTCTGCGCAAAGCTGACCAATTCATCCATCAGGCGGGCCACATCCTGATGGTCCGGCGGCAAATAGACGATACCCCCGCTGCGCGGCTCATAGACGACCACTGGTTCCTGTCGCCATACACCCACCTGGTGTGATGGCAGCAACTCGGCAGTTACCCCGCCATGAATCTGCAAGATCAACTCCGCCGTAAATTCTTTGTCTGTGAGCTCCTGAAGTTGAATCAACACCTGATTATAGTTCAGCACCTCCTGCTCGCTCTGCCGCGCCGATTCGGGACGATTTTTGAGCAATCGCCGCACGTCGGTCAAGGGCAGCGGGTTGCCTTCAATGCTGGTAGAGGCATACGCAGACAGATCACGTGCTGCCGAGAGCATCTGGGCCATTTGAAGCTGGGTCAATTGACGCTGATTCAATCTATGGACCAGCAGTGTAATCTGTTTGATGGTGCGTAGGAGTTTGGGAGAAATCTGATAGCGTGGCTGAAACATTGCGCCTCCCAGACTGCCCGCCAGGGATGGCGGCGCTCCCGGTGTGGATGAAATAGTGCGCCTCCTTTATCGTCTAATTATAGACGATAATTAGACGATAAACCAAACCTCAGGAAGGATTTTCACAAAGAGATATGCAACCGGCACTGGTCTCTTTGCGGTCACACCACCACCTCAATAAAGCGCGGCCCTGACTCGGCGATCCCCGCGGCCAGCGCGTCCACGTATTCCTCCCCCGTCGTCACCCGGCAAGCGGGCACGCCCATCCCTTGGGCCAACTGCACCCAATCGATGGCCGGGTTGTCCAACGAAAGCACGGCTCCCGCTTTGGGGCCGGATGCGTTCGGGGCCAGGTTGCGCAATTCTCCCTGCAAAATCGCATAGGAACGGTTGGCGAAGAGAATCGTCGTCACCTCCAGTTGCTCCCGGGCCTGGGTCCACAGAGCCTGCAGGGTGTACATGGCCGAGCCGTCCGACTCCATGGCAAAGACCCGGCGATCCGGGCAAGCGACCGCTGCACCGGTGGCCGCGGGCATTCCCTGGCCGATGGAGCCGCCGGTGATGTGCATCCAGTCGTGGGGCGGCGCGCTGGACATCCACTGGTGTGCGCTGCGCCCGGAGGTGATGGACTCGTCGGAGATGATCGCGCCTTCGGGCAGAAGGCTGGCGAGACCGGCCCAAACCTTCTCCACGCTGATGGGGCCGGTGGGCAAAGCCGGACGGGAGAGTTGGTGGACAGCGTGCAGCCGATCGGGCGCATCCAACTCGTCGGCCAGAGCAGCCAGGCCGGCCAGACAGTCGCTGTGCAGACCGGCCAGCTCGTGCATCTGGCAGTCGGGCGGGGCCAGGAGGCTGGGCTTGCCCGGATAGGCGAAGAAGGCCACCGGCGGATGTGCGCCGACCAGAATCATCTGCTCGATGCCAGCCAGCATCGCCACCGCCTGATCCACCGGATAGGGGATGCGATCCACCACCGGCAGACCCGCGCCTCGGGTCACCCGCCGCCCGGAGCGTGCGCCGATCAGTTGAGCGCCGGTGGCCGCGGCAATCCGGCTGGCCATGCGCTGGGACGCCTCGTCCATCACTGTTTCACCCAGCACCAGGGCTGTGCGCCGCCCATTGTGGAGCAGGGCCGCGGCCTCTGTCACTCGTTGCGGATCGATGACCGCGGGCTGGGGCGTGGGTGGCACTGCTGCCACTACACCGCCCTCCTCCCAGGCCGCGTCGCCGGGCAGAATGAGGGTGGCGACCTGTCCGGCGCCGGTACGGGCGGCGGCGATGGCTGCTGCGCCATCACCGCCGACGGCGGCTGAACTGCTGGCTGTGCGCACCCAGCCGGAGACAGTCCAGGCCAGGGCGTCGATGTCCGCGGTCAGGGGCGCATTGTGTTGGATGTGCCAGGTGGCGTGCTCGCCCACGATATTAACCAGGGGTGTGTGGGCCTTGTGGGCGTTGTGCAAGTTGGCAATACCGTTGCCCAGCCCTGGTCCCAGATGGAGCAGCGTCGCCGCTGGTTTGCCCGCCATCCGTCCGTAGCCGTCAGCCGCGCCGGTCGCCACCCCTTCAAAGAGACAGAGCACCCCGCGCATAGCGGGCACACTGTCCAACGCGGCCACAAAGTGCATCTCCGACGTGCCCGGATTCATAAAACAGACATCCACTCCACCGTTGACGAGAGTGTGGATCAGACTTTCTGCGCCGTTCATAGAGAACCCTTTCAATGCGGAATGGGGAATGCGAAATAAGTGCGCATCTGCCGCCTTTTGCCTTTCCCTTTTGCCTTTCCCTTTTGCCTTTCCCTTTTGCCTTTTCTCTCTCATTTCCATCCCGCGTCCAGTGTATGCAACGCCAAAATCGCGTATTCGATGTGATCCGCGCCGCTCTCTTCCAGACGGTCGGCGCATTCGGCCAGGATGGCCTGGGCTGTGGGATCGAAGTGTTGCGCGGGCATCTGGCGGATGAGTTGGCCCAGGGCGCGGGAGCCGCTCTCCATCTCGCCGTGGCCGAGAACCTCCGTCTCCTCATCCAGCAGAGAGCGCAGGGCATCGGCACCCGCGTCACCCCGATGCAGGCGACGCTTCAACCCCTGCACCGCCTGGGCTAGGGTCGTGCCGGGGTCCGAGCGTACATTGCGGGCCAGGTGGACAAAGTTATTTTCATTGCCCACCAGCCGACCAATCGCCAGGGCCACCTCCAGCCGTGCACCTGGGTTGTCCGTCTTACGCAGAAGAGTGAGCAGTTCCTGCACAGCCTGGGTTGCGCCCAGTTGGCCCAGGGCTGAGGCAAAGGCCATTTGCAACCCCCGGTTCTCCTCGCCTTGCAGCCGCTCCCTCAACACAGCCGTCACCTCTGGGTTGCCCAGGGCCCCCAATGCGCGCACACTGTGGGCCTGAATCGAGCGGTAGTCTGAATCCAGCCCCCGCACCAGTGCGTCATAGGCAGACGGATCGCCGATCCGTCCCAGCGCCCAGGCCGCCACCACCGAAAGAGCCAACTCGCTGCCGTGCAGAATCTCTACCAGCGCGGCGGTCAGCCGGGGGTCTGCGGGCATCCGAGAGATGGCGATAACTGCCTCGAAGCGCACATTGAAGCGGGGGTCTTGCAGTGCTTCCAGCAGCTCTTCCACGGCCAGCAGGCTGCGGGTCTGGCCCAGCCGTTCCGTCACCAGCAGCGTAGACTGCTCGTCTTTGGCCAGATGGTAACGCACGAGTGAGGTCATGGCCAGGAAGGGGTTGCCACGTAGGAAGATACCCACAAACTCGCCCATCCCCAGACTTTCGGTCAGGCGGATAGCCCGCATAATCAGCAGGCTGACCAGAGGCAGCACCAGAGCCAGCCCGAAGAGAGAAATGTAGGGATTGAGGGTGAGGAAAAAAAACTGACCAGTGACGCCCTGGGATGCCTGCAAGAGTTGACCGCCCACCAGTTGGCTGATCCCACCGGCGATGCCCGTCCAGGCGTTGTAGAGGGCCATATAGTCCGAGCGTTTGGCGCTGGGGACAATGCTGACGTAGAGCATCCGGGCCGAGCCAATGCCCCACCCCATATCGGCCAGCCCCTGAAAGAGGGCAATACCCAGAGCAACATAGAGGCTGAGGGGAGAATTTTTGGGCATAAGCATCCAGAGCACTGGCAGGCTCATCCGCAGCAGCAGCCCCCAGAGCATGACCGGTCGGCTGCCGTAGCGGTCTGCGGCCCAGCCCCAGGCAAAACTGGTCGCCAACCCACCGGCCAGAGTTCCAATCTGGAGCAGGACGATATTGCCAGACGACAGCCCCACCTGCTCCCCCATGTAGAGGGGCAGAAAGGAGCCGAGGGGAACCGTCGCCAGGGTCAACAAAGCCACGCCGACAAGATAGCGCATATAGTTGCTGTCGCGCAGGGCTGCGCCCAAATCCCGCTGGCGTTTCTGTTTCGGGCGGTTGGGCACAGGTACACCGCCGGGAATAAACGAGGCCAGCCAGGTGGAGACGAACCCACTCACAATGCCCACGCTGATCAAAATCACAAAACCGGGCAGCCCGGCAATGCGCCCCAGCACAAAGCCGCCGACTGTCACAGCGGCAAAGCCCACCACCGAGGCGTAGGTATTGTTGGTAGCCGTATATTTGCCGCGCATAGAGTCCGGCACATATTCTTGCACCCAGGGCATATTGGCCGTCATCCCAATCGAGCGGACGAGGGAGAAGGCGGCCACTGTGACAGAAATAAAAATGAGCGTAACATCCAGCCCATAGGTAGCGGCTACCCAGGGCGTCAGGAGCAAAAAGGTGGCGATAGCCGTGCGCCCGGCCCAGGCTGTAACATAGGTGCGTTTATAGCCTAAACGGTTCACGGCTGGCGCGATGAAGATGGAGATCAACCCGGTGAAGGGGAGGAGGGAGAGCAGAAAGCCAATCTGCCCTTTGTTCAGACCCAGTTCATTGAGAAAGAGGACAAAAATCGAGCCGAAAAAAGTATATTGGACAAAGACCGTATTGGCTGAGTTAGAGGCAATCGACCAGCGCAGCCCCCGCAGCTTTTCGATGGTGGTCGGTTCGGCGGGTATTGCATCTGTTGCGGCAGAAGCCATGACGTGCATCCTCAGAGAATGGGCGGTGTGCGCGAAAAATCCGTCCTCACAGGATAGCACGGGGGAGAGGTGGGGGCAAAGAGCGGCTGATCTTATAGGATAGGGGTCACTTCCAGGGGCAGATCGGGCTGGCTAGATACTTTTTGGGTTGCCACATCCAGGGCATCGTCGCCAAACAGCTCTGCCAGAGCGGAAAGACGGTCCAAAAGGCGGTCATCATCCAGAATAACCACCCGCCGACTTTCCAATTCACGCATAAAACG
>CAMDQF010000002.1 GCA_945905745.1 Litorilinea aerophila
CGCATCGCCCGTCTGGGGCTGAAGGCCAAAATCCTCACCCACACCCGCTGCCATATGGACGACGCCCGCCTTGCGGTGGATACGGGTGTGGACGGCATTGACGTTCTCTTTGGCACGAGCAGCTTTCTGCGCGAGTTCTCCCACGGCAAAGACATTCCCTACATCATCGAACACGCCATCGAAGTCGTCGAATTCATCAAAAGCCAGGGGCTGGAGGTGCGCTTTAGCAGCGAAGACTCCTTCCGCAGCGATCTGGTGGACCTGCTGACAATCTACCGGGCGGTGGACAAAATCGGCGTGACCCGCGTGGGCATTGCGGATACCGTCGGCGTAGCCAATCCCCGTCAGGTCTACGATCTGGTGCGCACGCTGCGCGGTGTGGTGCGCTGTGACATCGAATTTCACGGCCACAACGACACGGGCTGCGCGATTGCCAACGCCTATTGCGCGCTGGAAGCCGGGGCCACCCACATAGACACTTCTGTCCTCGGCATCGGCGAGCGCAACGGCATCCCCCCCCTGGGTGGGATGATCGCCCGCATGTATGCCCACAACCCGGAGCAGATTCGCCGCAAGTACAACTTGCCCCTGCTGCGGGAGGTGGAAAATTATGTAGCCGGGCTGGTGGAGGTGGATGTGCCTTTCAACAATTACATCACCGGCTACACCGCCTTCACCCACAAGGCAGGCATCCACGCCAAAGCCATTCTCAACAATCCCAGCACCTACGAAATCCTCGACCCCGCCGACTTCGGCCTGACCCGTTACCTGCACATCGCCCACCGGCTGACCGGCTGGAACGCAGTCAAGCAGCGTGCCGAGCAGTTGCAGCTCAACTTGAGCGATCCCCAGGTGAAGGAGGTCACGGCGCGCATCAAAGCCGAGGCGGACCAGCGGCGGCTGAGCCTGGACGATGTGGATGTGCTGCTCCGGGAGTATCACAGCCAGGCTTTCCAGACCGAGGCCATCGGCGAGTTGATTCTGGCTGGCTGATGTGGGAAACTGATGGGAAAGATAGAACGCGGATGACGCAGATTGGGCGGATTGACGCGGATGTAAGCACCTGAGCAAAAGTGATCTGGTATTCAAAAATGCGGAACCGATGCCACTTCGCACGTTCATACGGGTAATTCTGGTTTTTGAAGGACAGAAAAGAGAATCAAATTACCGGAAAACTTTTGCTCGGGTACTTAACGCAAGCTGTTAGCTTGCGCTGCGCGCAGGCGGAGAAGGGAGAGGCAGAATGAGCGACAAAACGAAAGAGACAGCAGTTGCCTATCGGGTACACCCAATGCTCGAATGGGTGGAAGGCAAAGAAGCTCTGCCTCCTCTGGAAAGCGGGGATCGTCTGAGCCGTGCCGAATTTGAGCGTCGCTTCGAAGCGATGCCCCATCTGAAGAAAGCCGAACTCATCAAAGGCGTTGTATATGTCGGCGGGTCGGTTCCTATTCTACACGCCGAATCTCAGGCGACAATCGTTGGTCTATGCGGGCTATACACTTTTCACACACCCGGTATAAGTCCTGCCGACAACGGCAGTTTGCGGATGGACGAGGAGAACGAATTGCAGCCGGACTTATCCCTCTGGGTCCATCGCCCTGGCAAAGGACGAGCGTTTATCGATGAAGATGACTTTCTGGTGGGCGCACCAGAACTGATTGTAGAGGTCGTAGACAATCGGGAAGTCTACGACTTGCAGGACAAACTTGAAGTCTACCAGGCCAAAGGCATCCAGGAATTGTGCCTCTGGCGCGTTGCCGAAAATCGATTTGAATGGTTTCGTCTGGAGCGCGGTGATTTCCAATTGGTTATGCCGGATGAAAAAGGCGTCATCGCCAGTTCCGCATTTCCCGGCCTGTGGCTGAATGTAAAAGCGCTACTGACCGACGATCTACAGGCGGCAATGGCCGATTTACAGGCGGGCTTGCGGAGCGAAGAACACCGACAATTTGTGGAGTGGCTGGCGGCAGATGACGACAAACCCACTCAATGATCCGCCGTCCTGGACGACCCGCGCCACCCACACGGCCTTCCGCAACCGCTGGCTGGGGGTGGAGATCGACGAAGTGGCCCTGCCCACCGGCGCGGTCTACGAGTACACCCGGCTGCTGCCCGCGGGCGTGGGCGTGGCGGTCATCGGCTTCAACGCCGCGGGCGAGGTGCTGCTGGAACGGGAATACCGTCACGGCGTCGGCGAAGTGGTCTGGCAGTTGCCCGGCGGGCTGGCAGACAGCGGCGAAGAGCTGGCTGACGCAGGGCTTCGGGAATTGCGGGAGGAGACCGGCCACGCGCCGGCTGCGGTTAACGACGAAACAGTGCGCTATCTGGGCAGCGTCTGGGACAACCCCGGCTTCGGCACAGCCACCAGCCACGTCTACGCGGCCTGGGGACTGAAAGAAGTCAGCGCCGCCCGCCGAGATTCCGCCGAATTTGTCGCCCTGCATTGGGTCTCCCCCGCCTGGCTGAAAGAAGCCGTGCGGAATGGAACCATCCGGGATCGGGTGGTGGTGGCCGGGGTGGGGTGGCTGATGTTGAATGGATGGATGTGAAAAAATTGCGTATTTCGTATTGCGTAAGCAGTGGCGAATGACGCGCAACACATAAGGAGGGGAAGTCGAGAACCGATATGGCAATTCACAACTTCCCATCACATTCCCAAAGCAGAACCGACATGACTACCTACGCGATACGCAATACGCAATACGCAATGCCTGCCCAAACTTTCGCCCAGAAAGCTTTGGCCCGAGCTGCCGGACTCGACTTGGTGGAAGTCGGTCAGGTAGTGGATGCCCGGCCCGATGTGGTATTGAGCCACGACAACACCGCCGACATCCGCCGCACCTGGCTGGAATTTGGCCGGGATCGGGTGACGATCCCGGAGAAGCTGGCGATTACCCTCGATCACGCGGTGCCCGCGCCTACCACAAAACACGCTCAAAATCACGCGGAAATTCGGGCTTTTGTGCAGGAGCAGGGCATTCGCAACTTCTGGGAAGTGGGGCGGGGCATCTGTCATCAGGTATTGAGTGAGGAGGCGATTGTTCTGCCCGGCCAGTTGATTCTGGGCGCGGACAGCCACACCCCCCATTTTGGTTGGATGGGCGCGCTGGGCGCAGGCATTGGGCGCACAGAAGTGGCGACCCTCTGGGCCACGGGCGAACTCTGGCTGCGGGTCCCCGAATCTATGCGCATTGTGCTGGACGGTCCCCTGCCACCCGGTGTCACAGCCAAAGACTTCGCTCTGCGTATCATCGGCGACCTGGGCGCGGACGGCGGTCTCTACGCATCGGTCGAGTTTAGCGGCAGCGGCATCGAGGCGATGAGTCTGGAGAGCCGGATGGTGCTGCCCAATATGATGGCAGAATTTGGCGTGAAGACGGCCTATATCGCGCCGGATGAGAAGGTTTTTCGGTATCTGGCGGAGCGCAAGACGAAAAGGGATTGGGTATTGGGTATTGGATATTTCGGAAGTCCTGGCGTTGGTACGTTTGACCCTGCCCACTTCACCGACGAAATATCCAATACCCAATATCAACTATCCGCCAACGCAATCTATCCAGACGCCGACGCTAGCTACACCGCCGAGCACATCTACGCCGCCGCGGGTTTGGAGCCTTACGTGGCCTGTCCCCATTCGGTGGACAAACTGGCGACGCTCTCGCAAGTGGCGGGGATTCGGGTGCAGCAGGCATTTCTGGGAACCTGCACCAATGGCCGGCTGGAAGATATCGCGGCGGCTGTAGAGGTGATCCGAGGCAGACAAGTAGCCCCAGGAACCCGCTTTCTGGTCATCCCCGCCTCCCGGGAGGTCTTGCAGGATGCCCTGCGCCTGGGCTACATTGAAGCCCTGGTGGAAGCAGGCGCACACATCGGCACGCCCGGCTGCGGCCCCTGTATGGGCAACCACATGGGCGTCCCCGCGCCGGGGGAGGTGACGATCTCCAGCGCCAACCGCAATTTTCAGGGGCGGATGGGGACCAAAAACGCCGAAATCTACCTGGCGAGTCCGGCGGTGGTGGCGGCCAGCGCAGTGGCCGGAATGATTGCTGGGCCGGGAGACATTTAATACCTTACCGGTGACGCAGATTATCGCAGAAACAACAGATTGCGCAGATTTTTATCCGCGTGAATCCGCCCGATCCGCGTCATCCGCGTTCTATTTTCGTCAGGGGATAAGAGTATAATGCCCACTACCGGCCGCGCCTGGAAGTACGGCGACAATATCAATACGGATGTACTCTTTCCGGGGAAGTATACGTATACAGCCCAGGGACGGGCAGAGATTGCCAGCCACGCGCTGGAGGATTTGGACGCGACATTTGTCAAAAATGTGCGGCCAGGCGATGTGATTGTGGGCGGAAGCAACTTCGGCTGCGGCTCCAGCCGGGAGCAGGCCGCCTCGTGCCTGGTCTACAACGGAGTGGCCGCGGTGATTGCCGAGAGCATCGGGCGCATCTTCTATCGCAACGCTATCAACTTTGGCCTGCTCGTCATCACCTGCCCGGAAGCGGCTCGGAGCATCCAGACGGGCGACGAAGTGACTGTTGATTTGGCCCAGCAGCGCATCATCACACCATCCGGCGAGTTTACTTTTCCGCCTTTCAGCGCCAGTGTGGGGCAGATTTTGCAGGCCGGTGGGCTGGTGGAGTATGTAAAAGTGAAGTTGCAGGAAGCAATCTGATACACAAAAGAAGCACACGGATTTCCACGGATGGGATGGATTGACACGGATGTAGCCCAACGGCTGCAAGGCTATTTGCACACAATAATGCAGGTAGGGCGGGAGTCGCTCGTAATTGGGGGCCTTACGCTTTACCTCGAAGGGTTTGATCCGGACGTGGGTGCCAACTATGCCCTACCCAATCGTCCTAACCCGAACATTACGCCATCTGCCTTTGAACGGATCGAGCGGGTCTCGGCCAAACGGGCACAGCTGATCTGCTTTCAGTGGCTGGACACGTATGCGCCGGGTTTGACCAAGCAGTTGTCCGGGATGGGCTATGTCCAACAGGAGGCGTTGCCACTGCTGGTCTGCCAGCCGGGTCAGTTGCGCCCACCAGCGGAGGGAGCAGCCCTGGAATTTGTAGTCATGAACGAAGAGGCGTCCCTGGAGGATTTGGCCGAACACTGGAATATCAACCAGCGGGGATTCAATCCACTGCCGATGTTGGTGGAGCCAAACGAAGTAGAATACTTTCGCAGCACCCTGACGACCAGTCGCGCCTTCACCGCCCGCTTGGATGGGATGGGCGTTTCCAGTGGAATGTATACGGACATCCGCGACGGGGTGACGGAACTGATGGGGATTGCCACTTTGCAGGCATACCGGCGGCGGGGCATCGGTGGGGCGCTGACCGCCTTCGCCACCCAGAGCGCATTTGCCGACGGCGCGACACTGGCCTTTCTCACCGCGGCCAGCGAAGAAGCCAGCCGGGTCTATCAGCGGGTGGGCTTTGGGTTGGTGGGGGATTTGGTTCTGATGGCGAAAAGGCTGACAACATCAGATACGTGATGCGTGAAATCACGTCACCTACTCTCACGCATCACGGATCACAACCGCGCATCTCACTTTACGACGGACCTCTATGTACAGAATCGCACTCATCCCCGGCGACGGGATCGGAAAAGAAGTAATCCCTGCGGCGGCTCGGGTGTTGGAAGAGATGGGGCTGCCCATCCATTTTGTGGAGTTGGAGGCAGGCTGGGAGACCTTTCAACGGGGCGGCAATGCCCTGCCAGAGGAGACGGTCGCCGAACTGAAGCGCTGTCACGGCGCGCTCTTCGGCGCGGTCAGCTCCCCCAGCCACCGGGTCCCCGGCTATTCCAGCCCGATCGTCGCCCTGCGCCGCATCCTGGACCTCTACGCCAATCTGCGACCTGTGGTCTCGGCCCCGGTTCCCGGCAGTCGGCTTGGGGTGGATATGCTGATTGTGCGGGAGAACACCGAATGTCTCTACGTCAAGCGGGAGCGCACGGAGGACGGCGGCGATACGGCCATCGCCGAGCGGGTCATCACCCGGCGGGCGTCGGCGCGGATTGCGCGGATGGGCTTTCTGCAAGCGGAACGAAGACAGAAGGCAGAAAGGAGCGCTGGCGGACCAGCGGAAGGCAAAAGGGCGTTGGTGACGATTGTGCATAAGGCGAATGTGCTTTCGGTGACCGATGGGCTGTTTCGGGAGGCGGCGCTGGCGGTGTCGGGTGAGTTTCCTGGTGTGACGGTGGAGGAGCAACTGGTGGATTCGATGGTCTACCGGATGATCCTGGAGCCAGAACGCTACGATGTGGTGGTGGCTCCCAATCTATACGGTGACATTCTCAGTGACGCGGGCGCGGCGTTGGTCGGCGGCCTGGGCCTTGTACCCAGCGCCAATGTGGGCGAAAATTTCGTCCTGGCCGAACCGGTCCACGGCAGCGCGCCGGACATCGCAGGTCATGGCATTGCCAATCCCCTGGCGACCATCCGGGCTGCGGCGTTGTTACTCGCGCATTTGGGAGAAAGCGCAGCCGCCCAGGCCATCTAACAGGCCGTGCAGAGCGTCCTGGCTGACGGCCCCCGCACGCGAGATTTGGGGGGAAAGGCGGGAACGGGGGAAGTTACAGACGAAGTGATTGGGAGATTAGGAGATTGGCGCTTGACAGCGATCTCCCAATCTCCTAATCTCTCGAATATCATTCATACATAAGGAGTTCAAAATGGCTTTAAAGACTGTAACCGCAACCGCCGAATGCCCAGAGTGCTTTGGCGAGGTGGAGTTGAAGAATGTGATGCAGAATGAGATCGTCCAGTGTGCCGAATGCGGCACGGACCTGGAAGTAGTGAACATCGACCCGGTGGTGCTGGAGCTGGCCCCAGAAGAGGAAGAGGATTGGGGAGAGTAGACAGGATGACAAGGTGACTTGCCACCCGCCACCCGCAACCTTCGACTTGCCACCTGCCATTGGCACTAATTCATCCGGAATTCAACTAAAGGTACACTTATGAAAATTGGTATTCTGCATAGCCGGATCCGCGCTGAAGAGAAGCTCCTCTTTGACGCGTGCGAACGGCGGGGCGTGGATTTTGAATTGTTGGACGACAGCCAGTTGATTTTTGATATTTCCGGCACAAACGGCCGCATGACACGCTTTGAGCAATTCGATGTGGTGATGGAGCGCTGCCTCAGCCATGCGCGGGCGCTCTACAGCCTGCGCATTCTCAACGACCGGGGCGTGCAGACGGTGAATACAGCCCGGGTGGCCGACACCTGTGGCAACAAATTACAGACCACCAGCGCCCTGGCTGCGGCGGGGGTTCCCTCCCCCCGCACCCTCGTAGCCTTCACAGCAGAGGCCGCGCTGGAAGCCATCGAGGAATTGGGCTATCCCGTTGTCCTCAAACCGTCGGTTGGTTCTTGGGGACGGCTGCTCAGCAAAGTGAACGACCGGGAAGCCGCCGAGGCCATTCTGGAACACAAGGAAGTGCTGGGGACCTACCACCACTCCATCCACTACATCCAGGAGTATATCCAGAAGCCCATGCGGGATATTCGGGCTTTTGTGGTCGGCAACGAGACGATCTGCGCCATCTACCGGGATTCACCCCACTGGATCACCAACACAGCCCGGGGCGGCAAGGCTTCGGTCTGCAAAGTCACGCCGGAGTTGAACGACATCTGCGTGCGTGCGGGCCGAGCTGTGGGTGGCGGCGTTGTCGCCATCGACGTGCTGGAAGACCCGGACCGGGGGCTGCTGATCAACGAAGTCAACTATACGATGGAATTCCGCAACAGCGTCCTGCCCACGGGCGTGGATATCCCCGGCCGGATGGTGGACTTTGCCCTGGAGGTGGCCCGCAACGGCTGGGCCGCGGCCAACGGATGGAGCGCTGAGGAAGAACAGATGGTCGGGCGGGTGACGTTGGCGGGAGAGTAATGTATTGCGTATTTCGTATTGCATAAGCAGTGACATTTATTCTGCTCAGGCCATTGAAGGGAAGTGTAGTAGAGAGGAGCACCTCCCTCTCCTCTTCCCGTCATCGTCAATCGCGCCTGATCGTCCCCTACTTACGCAATACGAAATACGCAATACGCAATACAAAAAGGTATCTGCGCAATGACGACAACAACCAAAACCCGCGTCTCCATCCTCGGCGCGTCGGGCTATGCCGGCGGGGAGCTGCTGCGTCTGCTGCTGGATCATCCCCGCGTGGAGATCGGCCAGGCGACCAGCGAGCGCAACGCGGGCAATTTTATCCACTTCACCCACCCCAACCTGCGGGGGCGTACAAAGCTCCAATTCGTCAGCGCCAGCGATCTGGAAAGCTGCGATATTCTCGTCACGGGCCTGCCCCACGGCGGCGCCATGGGACGCATCGAAGAGTTCGCCGCCCTGGCCCCCCGCATCATCGATCTGAGCGCGGACTTCCGTCTAGCCAACCCGGCGGATTACGACCGCTGGTATGGCAAACCCCACAGCAACCCAGTCTGGCTGGAGAAGTTCGTCTATGGCCTGCCTGAACTGCACCGGGAGGCCATCCGGAGCGCACAGTACGTGAGCGGCGTGGGCTGCAACGCCACCGCCACAAATCTCGCCATCTGGCCCCTCTTCGCCGCGGGGCTGGTGGACGACAGCCGGGATATGATCTGCGAGCTGAAGGTGGGCAGCAGCGAAGGAGGCAACTCCTCCAGCGATAGCACCCACCACCCGGAGCGGGCCGGGGTGATGCGCAGCTTTGCCCCCACAGGCCACCGCCACACCGCAGAGGTCTTGCAGGCCATCCGCCCCACGGGTAGCACAGCCAATGTCCATCTCAGCGTGACCGCGGTGGACAATGTGCGGGGCGTTCTGGCGACGGCCCATCTCTTTGTGAAAGAGGGCGTGGCCGAGCGGGATATCTGGAAAGCCTACCGACAAGCCTATCGGGACGAGCCGTTTGTGCGGCTGGTGAAAGAAAAGACAGGCATCTACCGCTACCCGGAGCCGAAGATTCTCAGCGGCAGCAACTACGCGGATGTGGGCTTCGAGTTCGACGAATCCACCCGCCGGGTCGTCGCCATCAGCGCCATCGACAATCTGATGAAAGGCGCGGCCGGCACAGCCGTCCAGTGCATGAATCTGATGATGGGCTGGGAAGAGACGACGGGGCTGGGCTTTGCCGGGTTGCATCCGATCTAAGGGCGTATTTCGTATTGCGTAAGCAGTGACGATTGAGACATTTCTGATGGAGGCTTGTAGTCGAATAGAGGTGTGCCAGTTCGGTTTCCACTACAAGAGATGAATGAAAAACGATAGGACGCCACTACTTACGCAATACGCACTACGCAATACGGAAACCACAATGACAACACTCGTTAGCCTTCTCCTCGCATACATTTTGGGCTGCTTTTCTACCGCCTACTATCTGGTGCGTTGGCGGACGGGGGAGGATGTGCGGCTGCACGGCAGCGGCAACGCGGGCGCGACGAATGCGGGCCGGGTGTTGGGCAAGTGGGGGTTTGTCGTGGCGCTGATTGGTGATGTGGCAAAAGGGATACTGGCGGTCTGGCTGGCTGGCTGGCTGACCAGTGGGGATATTTGGGCGGTGGGACTGGCCGTCCCCGCGGTGATTGTCGGCCACATCTGGCCGGTGCAGATGGGTTTCCGGGGCGGCGAAGGCTTCGCCACGGCCATCGGTGCGCTGGCCGCGCTGGACCCTCTGCTGATCGCCATTGTAGGCGGCATCGCGCTGATCCTATATCTGGCTACACGAAAACGTTCCCTGGCTGGTCTGCTGGCGTTGCTGATTGCCCTGCCCCTGGCGCTCTACCTGAAGTGGCCTGCGGGTCATCTGGTCGGCCTGGCCCTGGTGATTCCGCTGATGCTTTGGGCCTTTCGACGGCACATCCGGCCACTCTTTGGCCGCTGACAGAAACGAGACTGTAATGGCGGATGAACGACGAACAGCCAGAGAAATTGTTCACGAACATCTGGAGCGGGGGGACGGCGTGGGCTGGTTCGAGCCATTCTACGCGGCAGCCGACGGCAATGCGGCTGCCATCCCCTGGGCCGTAGCAGGTCCGCGCCGGGAGTTGGTGAAATGGGCACACGAGCAAAGCGCCGGGGGCGGCGGTCAATCCGCGCTGGTCATTGGCTGCGGATTGGGCGACGACGCCGAATTTCTGGCCGAACTGGGCTACCGGGTGATAGCTTTTGATGTCAGCCAAACCGCCATCGACTGGTGCAAAAGACGCTTTCCCGACTCTCCTGTCGATTATCAGGTGGCGGATATGTTTGCACCACCGGTCGAGTGGCTAGTCGCCTTTGACCTGACGGTAGAAGACTATATTGTCCAGGCCCTGCCTCCAGAGATGCGAATGGATGCGGTCACCGCGTCAGCCGCATTTGTGGCCCCCGGCGGGTTGCTGCTGGCAATCGGGCGGGGGATTGAGGATGGCGCAGAGCGTTCTGGCCCGCCCTGGCCGCTGACTATGGCAGAGTTGGCGCTGTTTGAGCAGGCGGGCCTGGAGCGGCAGAGCTTTCATCGGGATTTTGACTCGGCCATCGCGCCCCAATTCCGCTATCGGGCTGTCTACCGCCGGGACGGAGCCGGACAATGAGCGAGATTCTGCTCCGCCAACTCAAACACGACGGCTTCTGCTATCGTCATCACCCGACGCAACTGGTGGCGCAACTGCCCGCAGGGTTTGTGTTGCTGTCGCCCCGCGCGACACCGATTTGGGATTACCGCAAGACATGGCGGGCAGAGAACGACGTCTACCATTACTGCTGGTTTGGTCGCTGGTTCAATCTGCTCGAAGTGGTCGATCCGTCTGGCAATCTGCTCGAACTCTACGCCCACATCGCCAGCCCGATCAGCCTGGCGGATGGCGAAGTCAGCTACATTGACTACGAACTGGACGTGACGAGCATTCACGGCCCCCGGCTGGTGGACGAGGACGAGTTTGCCGAGGCAGTGGAAACGTATGGCTATTCCGCCGAGTTGCAGGCCCAGTGCTACGCCGCGGCTGCCGATGCCCTGGCGCTGGTAAAACGCTGGCAAGCGGGTCTGCCGCCGGAACAGGCGTTGGCACAGATCGATGCGATGGGAGCGTAGAGATTGGCGATTTCGCTGCCAGGGCTGCTGTGGATGCCCAGCCGCAACCGGCTGACAGTCAATTCTACTTTGGACGCGGAAGCCGCGCTTGCCCGTTTGCAGGCGGGCTTCTGCGACGAATTTCGCGGGCGGGTGGAAGGCAACGGCGCAAAGGTCTGGCGGGCGCGGGACTTTTCCCACAGCCGGGGCACCTTTGCGCCGCTCTTTTACGGCGTCGTGATCCCGACCCCAACGGGTAGCCGACTCTCCGGCCACTTTCAGATGCACCCGGTCACCCGTCTCTATACCGGGGCGTGGATCGGGCTGAGCAGCCTGCTGGCCCTAATTTTTCTGGTAGCCGCGGCCCAGCGGGCCACGCTGGTTTCTACGGCAGCAGACGCCCTGCCCGTCCTGCTGGTCGCCCTCCTGCCTCTGGCCGGACTGCTGCTGGTGCGTTTTCAGCAACGCAAAGGCCGGGCGGATGAGGCGGCGGTGCGGGGGTGGATTGGGGAAGTATTAGGGAGTTGAACTTCGTATTGCGTATTCCGTATTGCGTAATCTGTACCAACCAGAACCTTCATTCCAACGATTCTGCCAGGTCATCAAACGGAATCAACTACCAGCAACAGTTGAACGTGACATACTTACGGAATACGCAATACGCAATACGCAATGTCTCACAATTCACAGGAGAAAGTACGTATGCTCGTTATCAAAGTCGGCGGTGGGAAAGATCTGAACATCGACGCCGTTGTGGAGGATATTGTGAGGCTGCGCGCCGCGGGTCAGGAGTTGATTCTGGTCCACGGGGGCGCGGAGACGACGAATGAGGTGGCCGAGGCATTGGGCCATCCGCCAGAGTTTGTGACCAGCGAGAGCGGCTATGTCAGCCGGCGCACTGACCGGCGCACCCTGGAAATTTTTGAGATGGTCTACTGCGGCCAGCTCAACAAAATGTGGGTGGAGAAGCTACAGAGCGCGGGTGTCAATGCGGTGGGTCTCAGCGGGCTGGACGGGCGCATTTTTGAGGGGACGCGCAAGGATACGATTCGGGTGCGCATGAACGGGCGGCGGCTGGTTCTGCGCGACGACTGGACCGGGACCGTCGAGCGCATCAACAGCGCTCTGCTGCGTCTGCTGCTGGACAACGGCTATCTTCCCGTCCTCACCCCGCCTGGCGCGTCCGATAAGGGCGAGGCCATTAATGTGGACGGCGACCGGGCCGCGGCCATGGTGGCCGCCGCCTTCCACGCCGACGCTCTGGTGATTTTGTCGAATGTACCTGGTCTGCTGGCGAACTTCCCCGACGAGTCCAGCCTGATCCGGGAGATACCCAAAGCCAAAGCCGACAGCTTTATGCACTACGCCGAAGGGCGGATGAAGAAAAAGGTGATGGGAGCGGTGGAGGCGATTGCCGAAGGGGTTCAAAAAGTAATTTTTGCAGACGGAAGAGCAGAACAGCCGGTAAGTCGAGCATTGCGCGGAGAAGGTACGCAGATCCGATGAGGATTGAACCAGAAACGGAAACGCAGATTTCGCAGAGGACGCAGATTTCGCAGATTGAACCAGTAACATCCGTGTCCTTTTTCAGAAACGGACTCACAATCAATGGCCGATAACGCTACGCAATACGCAATACGCAATACGCAATACGCCGCCATCGAAGCTCAATTGGAGTCAGGCGTTGTTTCCCGTCGCGGCGAAACAGTGATGGTTGCCGGCGAGGGCTGCTGGATGATCGACAGCGAGGGCAACCGCTATCTGGACTTGACTTCCAGCCAGGGGGTGGCGATGCTGGGCTATGGACATCCGGCTCTGAGTGCGGCGATTGCCGAGCAGGCCCAGCGCATGCACGCCTGCCCTGGCTTCTTCAACAACGACAGCCGGGCGCTCTTTCTGGAAGCGCTGATAGGGGTGATGCCCGGACAGTTGCGTCACGCCTTCATCGCCAACAGCGGCGCAGAGGCCATCGACGGCTGTATCAAATTCGCCCGGCTGGCCACAGGGCGCACAGGGATTGTAGCGGCCAAAGGCAGCTTCCACGGGCGCACAATCGGCGCGGTCAGCCTGACCTGGAACCCCAAATATCGCACCCCTTTCGAGCCGCTCCTGCCCGGCGTCAGCCACGTGAAGTACAATGACCTGGCCGAGTTGGACGGGGCCATCACGGACGAAACTGCGGCGGTGGTGCTGGAAGTCGTGCAGGGCGAAGGCGGGGTGAATCTGGGCGAGGCGGAATTCTTGCAGGGGGCGCAGCGGCTCTGCCGGGAACGGGGCGCGCTCTTAGTCATCGACGAAATACAGACCGGCTTCGGGCGCACGGGCAAGTGGTTCGGCTTCCAGCACTTTGGCCTGGAACCGGACATCATCGCCCTGGCGAAGGGGCTGGGCGCAGGTTTCCCCATGGGCGCGCTTGTCTACACGGATCGAGTGCAGGAGGCGCTCTTCGTGGGGGCACACGGCAGCACCTTTGGGGGCAACCCCCTGGCCTGCGCGGCGGGGCTGGCTGCGATTCGGGCCTATCAGGAAGAGAATCTCATCGAGCGGGCAGAGCAGGCTGGGCAGCGGCTGCGGGCGCGACTGGAAGAGGCCCTGGCTGACTGCCCGGTGGTGCGCGAGATCCGCGGGCCGGGGCTGATGATCGGTATCGATCTGCGCACGAAAGTCGGGCCGTACCTGAAGACGCTGATGGAGGATCACCGGGTGTTGACCCTGCCCGCAGGGACGACTGTCCTGCGCCTGCTGCCGCCGCTGATCCTCAGCGACGAGGAGATCGAAATCGGTGTGACCGCGATTGCCGCGGCACTTGGGGGATAGAGCGCGGATGTGCTATAAGTCGGGAAGAAAATGATGTCGAAAGGACAACGGCGAAAAGCCGTGACTTTTTAGTATTCCAGAGGCAGGATGAATTTTATGATTACAACAGTCACCCAGAAAAATGTGATTACCATCCCGGCTGAAGTTGGCCGTCATTATGGCATTAAACCGGGATACCAATTAGATTGGCAGGTTGTCGATGGCACAGACGAAATTCGCGTCCGTGTTATTCCAGATCGCTCTGCTCTGGCGCGTCGGCTACTGGGAAAAGGGCGACGATTCTCGCCGGAGCGCAACGCTGTCCAGGAACTTGTTGAGGAACGAGCAGCAGATGACTGACTCAATCCTATACCTGCTCGATACATCAGCGCTTCTCGCTCACTTTCGCCAAGAAGATGGTTGGGAAAGTGTCCAATCACTTTTTGAAAGCGAAAATGCCCAATTGCTGATTGCCAGCCCGACACTGACAGAGTTAGGCCGCCGTTTGCTGTCCCTGGGTGCAACCACAGCCGAAGCGGCAGAAACAGTTTCAGCCTACCATATCCTCTTTCATTCAGTGATTGCAATTGACGACACAGTTGCCCTGGCAGCGCTTGCCATCGGCCAATCAGCCGTGCGACGACTACCCCTAATCGACGCGCTAATCGCCGGGGCAGCCCAGGTTCAGTCAGCAATCCTCGTCCATCGAGACGAGCATATGGCAGGGATTCCGTCAAGCGTACTGCGACAGCAAACCCTCATCGCTGGCCCACTCCGATAAATTTACAAGACGGCTGCTTGCACCTATGGAGGAATCGATGCAAAAGGGCAGTGTGACCAATCAGATTCTCGGCGCTCTACTGATTCTGGTCGGGCTGGTGCTGGTGGTACTGCCTGTGCTGGCCTGGGCCGGGATATTCCAGCCCGTGGGCATTCGAGCCATCGGCACAGCCACGCCCTGGGATGTACTGCTGCTCCTGGCCCAGACAATCCCCTGGGTGGCGGTGCTGGGGCTGCTGCTCATCTACGCCGGGCTGAAGCTGCTGGGCGTGACCCTGCCCTTCTGATGCTGCCATTCAATTTAGATGAGCTTTGGCAGCAATGGGATGGACCCCGCCCGCAGGCCATCGCGTTGCTGGGCAGCTATGCCCGGGGTGACGCTGGCCCATTCAGCGATGTGGACCTGCTCTTTTTGCTGCCAGCGGACGCAGAGCCACCGATGCGCACCAGCTTTCTGGTGGCGGATCGGCTGGTCAATGTGAATGCAGTCTCACCGGGACAGATCGACGGCTGGTTCACCGAGCCAGAGGAGGCGGTGATTGTGGTGGCCGCGCTGCGGGATGCCATTCCGCTGCAAGACCCGGAAGGGTTATTTGCTGTCGTGCAACATCAGGCGCGGGCCTTTGTCTGGACAGCCGAGAGGCAGGCCAAAGCAGACCGCTACGCCAGCCGGGAGTTGGTCGGGCTGATCGAAGAGGCCCACAAAGGGCTGGAAGGATTACGCCGGGATGATGTGGGCCGCCTGCTCAACGCCCGCTTTGGCCTCTCTTGGCTGCTGGCCCGGGTGATGGGCGTCCAGCGGGGGGTTTTGGGCAACAGCGACAACAGCTTCTATGACGATGTGCGCGCCAGTGTGGGCGGGGAGACTCGTTGGAGCCGTCTGCTTTCCATAGCCTTTGGCATCTCGGCTGCCGATAATCCCCACCCATCGCTACGCGAAGAAGTCATAGCGGGGCTACATCTTTATTGTGAAACGGCCCATCTGCTCGCCGATGTCTTACAAGCAGACGACAGACCATTGATCGAAGCAACAGTCAAACGCATTGAACGAGAACTCCAGGCAACAATTATCATCCACGAAGGGATGGAATAACAATGGCTAGACAATTTTTCTTGCTCGTGACAGCCACTCTTCTGCTTATGAGCGGCTGCGGCGGCAACACCCCTGCGCCGGCATCCCAAGCAGAACCGGCTACACCAACGGTCGCAGCATCCGCTGAAAAACCGGTTGAGGCAGCGGCATCTTCCCCAGCAACCCAGGCCCAAACTGCCCAGCCCATTGGCGGCGGCCCGGCGCTGACGGTGGAACAGATAGAAAGCATCGAAACCTATCGGATGCGGGTGGAGGTGATGAGCGAGGGCAAGCCGACAGCGCAGATAGAGGTGGCTCACGTCAAAACACCCCTGGCCGAAGACGATCAGGTGACGATTTATCAGAACGGCGAGCCAATCCAGGCGAACGTGCGTTTCATCAACGACACACTCTACCTGAACAACGGCGAAAAGTGGACGGTCATCAGCACCTTCAACCTGGCCGAGCTGACTGTCGTCACGCCCAGCGGCCTGGCCGAAGCCGCGCCGGGAATGACGCTGGTGGGCGAGGAGGAGATGAGCGGACGCAAGACTCTGCATTTGCAGGGGGACAAGACAGTCATCCCCGACATCCAGACGGGGAGTGACACGCTGAGCGTCGGGGGCGCGGACGCCGCACAATTGGATTTATGGCTGGATGCGGAGGAACGTTTTATCGTCAAACTGTTCTTTTCTTTGACGATCGAGGGAAAAACCTTCACCACCGAATTCCTCTACTACGACTTCAACGCGCCGATTGTGGTGGAAGTGCCGACGAATGTGGAGGAAGTCAATGCGCCGCCCACACCCATGCCCGCCGAAGTTGTGGCGCTGCTGGGCTTTAACTTCCCCATCCCGGAAGGGTCCCAGCTTTCGGTGGTGGCGCGCACAGCGAATATCCTGACGACAATGAGCCTGGCCGAGGCCCGGACCTATTTGGAAGAAGCGATGGCCGCCGCCGGTTTTGCCCAAGTAGGCCAGGCCGAGGAGCGGGCCAAAGACAAATTCTTCTATACCTTCCAGCGGGACGACCGCACAGTGACAGCCAACGTCTTTTCCGTTTTGACTGGCAAAACGACCATCCAAATCGGAGCAGCGAAGTAGGGAATTGGGGATTGGGGACTGGGGATCGGGGATCGGAAAGTGACGCCTAATCCCCAGTCTCCGATCCCCAATTCCCAATCTCCAACCTATGACCATCAAAATCATCGCCACCGGCGGCACAATCGACAAAATCTACTTCGACGCCAAAAGCGCCTTTCAGGTGGGTGATCCGACCGCGCCTCTGGTGCTGGAGGAAGCCAATATCACCGTGGAGTACACAGTCCAGAGCCTTCTACGCAAAGACAGCCTGGAGATGAACGACGGGGATCGGGCGCTGGTCCGCCACGCGGTGGAGGCGTCGGAGCAAGCCCAAATCGTCATCACCCACGGCACAGATACGATGCTGGCAACGGCCCGCGCCCTGGGCGGCATCCCCGGCAAGACGATTGTGCTGACCGGCTCCATGCAGCCCGCCCGTCTGCGCTTCACCGACGCCATCTTCAATATCGGCTTTGCTCTGGCCGCGGTGCAACTCCTGCCCCCCGGTGTCTACATCGGCATGAATGGGCGGGTCTTTGACCCCTGGCGCGCACACAAGAATGTGGCGTTGAATCGTTTTGAAGATGAGTAGATATTGGGTATTGGGTATTTCGCAGTGATGTCACGGGGCGTCCCTGCAAAATACCCAATACCCAATATCCAATCCCCCACCGGAGAATTCAATGCAACCAGAATCATTTTCCAGCTATGCCCAGGAAGCCCAGGACGCCTGGAACGAGAACGCGGCCTACTGGGATGAATTTATGGGCGAGGGCAACGACTTTGTGAATGTGCTCTGCTGGCCGGCCTTGCAACGGCTGCTGACACCGGGGCCTGGGATGCGGGTGTTGGATGTGGCCTGTGGCAATGGCCTGACCAGTCGGCGGTTGGGGCAGCTGGGCGCACAGGTGACGGCCTTTGACCTCTCCGCCGAAATGATCGAACGGGCCAGGGCGCGCACCACAGCCGCCGACGGGGAGATCGACTACCGGGTGATCGACGGCGGGGACGACGCTACACTGCTGGCCCTGGGCGAAGGCACCTTCGACGCAGCCCTCTCCAATATGGCTCTCTTTGATATGGCCGAAATCGACCCTCTCTTCACCAGCCTTGCCCGATTGCTCAAGCCTGGCGGTCTCTTCGCTTTCTCGCTGATGCACCCCTGTTTCAACAATATGCACACGATTTTTATGGCAGAGCGGGAGGACCGAGACGGGGAGATGATCACCACCTACAGTATGAAAGTGACTGGCTATATGTCGCCATCGGTCAAGCTGGGGCTGGCGCTCCCCGGTCAACAGCGCCCTCATCCCTATTTTCACCGCCCCTTGCAGATGCTGCTGGGCGCGGGCTTTGCCACCGGCTTTGTGATGGATGGGCTGGAAGAGCGCGCCTTTCCAGCGGACCACCCAACGGGGCGCACGCCTCTCAGTTGGGGGCCGGAGTTCTCCGAAATTCCCCCTGTGATGGTTGTACGGATGCGGCTGCAAAGAAGTCATCAGTGACCAGTCATCAGTAAACAGTGACAGATAGGCACTTCCCACTGATAACTGGTCACTGCTCACTGGTGACTGATTCACTTACACTGGGACAATCGAATGAACCTTCTCCCCCTCCTCGATGAACTGCGCACGATTGCCCGCAACGGACTGACCTACGCCCAGAACGAGTATGACAGGGAACGCTACGCGCGGCTGCTGGAACTGTGCAGCCAGGAATACGCCGACTATCTCGACCTGCCCACCGGTCTGGTCAAAGCACGCTTGCAGGCCGAGACGGGCTACATCACCCCTAAAGTCGGCGCGGACGCAGCCATCTTTGATGCCGACGGGCGCATCCTGCTCCATCTGCGCGCAGACGATCGGCGCTGGTGTCTGCCCTGTGGCTGGTTGGAACCCAACGAATCTCCCCAGGAAGCGGTGGTGCGGGAAGCGTGGGAGGAGACCGGCCTGCACGTGGAGCCAGTGGAACTGGTGGGGGTCTTTACCCGTCGGCCGGATCCGGCCTGGGGACTCTTCACGATGGTGGCGGTCTGTTTTCTATGCCGGGTGACCGGTGGCGAACTGGCCCTCAGCCACGAGGGGCTGGATCTGCGCTATTGGCATTTGGATAACATAACAGGGTGGCATGGAACCCACGAAGCCTATGCGCGGGCGGCCCATGCCATTTGGCAACGAAGGCGGCATTCCTGATTTTCGGAACAGGCACAGACAGATCCATTACCCTCTACTACCATTCGTGCGAAAGGAGTTTCGAATGAAAACCACTTTGGCTGGCGACATCTCGTCAAAAAACTATCTACCTGGTCCGGCAGGCCGCGGACTATTCGGCACCGCACGGGAGTTTCAGAAAGCACCCCTGGACTATCTGACACACATCCACCAGGAATATGGCGACAGCCTGCGTTATCGATTCTTTCTCAATTGGTATGGCTACAGCTTCGTCCACCCGGACGCCAACAAACATATCCTTCAGGACAACAACGCCAATTATACGAAGCAGCCCCATCCCTCCATCGAAATTCTCAAACCATTGGCAGGGGAAGGGTTGCTCACCAGCGACGGTGACTTCTGGCGCAAGCAGCGACGGCTGGCCCAGCCCGCCTTCCACCGCACGCAGATTGCCAGCTTTGCCCGTACCTTTGTCGATTCGACCGTAGCCCGCTTTGAGCGCTGGGCAGTCAAGTCAAGAACGGACGAATGGTTTGCGTTCGATGAGGAACTGATGGCGTTGACCCTGGAAATCGCGGGCAAAACACTTTTCAGCATTGACCTGACCGGAAAGGCTGACCAGGTCGGCCATGCCTTTGACCGGGCCAACCGACTCATCACCGATCTGAGTTCCAAACCCTTTGCTCTTTTCACCCTGCGAATTCCCTTCTGGCCCAGCACACAGAAATTGTTCGCCGACACCCAGCAACTGGAAGATGTAGTATACGGGGTAATTAACGAACGGCGGCGCAGTGGGGAGCAGAAGGCAGACCTGCTGGGGATGTTGATGGAGGCCCGGGATGAGGAGACCGGGGATGGAATGAGCGACCGCCAGTTGCGGGATGAGGTGCTGACACTGATGGTGGCCGGCCACGAAACCACATCTGTGCTGCTGAGCTGGCTCTTCTACTTTCTGGATCGAAACCCGGAGGTGCAGGAGCGGTTGGAGGCGGAAGTGGACCGGGTGCTGTCGGGACGCACGCCCACTTTTGAAGACCTGCCCCACCTGCGCTACACCCGCCAGGTGATCGACGAGACCTTGCGCGTGCGACCCGCGGCCTACATCCTCACCCGCTGGGCACAGCAGGCCGACACCGTCTGCGGCTATCACATTCCCGCCCAAAGTGCGCTGGTTTTGTCTCCCTACATCACGCACCATCTGGCCGAATTTTGGCCGGAGCCGGAACGCTTCGACCCGGAACGCTTTGCGCCGGGCAAAGAGGCGGAAAGGCCCCGCTACGCCTACCTGCCCTTTGGCGGCGGCCCACGCCAGTGCATCGGCAACAGCTTCGCCCTTACCGAAGCCACACTGATCACAGCAGCGATTGTCCAGCGCTTCCGGGTGCGGGTAGAGCCGAACCATCCCGCCCAGATGGAACCACAGATTACCCTGCGGATGAAGGGTGGGCTGCCCGCGCGGTTAGAGGAAAGAAGATAGGCGCGGGCAGAGGTGAATCAGACGAAAGGGTGCATTCATATTGAGTTGGGCCGAGGAGTGAGCACGCCCTCGTGCGGCTCGGCCCAGTACCGATATTGAATATACCCGAATCAATTCTGGAAGAGGATGAGAAATGACAAATATCAAAAGCAGAGGCGTTGAACGTTTTGATTCCCTTGACCGGGCCATCACCGAATGGATGGCCCGTTACGGCCTGCGCATTATGCGCATCGGCCTGGGGATCGTCTTTTTCTGGTTCGGCGTGTTGAAATTCTTTCCCGGTCTCAGCCCGGCGGAGGAGTTGGTGCGCAACACCATCTATTTCGTAGACCCGAGTCTTTTTATCCCGGTTCTGGCGGCCTGGGAAGCGCTGATCGGTCTAGGGCTGATTTTCGGCAAATATATGCGTCTGACGCTGCTCCTGCTCTTCCTACAGATGCCCGGTACGGCCCTGCCCCTGCTGATTCTGCCCGATGTAGTCTGGACCCACTTCCCTTACGCTCCAACGCTGGAAGGCCAGTATATCATCAAAAATCTGGTGCTGATCGGTGCGGGGATTGTCCTGGGTGGCACTGCGCGCGGGGGGAAACTGGTGGCTGAGTAGGCACGGAAATTGGAACACAGAGGTCGCAAGCGGCGCAGATTCAATCCGTGCCCATCCGCGTTCATCAGTGGCTATTTTTGGGTTAGTGTCCATGCCCTAGGGGGGACAATCAGCAATGAAAAGCGGGACGCAGATTCACGCAGAAACAACTGATCTGCGCAGATTTTATCAGCGTCAATCATCTTTTTCAGCGCCATCAGCGTCCTATTTTCAGGTTAGTTTCTGCCGACCAATACACACTTGTCAGATTTCGGCGTAGACTTCCAGGAGGTTGCCTTCCGGATCGGTGAAATAGACAGTCCGGTGTCCCCGCGGCTGATCCGTGGGCGGGTCTACGATAGTGACACCCATCTCCAAAAGTTGTTGATAGGAGAGATCGACTTCGGGCCGCGAGACGAGGAAGGCAACCTGCACGCCGGGCAGATCGACGCGCACGCCCTGACCGTCGTAGTCTCGGGTGCGCTTGCGCAGAGAAAGCAGCACCGAACCGGCTCGAAAAGTCAAGCCGGTCTCGGATTCCGAGTCGATGGGAAAGGCAAGGAGTATCCGGTAGAATGCCTTCATCCGATCCAGATCGTCGCAGAGGACGATGGTGTAATTCAGTTGAGTGAGTGCGGTAAGCATAGATTGTCTCCGGGGTACTAGATTTTGTACCCACGGATAGAAAAGAACACAGAAGACTTGAAATTATTGTCCGTGTTCTCTTCGATCCGTGTATACAAACGCTTTTGGTTCCAGCATCTTTTTGAAATGGCTCTATTCGTTCAGCGCATAGGGCAGTCCCTGGGGCCAGACATCCTCCGGCTCGTAGCCGATGATGCGTTTGGCCGGTTCCAAATCCAGCAAAATCCGCTCGGCGGGACGGCTGGTGGCGAAAAGGATGGCCGATTCGCCCGGCGCGGGCGTGGGCGATTCCACGCAAAGCTGGTGGAAGGTGGCCGCGTCGTTGTGGCTGAAAAAGACATCTTTGCCGATTTTGCTGCCCACCAGTCGCTCGGCTTCGCCGGCATTACGGGGCAGCCAGCCAATGCGCACACTGATCACCGACAGGCCGTGGACCCGGGCGTACATATCCCCGGCAATTTCGGCCCAGGCTTTTGTCAGCCCGTAGTGGTTGACCGGCGCGGGGCCATCCTCCACTTTCACCATCTGACCAGTCTCCCCGTAGTTATGGCCGCTGACCACCTGTAGGGTTGTCGCCAGCACCAGCCGCTTGACCTTAAACTCCGCGGCGGCCTCGCAAATGTAATACAGCCCCACGACGTTCGGTTGCAGCAGCACATCCACAAAATCTGCCGGGTTGGGGTAGGCGCCCAGATTGATGATGCAGTCCATCCCTTCGACGGCTTCCCGCACCTTTGCCTGGTCGTTCAGGTCGCCGATCACAAAATCTTCCAGGCCGGGGGTGGGCCGTCGGGCAAAGCCCCGCACATGATGGCCGCGCGCCAGGAGCCGTTCGCAGACAGGCTGCCCAATCGCGCCCGTGGAGCCAGTGACGAGAACGCGTTGGGGATTGGGGGATTTTTCGATCATTTCAGTTCTCTTTCAGGTGGAAGGTGTAAGTGACGAGCGAACCATCCACAATTCTCAATTCGCTATTCACCATTCACTATTGCATTTCAATTTCATCCGGCATCTCCGGTTAACTCCCAGATCAGCGCGTCTTTCATATCCCAGAGCATCTGGCTGATGGAGACGTGGTAGACGTGGGGGTTGATCAGGCGGCGCACGCCGGGGTCCAGCCGCTCCACATCGGCGATGCGCAGGGCGCGCATGGCGGCGATGTCTGGCCGGTCGTAGACCAGGCGGCCTTCTGCCAAAATGTCCACGAGCAGCGGCTCCACCTGGGAAATTTGCCGGGGTTCCAGCGCGCGCCATTTGGTGCGCGTGCCCGGGTGACGCAGGACAAGACGCTGGCTACCGTCCGGCTTTTCGTCGGAGAGAGCGACCAGATCGGCGGTGGCCTGTCCGCGCTCGTCGTAGATGCGGTAGAGTTCTTTGTGGCCGGGGTTGGGCGTCTTTTCGCGGGCCTCGGAGAGTTTGATGGCCGGTTTCCACTCCTCGCCCTGGCGCACGGCCACCAGTTTGTAGACCCCGCCCAGGGACGAATCCCCCTCGGAGGTGATGAGCCGGGTCCCCACGCCGTAGACCAGACGGCGGATGACGCCCGCGGGATCGACGCCGTAGCGTTTGGCCTCCACATTAATTTGGGTGACAATCTGCCAGATGACCAGCTCGTCCAGATCGTTGGAGAGGACGATCGAGGCGTTGGGGAAACCGGCCGCGTCCAGCAGTTTGGCGGTCTGAATGCTCAGATAGGCCAGATCGCCCGAGTCCAGGCGCACGCCCACCGGATCGTAGCCTTTGGCCCGTAGCCCCTCGAAGACCCGGATGGCATTGGGCACGCCGCTTTCCAGGGTATTGATCGTATCCACCAGCAGCAAACACTCGTCCGGGTAGACATCGGCGTAGGCTTGGAAGGCGTCGTATTCGCTCATCCCCAGGGCCAGGAAGGCCTGAACCAGCGCGTGGGCGTGGGTGCCTTTGGGCGGGAAACCGAGGAGATGGGAGACCCCCGCATTAGAGGTAAAGTCCGCGCCGCCAATCAGCGCGGCCCGGGTCCCCGCGTTGCCGCCCCGTTCGTGGGCACGGCGGATGCCAAATTCCAGAAAGAGGCTGCCATTGGCGCTCTCCCGCAGGCGGGCTGCTTTGGAGGCAATCAGAATCGGATAGTTCAGGTGGTTGAGGAGGGAAGTTTCCAGGATTTGGGCCATTGCCAGCGGGCCGCGCACGACAGTCAACGGGGTATTGGCGTGTACCACCCGTCCTTCGGGCACGGCGCGCAGACTGATGCCGGAGAAGTCACCGTTGGCGCGCAGCCAGGCCAGGAAGTCATCGGCAAAAAGACGCTGGCCCGTGCGGCTGGTCATCGCCCGCAAATAGCCGATCTCCTCGTCGCCGAAATGGGCATCCTGCATCCAATCGATCAGCCAGTCCAGCCCCGCGTTGACACAGAAGCCGGCCTGGTGCGCGCCGTAGTCGGGATAGCTGCGGAAGAAGTGGTCGAACTGGCTCTCCCGTTCGTGCAGGCCCATCCGAAAGTAGAGCTGGGCCATTGTCAGTTGGTACTGGTCTGTGAAGAGAATGCCTTCAGCCAGGCGGCGGGAGTGGCTCATTGGGCGTCTGGCTTGTCGGATTGTTGGTCAACGCCAGCAGCCTCTTCCATTTCCGCCAGACCATGAGCCAGCATCGCTTCCACATCGGCCACAGAAATGCCCGTCACGTCGGCAATCACATCCACAGCAAAACCGCGCCGGGACATCGCCAGAATAATCTCAAACCGCCCCTTTTCCAACCCCTTTTCCAACCCCTTTTCCTGTCCTTCTACAAGCCCTTTGTCATAGAACTTCTGCCCATATTCTTCCAATGCAGTCACAAACATTGTCTTCACCTCCTCGCTGGAACGATATACTTCTTCTAACTCTTTGTAATCCTCGCCGGGCATCCGCCGGTGAATGGCCATCTGACGAAACCAGTTGACCAGCATCGAAACCGCCTGCTTGTCCTCTTCCCGCTCGAAAAGAGTGACCAGTTCCTCGATCAATTTGTCCTGGGCGTAACGGGTCTCGGCCAGAAAAAGCGTGGAGACGATATTGCCGATTCGCAGCAGATTCTCCTGGCTCAGTTCGTTCTCGGCCAGCTTGAAATAGCGAAAGTGCAGCCCGTACTCGCCCATCGAGGGAACCGGCTCGATCAGATCGGCCACATCTGTGGCGGCTATCCAGCGCCTGTCCCCATTATACAACACAAGCGGGAAGACGGGGGGCAATTTCTCGCCGCTGGTTCGGTTCTCGTCCAGGTGCATATACAACAGTACGACGTAATTCAACACCCGCAGGGCCATCGACCGGTCTACGGTGGACTGAAATTCCAACAGGACATAGACGTAAATCTCCTCCTCACCGAAGGGAATACGGTAGATCAGATCGCTCTCCCGCCCCTGAAACTCTTTGTCTACGAAGGATTTGTCCACCGTCTCGGCCCGTTCAAAGTCGAGCTGCGCAACCCAGGGCTGATCGACAAAACTCTCCATCAACTGGCGAAAGATCGTGCGGTTGGAAAAGAGAAACTTGTAGCCGCTGTCGTGGATATCGCTCATATCCGTTCCGTGAAAATCCTTTGCATCAGTGCAAATCTGTGTACTTTTTTATCTGCGACCAAACTGGTCGGCAGTGGGTTCCGCTCAGCAGAACCAATCTTCGGTCAGCCGGGGTGGTGGCGGCGGCAGAAAGGCGGGCCGGGGATGCGCGGGCGCAGGCAGTCCGGCGATGGCGTGGGCCGCGTACTCCACCGCTTCAAAAAGAATCCACGGGTGGCTGTCCGGGTCCGCATCTTCGGCGATAAAGGCGATCTCCCGCTGCAAGGCGTCCATACGCGTGTCCGGGTGTGCCCAACGCCAGGTGAAGTTGGCTGGCTCCAGTTCGCCCCGCCAGACCGCCGCGTCCGGCTGTTCCAGCAGCGCGCTGCCGGGAGGAATCAGCAGGCGAATGGACATCTGCACAATGGAGGTAGCAGGAATCAACCCGTGGCTGCGAATCCAGCCCAGCATCCCCAGATAGTCGTCCAGGCTCGTCCAGGGGGTGAAGGCAACCCAAGTGGGTTGCACGGGCAGTCCGACCCGCTTGAGAATCTCCAGGGCTTCCCCCATCTGGGCGACGGTGTGGCCTTTGTTCAGCCGGGCCAGCACCCCATCGCTGGTGGATTCGAAGGCCGAGACCACGAAGGAGGCACCGCACTCGACCAGTCGGGGCAGAATCGCCTGCTGTTCGATCAGATGCTCCACTTTTGTCGTAAAGTCAAAGGTGAGCCGGGGAAACTCCCGGTGTAGGCTCTCGACCACCTTCAGGCTGTGGCCCGGCCCATTGAGAAAATCGGGGTCGCCAAAGGTGATGTGGCGCGCACCCTGCTCCACCTGCTGACGGATGTCAGCCAAAACCGTCTCCACGGGCACCACGAAGAAGCGCCCGCCGTAAACGGGCGTAATCGGACAGTGGCCGCAGGTGTGGAGACAGCCCCGGCTGGCTTCGGTGTAACCCGCCAGGTACATCTCGCCGTCGGCTTCGTAGCGGGCGTAGGCGTCCAGGCTGGGCAGAGCGGCCCGCGCCGGGGTGGGCAGGTGAAGTCGGGTCAGGCGAGGAGGGGCGGTCTGGCTGGGGGTAGAGACGCCGACGATCCCGTTCGCCCCCCGACCGGCTGCGATAGCCTGGGCCAGGGCAGTCAAAGCGTCCTCCGCTTCGCCCGCGATGGCCGAATCGGCCAGGGCGGAAGTTCCGTTGGCCTGCAGCAGATAGTCCCGGTTGAGCCAGCCGTAGTGGCCGAAGAATGTGATGTGGGCCTGGGGGTTGAGCGCCCGCACCCGGCGCGCGGCGTCCACGCCCAGGCGCAAGGCCGTGTGCATGGGCGCGGCGATAGCCACCAGACGGGCTGTGGAGGCCGCGGCCGTGGGAAAGTCGTCCACCGACAGATCCACCGCAGATGCTGCCAACCCAACCGCGTTCAGCGTAGCCAAAGGCCAACCCAGACTCACCGGCTGATGTCCTGATTCATAACAGGAGAGCAGAAGAATTTCAGAGGTATTTTCCATACATTTAGAGTACCCGATTCAGGGGTTTGTGTCCAACGGGAAAGACAATTGTCTGCGTTTGCTTATACGAACGCAGACAGGAACCTATCCACTTGACCAGTGGGCAAACCCGACTGCAAGACAGCCAATCACAATGACGCTACCATTATACTAAGACTGTTCCCAGTTGGAGCAATGAAGACGCCCGACACATGGCCCGAGAAGAAATGGATTATTGACAGTTCATTAGAGCAGATGTGTCACCCTGTACCTATTGAGAATGACCCACCGGGGACTCCTCACCTCGGAAGGGGTGTGTCGTATCCGACGCACAATTTCCTCTACTACTCTCCAGTTGGCTCCTCGGCTCTTCCTCGCAAACACCCGGCCTACCCTCAAGAGGTCGGGTGTTTATTTTTGGCCTGGTCTTTACAAGCCAAGCCAATCACGTAATGTAGCATCCTTTGTGGTCATTCCAATAGTGGAGCAGGCCACCCTTTAGGTGGGTTCCGGCTACTTCCGACATCCGAAAGCACACGCCGGCCAGCACACCGGTGGGGGTTGGGTTTCCGCCTTGAAGCAAAGGGGGGAGAGGAAAGGGCCAGCTGTGGAGAAGGTGGTACAGGCGAGAGAGGTGTGCAATAGGGTTGATCACGGGTTTGCGCGTCATTGGCAAATGGAGGACAATAAGGAACGTATCGTTTGTTCGTTCAACGCGGGCGGACTGCCAGTCGGCCCTACAAAAATCACAGGAGACCCCACCGATGATTCTCAGTCCTCTTTCTCAAGCCGACCGCTACAGCGCTCTGCATCCCCGTTTCGCCGCGGCCTTTGCCTTTCTGCGCCGCGCGGACCTGAAAGATCTGGCCCCGGGCCGATACGACATCGACGGCAACAATCTCTTCGCCCTCATCACCAACGGACCAGGCCGTGGATGGGATGCGGGCCGGTTGGAATCCCACCGGGCCTATATGGACATTCAGTATGTGGCCGATGGCATTGACCAGATGGGCTGGAAGTCCACGCCCACCTGTACCCAACCCCAAGGCGAATTCGACACAGCCAAGGATGTGGTCCTCTACGACGACACGCCCAACGCCTACGTGGCGACCGGGCCGGGATCATTTACGATTTTCTTCCCGGAGGATGCCCACACCCCCCTGCGCTCGGAGGGGAATCTGCACAAAGTGGTGGTGAAAATCGCGATTGCATAGCAAACTCAGGATTCAGACCACACCTCTTATGCCCTATTCAATCACCTTTCCCAACCAACAGACGATCCTTCTGCCACCGGAGACGACCGCTGCGATTCAGGCTTCCAGCGCCAAGTATAGCGCGCCTCTCTGGCACTTTCGGGCCGAGCGGGTGCTGAAATTGGGCGGCCACCAGTGGATATTCCCGTCCGACCTGGCGACCGCCTATTCGCTCTGGGCTGTGCACCGTACTGGGGTTATCGCCACGGCGTGGAAGCTCTTCAACCGGGGCTGGCTCGGCGCGGCGGAGGAGTACTTCTACGACCACGCCCGCTATCCCAACCAGCCGCGCCATCTGGGGCGCAATGTGATTCCGCTGGTGGACGAGGACAACGATTCTCGGCAGATCGGCTGGGTGGGCATCAACCAGCAGACGGAGGCGGACGAGCATTACGCCGTCTTTGTGGAGTTCACACTATTGGAGATGTTCGAGGCGCGGGTCTTGCCGGGGGAGTATGTGTAAAAGCAGTTGCCCACGAACAAAGGGCGACACTGATTTGTTGGAGGGATGAATTGGTGATGAGTGAAAGAGTAGCCGGGGAACGGATTCCCCGGCTACTCTTTTTGTAAATTTCAGGGCGGTCCGTCGAGGACTTCAGCACCGCCTGCCGCCATGGAGAGACGCACCTGTTCTGATGAGACGGAACTGGGATCGAAAGTGACGGCAAAATAGAGCCAGCCGTCCCGGGGGCTTAGTTCTTGCAGGCTGACGGTCAGGTTGGCTTTTTTCAGCGCGTCTGCAACGCTGTCCGTCGCAGAGTCCATAAAACAGCTACATTCAGGAACTCTGCCCCACACGACTTCTTCGGATGGCGGGAGGGTTGGCGTTGGGGACGCAGCCACCAAAACGTGGCTACCAGAGCTGGCCCCGGTCCCATTTGTGAGGGCAGGGCGACACGCCGCAGCCCCAATCGCTAGCGCAACACAGACGAGTCCGATCAGAATCCTACGATAAGTTGGCATACTTCAGCGGCCTCACTCCGCGCGTTCGCGACGTTCATGCGAACCAAGACAGCACAATCTCTATGCGACTGCCCCCACCCTTCCCTGGGGGGACGAGTGGGGGCAGCGACAAGTCATCTATCTGCCAGCGGTTACGACAGTCGTTAAAGAGATATCGACGGTTCTGGCCTGTCCAGACTAGGCAGCGTTGGTGGGTTCGACTTTCAGCAGCGCCAGCATAATACTCGCCCACAGAGCGTAGGGCGCGACGTATGCATCGTCTGAGTTCGGCCAGCCCGTCCAATAGTGGTAGTTGTAAACGCGCACATGCCGCTCCTCAGACATGGTGATCTCAATCACGTCGCGGAGGTAAATCTCCACAGCCTGACGGACCAGATCGGTATACGCCTTGTCGGTTGGGGAGGGCGGAATCCCGTCCAGTTGATCGATCAGGGCGTCGTACTCTGGGTTGCTATACTGGCTATTGGCCCAGATGTAGTTATTCGTCGTGCCCTGATCAGGTGAGTTGAACTTGCTGTGATAGTGCTGGAGCGTACCCCAAGGCTCGCGGCTGCTTCCACAGTGTACAATGATCCACATATCAGCTTTGCCGGTTCGGACCTCGGCGAAGAATGGGTCATTGGTGGTAGCATTATAGGTGAAGGTGACGTCAAAGCCTGCGTCGCGGAGTTGCTTTTCCAAGACAGGGGCCATAGGTCCTAGCCATGAGGGGCATAGGGCATTCGGCGTCAAGCGCTGACCGTCTTTGGCCCAGAGGCCGTCGCCGTCTTTTGCGTAGCCAGCCTCCGCCATTTCAGAGTCGACCAGCTCAAGGGAGGAATTGTCGGGATTGTACTTATCGACGATATCTTGGCAAAGCTCCCGATATGGATCGAGACCGCCGAAGGTCGAGAAGGGCAGATTCAAGGGGACCGTGCCACCTTCGTAGGCAAGATCCACCAGCCCCTGCCGGTTGATAGCAGCCTGAACGGCCCGGCGCACGTGCACGTCGGCCATCGGACCCCACTTTGTGTTCAAGCCTAAAGTGTAAAGGCAGGCATCTGCTGCACCAAAGGAAGGCCCTGTGGCGTTCCAACTTCTGAGGTCCGGGTTTTGCGCGTTGGATGCCACAAACGAGCCTGGTTGGAAGGTTATGTCGACATCCACCTCGTTGTTGATCATGCGTGCGAACAATGCATCGCCGGTGCCCAGCGGAACGAACGCCTGGCGCTTGATCTTGGACGCCTGGGAGAAACCCGTCTTGACACCCCACCAATTGTCGTCGCGGTCGAAGAGCTGGCCCTGAGGAGACGCCTCGGCCAACTTGAAGGGACCAGTGCCCACTGGTAGTCCCCGCGCCGGGTCGTAGTTTTGGAACGTCGTCCAATCCTCGTTCTCCCAGATATGCTTGGGCAGAATCGAGACTTGGATTTCCGAGTTCTCGACAAAGTAGAAATAGAAAAAGCGGGGGTTGGCCTTGTTCAGGTTGATTGTGAAGGTCTGGTCGTCCACAACGGTAACGTCTTTGACCCACTCTTTCATGTCCGAGGAAAAGGCCAATTCGGGGGTGTCGCGTAGCTTTTCCAGGGTGAACTTGACATCGTTGGCGGTGAAGGGTGTGCCGTCATTCCACGTTACGCCAGAGCGAATGACAACGTCGACGCTCATGAAGTCGGCGGCGACCTCGTAACTCTCAGCCAGCCAGGGAATCTCTGCACCATCGTTGTGATTGTAGTAGTAGAGGAATTCGAGGAACGTCTTGTTGAGTGAACCGCGAATCCGTCCCAGGCCGCCGAGGGAATAGGGATTAAAGTTGGTCGGCTCGGTGATTTCCGTGTCGCCCCCCCGATGGACAAGCGTATTTTGCCGGGTGATCGCCTCTGCCACAGTGGCATCCGCGGCTGGCGCTGCGCCAGCCTGTGCAGGCTCAGCACTAGGAGGCGCAGACGGCTGCGCTGCACAGCTTGCTAGAAACAAGACCGTGGTGGAGCCGAGACCGATCAGAAAAGATCGTCGAGTGAAACGCGTTGAATTCGTCACAGATTGTTTCCTCCCCTTCTCATGGGTGTTAGTCATAAAGATCCAGAACAATTCGGGTGCTTCAAAAAGTGTTGCATTTCCAGAAAGGTACTGGACAAGGCTTTGCTGGAAAACGTACTCCATTCCTGACGTTGCCATGCCATTTGCCTGATGGGAATAGTGCCGTAGCTCCAGCAGAATCTACGACCGACAGGTCAACTGTTCGCAGGCACCTCCTTTCTATCTACACAATCAATCGCCGATAATTTGGCAGTCGACACTCCTCGTCTTACAGGAATGCTTACACCGCCATGAGTACACGTAGCCACTCCCGACCTCTCCGGTTTCAGGAGTGGCTCGCTGATCTCAGGCGCGCGCTACAAATATTTGATTCAGTGTTTCTGACCCGATCACTGGCGACTCGCTGTAGAGGTGACAGGCCGTAGCGCGGTGGGGTGCCGTCTGGTAAAGAGGTGGGGTTTTCTCGCGACAGATATGCATCACCGCCGGACAGCGGTCAGCAAAGTGACAGCCCTGTTGCCCTGCCCCGCTCTTGCCGTTTGTGTCAGGGACATGCTCTTTGATCCCCCAATGGTGCTTGGGATCCGGTCGCGGGATAGAGCCAATCAGCAGACGGGTGTAGGGATGCTCAGGCTCTTTGACCACCCGCTCCACATCGCCAACTTCGGCGACTGCGCCACGATATAGAACGACGATATTCTCGCTGAGCTGATAAGCCGTAGTGAGATCGTGGGTGATGTAGATAAGTGAAATGCCAAACTGGCGGTTCAAGTCCCGCAAACTTTCGATAACCGTGGCTCGCAGAGACGCATCGATCATTGAGACCGGCTCGTCGGCAATGATGACCCGAGGACGCAAGAGAAGCGCCCTTGCCACCATCACCCGTTGCCGTTGGCCTCCGCTGAGTTGATGGGGATAACGCCCCAATGTCTCCTCTGGACGTAGACCGACAGCCGTGAGTGCTTCCGCTATGAGTTCCCGGCCATGCGCCTTCGATTCGGCCAGCCGGAAGTTTGCGACAGGCTCTTGCAGCACATGATCGATCCGGTAGAATGGGTTGTAGACCTCATAAGGGTCTTGAAAGATCACCTGGACATCCCGCAAAAACTGACGACGCTGCTCCTGATCCAGTTGTCGCAGGTCAACTCCTCGATACAATACCTCGCCGCTGGTCGGCTCGGCGAGACCGAGAATCAGTCGCGCAAAAGTCGTTTTGCCACTACCGCTCTCGCCCACAATGGCTGTAATCGTTGGTGGAGATTCTTCGATGGTGAGAGAGAGATTATTCAATGCGATGAGCGAATTGCCCCGGTGGAAAGGTCCCCCACCGAAGACCTTCGTCACATTCCGGGTTTCAAGCAGAGCGGTCACGATGCCTCCCTTCCGGCCGAATCATTCCCATATAGATGACAGGCAACGCCCCGATTCGGCTGCACCGTCTGCAAAGTTGGTTCCTCAACCCGGCAACGATCAAACGCATCTGGGCAGCGGGGGTGAAACGGGCAGCCCGTCGGCCGGTTTAGCAGAGAGGGCATCAAACCAGGGATCCCCTTGGCTGCCTCCTTCTGTGCCAGAGAAGGCAGGCTGGCCATTAGCAGTCTGGTATACGGATGCAGGGGATCTTTGAACAGTGTCTCGACGCTGCCGGTCTCGATTAGGTCGCCGGCATACATCACCCCAACCCGATCGACGGCCTGGGCCATCAGCCCCATATCGTGCCCAATAAGGATGACCGAAGCTCCCAACTCGGCGCGCAGACTCTCCAGGGTCGTCATCACTTGATGTTGGACCACCACGTCAAGGGCGCTCGTAGGTTCATCGGCGATTATGACTTTAGGCTGTAAGCAGATGGCGATCGCGATGCAAACGCGCTGCTTCATTCCGCCGCTCAACTCATGGGGGTACATCTCAGCGGCGGTCCGCGGGAGACCGACACGCTCTAACAATTCGCCAATCCACTCGGCCCGTTCTCGCTTTGTCAGCTTTGCATTGTGGTCGCGCAACGCGTCCTCGATCTGTCTGCGCACACGGGCAACCGGATTGAGAGAGTTCATCGCGCCTTGGGAGACCATTGCGATTCCGGCAAGCCGAATCTGGCGCATCTTCTCCCCGGACAATTCGAGGAGGGAAAGACCGTCGAGCTTTACCTGTCCCCCCTCGATCTTCCCCGGCGGCTTGATCAGACGCATCAACGCCAGGGCGACAGTTGATTTGCCAGAACCGGACTCGCCCACAAGCCCGAGACGCTCGTTGGCGTGCAGGTCAAAGGATACGCCGTTGACTGCTCGCACTGCCCCTTGTCGGGTATGGTAGTGTACACGCAGGTCGCGCACTTCAAGGATATTCGAGTTCAAGCCGCACCTCAATGAGACGAATCACCAACCCCAAGCCAGGGCTGACCGATGCTGGATTCTGAAATTATGCCTTGCTCTGGAGTCGGGGATTTGCGATCTTGTCCAGACCCTGGCTCATCAGGAAGAGTCCCAGGAAAAGGATGATAATGATCACAATAGGCGGCATAAACCACCACCACATCTGGCGGATGAGGGCACCGTAGGTGATGGCCCAATAAAAGGTCAGGCCCAGCGACGGTTTGCTCATTGGCCCTAGACCGAGGGTAGAAAGCCCCACCGAAGCGAGAATCGCACCGGAAATCGCACCGACCAGGTTGGCCGCCAGATAGGGCATCAAATTCGGTAGCAGTTCCCCGATGATGATCCTCAGGTTGCTGGCACCGTTGAAGCGGGCCACCTGGACATACATACGCTCGCGGATGGTGAGTACCTGGGCGCGCACGGCCCGAGCCGGCAACATCCAGGCCAGGGCAGCGATGATCAACGCCATAGCCTCGACCGAGACGGCTCCCAGCATGGACGCTACGATGATCAAAACCATCAAGCCTGGTATCGTCAGCAAAATATCCACAATCACGCGGATTACCTCGTCAATAATCCCCCCAAAATAGCCGGCGATCAGACCGATTAGGGCACCCAGTGCTACGCCGAATACGCCAGCGATTACGCCGATCTGCAACGACGTCGGGGTTCCGTAGATGAGATCAGCAAGGATATCCCGCCCTTGCTGATCGGTTCCTAGCCAGTGTTCGGCGGATGGTGGCTTGGCCGGGAGGCCAGCTCCTACCTCTGACATGTCAACTGGCACAATCAGACGCCCCACCAAACCAAAAAGCACGATCAATAAGACCAGAATGCTGCCTGTGATCAACAAGCTATGGCGACCCAATACGGAAAAGAATCTGCTTTCGTTACTTTCCATTACGCTACCTAGCCTCGTCGAGTTTTGATGCGCGGGTCAATAAGTGGGTACAAAAAGTCGAGCAGCAGCAACGAGACGCCGATAGAGAGGATGACAAAGAGCGATATCCCCTGGATGACAAAGTAGTCGTTACCGGCGATAGCTTTGAAGAGCAGATTTCCCACGCCAGGGTAACCAAAGATCACCTCCACCAGCACTGACCCTGACATCACATGGGCCAGGGATATGGCCAGGGAGGTCACCTGGGGCAGCAGCGCATTGCGCACAGCATAGTGGGAGAAGATAGTTCGCGGTTTCAGGCCTTTGGCTTCAGCCATCTGAAGATAATCCTCGCCAAGAACGGTGGTCGTCATAGCACGCATACCCAGGCCCCAAGAACCGATGCTTGCAAAAACGATTGAGGCAGCAGGCAGGATGGCGTGTTTACCAATATCGAGCGCCATCTGCCAACTCATGGTCAAGCTTACACCGGATGAGAATGCCCCGCCCACGGGCAACAGTCGCCAGCGCATGGCGACCAGATAAATGAACAGCATACCCAACAAGTAGTAGGGAATGGCCGAAAGCGTCATAAACAGCGGCGATAACCCAGTGGCAATGCGGCTCGTTTGCGGCCAGGCCATCAGCGCGCCCAAAATCGTGCCAAGAACAAACGCAATAATCGTGGATACAATGAGGAGGCCAAGCGTCCACGGCGCAGACCGTGCAATCATTTCAAGAGCTGTCTGTGGGTAGTAGGACATGGAGATGCCGAGATCAAAGCGAAACAGGTCTTGCCAATACAGTATATACTGTTCCCAGAGAGGCTTGTCGAGACCAAATTTCTGGTTGTATATCTTGATCAATTCTTGAATCTGGTTCTCGTAGACACCACCCTGGGCCGCAAGCTGATTCATCCGCGACTGGATAGGATTTGTCGGGCTTAGACGGGGTATGAAGAAGTTAAGAGTGACCGCAGTAATCACAATGAGCAAAAATATCCCGATTCGCCGAACAAGGTAACCGATGGTCATACTTCCACCTCAATGAATCAAGGGCTATGATATACAGTATACAAATAATGAGTAGGTGTGTCAACCCACCTTAAAGCATGCCACCCACCAATTCAATAAACGCAGGGTAAGATTCTCGGGCTTTACGCCTTCAGGCCGGTCATCACAACGCCCCGGATCATTGTTCGCTGGGCGAAGAAGAAGGCGATGAGGGTGGGCACGACCATTAGAAAGGACATAGCCATCATCAGCGGGATCTCTGTGTTGTAGAGTCCCCGAAAGAAGCTGATCCCCAGGGCAAGGGTGTAGGTGTCCGGATTGGTCAGGAAGATCAGCGGCCCGTAGAAGTCGTTCCAAACGCCTTGGAAGGTAAATACGGCAATCGTGGCCAAGGCCGGTCTGGTCAGGGGCAGCATAATTTGCCACCAGATGCGAAAACGGCCTGCGCCGTCCAGAATGGCGGCCTCTTCCAGTTCCATCGGAATGGTCGTAAAGAATTGGCGCAGAAGGAAGATATTGAAGGCACCGCCGCCAAAAAAGGCGGGTATAGTCAGAGGAAGGAATGTGCCCAGCCAGCCGATGCGGCTATACATAATATAGAGTGGAATGAGGGTCACCGCGCCAGGCAGCATTATGGAGGCGAGGACCAGCAGAAACCAGAGGTCCCGGCCAGGAAATTTGATGCGGGCAAAGCCGTAGGCACAGAGAGACGAGGAGATAATCGCGCCTACGGTTACGGTTACGGTGATAAAGACTGTGTTCCATAGCCAGCGGGAGAAGTTCATCCCCTCATAGAACCAGCCGTCGGGGAAATTCTGCCAGCGGAAGGTCGAAGGAATAAATGTCGGTGGGAAGACATAGACCTCCGCATTCGTCTTCAGGGAGGTAGTGATCAGCCAAAAGAGGGGGAGCAAAAAGACCAGCGCACCGGCAATCAGCACCAGATAGACGATCAGAATAAAAAGGGATTGCTGGGGCCGGTCAAAGCGGATATCGCCCAGCCCCAAGTGAGTTTCTCGGCCTTCATTCATCGCTATTTCACCTCAGTTTCATAAAAGACCCAGAGGGCTGAGCTACGAAAGACCAACAGAGTCAGAACCAGCACAATGACCAGCAAGAACCAGGCCATGGCCGCGGCCATCCCCATTTGGGTAAAGCGGAAGGCCCGCTCGTAGACCATCAGACTGTAGAAATAGGTGGCGAAAAGTGGCCCACCGGTGGTCAAAATAAAGGCTTCGGTGAAGTATTGGAATGCGCTAATCAGACCCATTACCAAGCCGAAGAAGAGAGTGGGCGTCATCAGAGGCAGGGTGATAAAGCGGAAGAGTTGCCGACTGCTGGCCCCATCAATTTTGGCCGCTTCGTAAAGGGATTCAGGAATGCCCTGCAACCCAGCCAGATAGATAATCATTCCCCCGCCCACACCCCACAGGCTCATAAAGACCAACGAGCCGAGGGCCGAGCTGGGATCGCCCAGGAAACGCGAAGTAGGCAACCCCGCAGCCTTCAAACCAGCGTTAATCAGCCCGTAGTCGGGGTTGAGAAGCCAGCCCCACAGCACTGCGCTGGCAACCGCCGGCACAATCGTTGGCATATAGAAGCTGGCCCGAAAGAAGGGCATGCCTTTGATGCGCTGGTTGAGAAGCAGAGCCAGCATGAATCCGCCGATGATCCCCAAAGGCACAGCGGTCAGTGCGTAAGTGACCGTCACCTTCACCGCCTGCCAGAAGTAAGGCTCCTTGCTCATCATATTGACATAATTGCGCAGACCGATCCATTCGGGGGAGCGCAGAATGGGATATTTTGTAAAGCTGATGTAGAACGAAGCGATCACAGGGCCAATGGTAAAGATCAGAAGTCCCAAGACAACCGGGAGGATAAAGACATAGCCTTCGATCGTATCCCGACGCCGTTTGGTGCCAGTGATACGTTCGTAGAAGCTCTTTTTTGGCAACGGCTGGCGGGGTAAAAGAGTGGCTTCTGCGGCCATAAGGCGACACTCCATAAATAGTTAGAAGACAAAAACAATGTAACGGGATGGCAGAATGGATTCATCCTGCCATCCCGTTACATGACGTTCGACAAACCGTCAACTCACCTTAGCCGTTTTCATCCAAACAGGCTTGAATCGTCTGATCAGCCGTAGTAAAGGCTTCCGCAGCCCCCTTTGTGCCCCGGATCACTTCCTCCAGAGCGGCCTGGTAGGCCTGCTGCACCACGCCCACATAGAAGCTGCCGCAGTCTGCCGGGTGATCCATCACCGGCAGAATGGCGTCGTCCGCGCCGTTGACAAAGGCCATGAAGTTCTGGGGCGGTGTCGCCAACCCATTCGTCCAGTCGCCCTTCTCAGCGATAGAGCGCAGCAGGGGCACGATAATTTCGGCCTGGGTCATCTTCGTCTGCACATCCGGCGTGATGATGTTCTTCACGTACTGATAGGCCAATTCCGGGTGCTTGCTCCCCGAATAGGCCGACATACCCCAGGTGCCCATACCCGTGCGGTGCTTGCCATCGGGCATCACCGGCATCAGTTGCACATCCCACTCGAATTTGTCGGCCACGTTCGTGCGGATGGGTGTGCGCAGGGCCTGAATGTGGGTGTAGATGGCCGCCCGGCCCAACTGGAAGGAATCGCCGCCCACATCCAATCCCAAGGGTTGGGCGATGTTATGCTCGGCCCACAGATTGGCATAGGCTTGTAGACCTTCGACGGTCTTGGGGTCCGACCAGGTGGACTTGTCATCGGCAAGAATCAGACCGCCATGGCCCACCACCCACGGATAGACCGTCGCCCACCAGCTCCAGGTGGCGTTGGAGAGACCCCAATACTTGGGGTTGCCACTTTCGTCTTTCTCCATTTCGGTGATCAGCTTGCAGTTGGCGATCAGATCGTCCCAGGTCCAGGTGTCCGTGGGCAGATCCGCGCCAGCCTGTTCAAAGAGTGTCTTGTTGTAGTACATCGTCACCACATCCAAGCCAGAGGGTAGGAAGTGGATTTCGTTGTCCACTGTGCCCAAACCCAGCATGGCAGGGAAGACATCATCCAAATCCACATCGGCATCGCCCTCAGCCATCGCTCGCAAATCGAGAGAGACATCGTTTTTGGCGAAGGGCACGGCATAGAGATCGGCGCTGAAGAACACATCGGCCAGGGTACCAGCTGCGGCCTGGGCATAGACCAGTTCGGCCAGATCGCCACTGATGAACTCGAATTTGGAGGTCACGTTGGGCATTTTGGCTGTGGTGGCATCCCGCAGGAACTCATTGACCGGCTCCACAGGCGCGCCCTGCAGAATGGAAATGCGCAGCTCCACGGGTTCAGCCACCGGGGCAGCCTCGCCCCCACCGGCAGTGGTGGCGGCTGGCGGTGCCGGCGCGGCGCAGGCGGCCAAAGCAGCCATACCACCGGCAGCAGCGGCCAAACGCAGAAAACTACGACGACTTACGGTACGACTCTGTACAGACATTTCCTCTTCTCCTTTGATGGTAATACGGGCGACAAAAATGCAGCTATAACAATCCTGCTTTGAAATGTGGGTTTTTGTAGGGAGGATTTCCTATTTGTCATCAACGACGGATAAGAAATCCTGCCACAAAACTCCTGATTTCTATGGGGCTTTGCGACAGGGGCAAATGTTAGAGCAGGCTCATAGGGGCGACTGCACAGGAGAGTATAAGGCCATTACGCTCATAATGCAAGTCCTGTAAACCTGATCATACGCATCTACTCCAGCCGCACCTACGCATGGGAAATTCGATGTGTCAGTTAAGCTTTCAGAGAGAAAATGAAGATATTTGCCGCTGCGAATTCAAGTTGGAAAAACCTGTGAAACGTCGGGCGAGGCGAGGGTTGGCTGGTCTTTATACAAGAAGCAGGCTACTGTACGCCCGTCGTCTGGCAAGTAGAAGGACGGGCGTTGGCTCCAACATTCCTGCATGGCAGCAGGACAACGCGGGGCAAACTTACAACCGGATGATTTGCGGAGCTGGATTTCTTCAAACTCGACCCCACCCCAGCGCTTGCTCTTGTCGGGCAACGGCATGGAGGAGACGAGAAGCTGTGTGTAGGGATGCTTGGGGTTGCGGATCACCTGTTCGACGGAACCAGCCTCGACCACAGAACCCGCATACATGATGAGAATATTCTCACAGATCTGGTAGGCGGTGGTCAGATCGTGGGTGATATAGAGGATGGAGATGCCGAAATCCTGATTCAATTTGCGTAGGCTGGAGAGAATGGTGGCGCGCAAAGAGGCATCCACCATCGAGACCGGCTCATCCGCCATCACCACCTTTGGTTGGCAGAGCAAGGCGCGTGCCACCATGAGTCTCTGCTTTTGACCGCCGCTCAACTGATGCGGAAAACGCCCCAAAGTCTCGGCCGGGCGCAACCCATTTTCACATCAAAACTTGATGGCACCCTCGGTGACACCCTTCATAAACCAGCGCTGGAGCAGGGCGTAAATCACAACGACGGGAAAGGCGCTGAAGAGCAGCATGGCTGCGTCGGCGGCTTCGCTGGCAAACTTACCGCGCAACTGGGGCACGTTGGCCGTGGCTGTCTCGTAGCCGCTGGTAAGTACCTTACGGATACCCACAGAAATCGTCAACTGGCTGTCCCGGTCAATCATAGTAAAGGTGACGAGGAAATCGCTCCAGACGCCTACGAAGGCCAGGGTGCCGATGATGACCATAGCGCTGGTAGCCAGTGGCAGGGCGATGCGCCAAAAAATCTGCCAGCGGCTGGCACCGTCCATCATGGCCGATTCTTCGATCTCTTTGGGCACAGCCAGAAAAGCCTGGCGCATGATAAAGATAGGCACAGGAAGCCCAGAACTAAAGAGCAGAATCAACCCGAAGAGGCTGTTGCGCAGCTTGAGGAAGTTCATCAACTCGTAGAGGGCCATCAGACCGCCGCCACGGGGTACAAACATAGAGATCACAATCATCAGAAAGATCAGATCACGGCCCCGGAACGACATGCGGGCAAAAGCATAGCCAGCCAGAGAAGCGCACAGTACCTGAATCGCCGTTACCCCAAAGGCCAGGATAAAGCTGTTTTTCATATAAATAGGCAACTGTTGAATGGCCGTGAACATATACTCGTAGTTCACCAGGCTGATGGCCCGGGGCAACAGTTCGGCCGGATGTTCGTAGAACTGCTGGGCATCCTTCAACGACGAAGAGATGAGCCAGAGGATAGGCAGCAGCACGACAAACATCACCACAAACAAGGCAGCGTGGGCCAAAATATCATGACGGCGCAACCAGACGGCGATCCCATTTTGTCCCCGCGCTGTAGAGACCTTCCCAGAAAGATTCGTACCCATAGATTTGTTCTCCATCATTCCCGCTCCCGAGACCAGCGGAAGATCAACGCGACCAGTGCGGCAGTGACCAGACTAACCGACAGGCTGATAGCCGAAGCGTAGCCCAGACGCAGATCACCCCGTACAAAGGCAATGTCGTAGAGATAGTAGCCCAGACTCTGGGTCGATCCCTGCGGACCGCCCTGGGTCAAGATCAGCATTGGCTCGGTGACGCCAAAGACACCGGGTATGGTCAGGATCAGAATCAGGGCCGTTGTCGGCTTGAGCAGAGGCAGCGTGATATAGATGAACTGCTGCCACAGGCTGGCGCCGTCCAACGACGCCGCTTCGTAGAGTTCGGACCCAATGTTGTAGATACCGATCAAGAAGAGTAGCGTAGGAAAACCAAAGATAATCCAGAGATGGGCGGTGCCTACCGCGGGCAGGGCCGTGGCTACTTCGCCCAGCCAGTAGGGCGGCTTCTCTACACCCAGCCCCCGCAATACACTGTTGATCAGCCCAAAGTTAAGGGAATACATCTGACCAAACATCAAAAAGCTGACAGCTACAGGCAGAATTGTGGGCAGGTAGACCGTCCAGCGGTAGAAGCCGGAGCCTTGACGTACTCGGCTGATGAGGATGGCGGTAAACAGTGCGATGATCAGCACGGCGGGGACGACGATCAGCGCATATTTAGCCGAAACCAGCGCGGCATCCCGCACCTTGCTACTCTCGAAGAGTTGGCCAAAATTTTCCACACCGTTGAAAGCCCAGCGGGTTTCGGGGTAGACAAAGCGATAATCGGTAAAGGCCATCAAAATGCCCCGAATCAGGGGCCAGATGTTGAAGACGATATAGAGCAGAAGAGCAGGCGCTATAAATAGATAGCCAGGCAGATCGTCCCGCAGGAACGATGAACGCTTTTTGGTGTGGATCACTTGTTGGGTGGATGTGGCTTGCGTGGTCACGAATATCACCCCTAACCTGAAAATAGGGACGGAGATCGGGGACTGGCGATTGCCCCACCCCCCACTGCCCTTATTTTCATTGTTGCTTGTGCCCGCAGGGGCATGGATACGGTTTCGGGATCAAAACGTGAAACGTGAGTTCATCTGTCCAAACTCACGTTTCACGTTTTACCCATTAAAAACGCGGCACGACGAGGGCCGCTATAGAAAGAATGCCCGATCTTCTGGGAAGCTCCGTGCTTCCCAGAAGATGAGTGAGCCGGTTAGAGCATCTCTTTCAGTTCAGCGTCGATCTCTTCTAGCGCGCCTGCCATGGCATCCACTGCGCTCAAACCGTTGGCAGGATCCAGTGCCTTCTCCAGCCATGTGGTAATCACGGCAGTTTCGGTGCCCCAGGTCAGGTTGACCTGGAAGGGCACGGAATTGCGCACCAGATCGATCCCTTCCAACTGCCAAGCGTGCTTGGGCACATCCTTGATGAACTCATCGTAGGTGTACTGGTAAGCGGGCTTGGCGGCCACGTCGGCAATCTGCTGGCCCTGGGCTTTATTCTGGGGGCTGAACCACCAGAGGAAGAAGTCGGTCATGCCCTGGGGATTGTTCGCCTTGTCCAGCACGACACAACCATTCAGCCAGAAGGGTGCCCCGGCCCGGGGTTCGCTGGCAACCCGGCGCATGTTGATGCCAGTGTCCGCTGCGCCGTCGCCGTGGGTCTGCTGGGCCAGGGTGCCATGTACATCAAAGGAGGACATGATGGCCGTACCCTTTTGCAGCCAGGTGCCAAAGCCAGCATTGACAGCCGGCATCAACCCGTCTGCCACCATGGCCTGCAACCATTCGATAGAGGCAATCGAAGCCTCCCCAGCCCAGTCGATCAACCCATCACTGGTGTAGGGTGCATCAGTTGCACCCCAGATCATGCCCACCAGATCGGTGAGCGGGGTGTTGGGCCGGTCAAAGGCGTTGATCTCTGGGTGCTGCGCGTGTACTTTTTCGGCAGCGGCCCGCACATCGTCCCAGGTGAGCAGGGGGCGATCCACACCCGCTTCGTCCAGGAATTCGTTGTACCAGCCTAAGGCCACGCTGCCCACGTTGCCGGGGATGGCATATTGTTTGCCTTCGGCCTTTGTCGATTCGAGAACCGTGGGGATGATGCCGGCGATGACATCCGCTGCGCCGGGGATTGTCGAGGCTACAATGTAATCATCGATGGGTTGGATCAGACCCTGCTTGATCCAGCGCGCCGTATCCCAGGGCACCGCTATGACCGCGTAGCCGTCCCACAGCAGATCACCGGCAGCCTGGGCAGCCTGAATTTTCGTGTCCAAGCCATCTGCGACTGGCTCATCCAGAACCAATTTGCGGTCAGGGAACTGTTCAGCCCAGGCAGCAGCGGCTACATCCCCGGCATAGGCATTGCGGATGTCCGTGCGCACCAGGAAGCTGATCTCCTCGGCTTCGGCGGCGGGGGCTGCTGCGGCAGCGGGTGCTTCTGTAGCAGCCGCCGCAGGCTCGGCAGCGGGAGCCGCTGGCGCAGGTGCGGCAGGCGCACAGGCAGCCAGGGCAACAGCGAGGGCAGCACTACTGCTGCCCACCAAAAAGGCACGACGACTGAGCTTGCGCTCTGGTTTGGATTGCTCGTTCACAGATATTCTCCTTTGTTGAATCAGTCCGGCACAAAATGGGAAATGGGGTGATTGGGAGTGCTTAGAATTGACACGTGTCAGCGGATTGTAGCATAGATTCCTATTGTGTCAAACGGCGCAAACGGTAAAAAGAGGACGACAGACAGCAGACGGCGGTTTATCCTCAATTCCCAATCCCATGAAGCCGGGTGTAATTCAGTTTCGGGGCAACCGATTCCGGGAATCGACCGAACCCAGTCTGCACAGCCGAAATCGTCTGGTCGATTCCCGGAATCAACGATCTTGCCCCCAATGTGAATTACCCCCCCCCCGAAGCCAAAAACCTTGACATCCCGTGGGAATCTGCTACCATTCATTTACTCGTGTCATATACGATTCTTCCGACGAGAATTCATCAGCGTGAAACATCCTACCCAGGCCGATGTAGCCAAACTGGCCGGCGTCTCCAGAGCAAATGTTTCATATGTAGTCAGTCAATGTCATTAAGTTAAGGGTTTCAGCGCCACAAATGAGATGTAATCACTTGGCGGCTACCAGTGTGATGGCGTGCTTGAAATCTGCTCACGAACTGCTGTTTTCCGCTTAACTTAACGACATTGAGGAGACCATGACCAGCGCTGGCATCCCCGCAGACCCGTCACTGATCGACCACTGCGGTGTGGGCATCGAAGACGGCTACCGGGCCGCGTTGCGCCTGCTGGGCCGCACGCCCCGGCCCACCGCGTTGCTGGTGATCAACGACTGGCTGGCGATTGGCACGCTGCGGGCCGTGGGCGAGTGCGGGCTGCGCGTGCCGGAAGACATCTCCATCGCCAGCTTTGACGACACCGAGATGGCAGCCTATCTCAACCCGTCCCTCACCTCTGTGCGATCCAACGGCTACGAGTTGGGCCGCCAGGCTGCCAGCCTGGTCCTGGAACGTATCCAACAGCCCGACCGCCCCATCCGCCGGGTGCAGATCGAGGCGGAGTTGGTTGTGCGCGACTCGACGGGGCCAGCAAGCGGTTTCTGACCACAAACGATTGACCACGCATTGCCCAAAACGGCGCTCCCGTCTACAATAGAAAAGTAGCGTTGACTTCAATCTTCGTGCAAATTTGTGTCTTCGTGGATCATTCATTATTTTCAGCAGCCTCAACCGCTGTGATCCGCCCAATCCGCGTCATCCGCGTTCCATCTTTTCTCCGAAAGGAATCATCCCATGAAATCACTAGTTTGGGAAGCACCCCGCTCGATGGTTTTGCGCGAAACCCCTATGCCCGTCATCCAGCCGGACGAAGTGTTGATCCGCGTGGTCTACGGCGGCATCTGCGGCTCGGAACTGAGCGGCTATCTGGGCCACAACTCCCTGCGCGTGCCGCCACTGGTGATGGGCCACGAGTTTTCCGGCGAAATTGCGGAGATAGGCGAACAGGCAGCCCTCAGCCACCCGGCCCTGACTGTGGGCACGGCGGTGACGGTCAACCCGCTCTTCTGCACAGACAATAGCATTTGGGACCAGCGGGGCCTCAACCAGCTCTGCCCCAACCGCCGACTCATCGGCGCGCACCGGCCCGGTGCCTATGCAGAATTTGTAGCCGTGCCTGCCCAGACAGTCACCCGACTGCCCGCGGGCATGTCCCTGCGCACGGGCAGTCTGACCGAACCGACAGCCTGCGGTGTGCGCATCGGCGAGCTGGCAGGGGAGGTGGCCGGGCAGAGTTGCCTGATTATCGGCGCGGGTCCCATCGGGCTATTGGCTCTGCAGGCGCTGAAATTGAGAGGCGCTCGCGAGGTTTTCATTGCGGATTTGGACAACGAACGGCTGGCGATGGGCGCGGCCCTGGGCGGCACAGCCCTACCCCCGCGCACTCTCGATGTAGTGCAGACGGTCAAAGAGGCGACCGGTGGCGGGGTGGCTGTGGCGGTGGATGCGGTGGGAGCGGCAGTTACCCGTCGCCAGTGTATCTCGGCCACCCAGCCCACAGGCACAGTCATCTTCAGCGGTCTGCACGAAGAGGTGAGTGAAGTGCCCGCGGCCGACATCATCCGCCGGGAGATTGTGGTGAAGGGCAGCTTTGCCTACACTCCCGCCAACTTCGCCGAAGCCGTCGCTATTCTGGAGCGGGGTGAGATGGGCCTGGACCCCTGGATTGTGGAAGCATCCCTGGGCGAAGGGGGCGACTGGTTCGACCGGCTGATCGACGCGCCGGGGGATGTGTCGAAAGTGCTGCTGAGACCGTAAACTGAGTTGCGAATTGCGAATTGTGATACGCAACTCGCAACTCGCAATTCACAATTCACAATTCACAATTCGCATTCTTCCATTGGAGCTACCCGCCAATGCTCACCGCCCTCATCGGTCTCCTCATCAGCCTGGCCGCGGCTGTCGTGCCTACTTTTTTCTACGCCCTGGCCTTCTATCTGGCTGACCGCTACGAACGGGAGCCAGCCTGGATGGGCATTGTGGCTTTCCTTTGGGGCGCAATCCCGGCAGTGGTGACTAGCCTCTTCGGCGAGATTATCATCGGGATTCCGTTCGTGGGCGATCCGGGCAGCCTGACCGCAGCGGTTGTGGAGGCTGCCCTGGTGGCCCCCATTATCGAGGAGATCGCCAAAGGGGCGGCCCTCTTTGCTATCTACAAATTTATGCGCCACGAATTCGACGGCGTGCTGGACGGGCTGACCTACGGCGCGCTCATCGGTTTTGGCTTTGCCATGACCGAGAATTTTCTCTACTTCATCGGCGCATTCAACGAAGGCGGTTTTGTCGATCTGACGGTTCTCATCTTCCTGCGCGCCGTCATCTTCGGGCTGAACCACGCACTTTATACGGGTCTCTTTGGCATCGGCCTGGGAATGGCCCGCCACGCCGACAGTCCAGCCGCGGCCCGGCGTTGGATTCTGTTTGGCTTCGTCGCAGCCGTGGGTTCCCACGCCCTGCACAATCTGGGCGCAAGTATTGCCAGCGTCAATGGTTTTGGGATTGTGCTCAGTTTGGGTCTGGCTGTGGGCGGAGCTGCGCTGGTGGGTGTGGTGGTGCTGCTCACCTGGCGTCAGGAGCGCCTCTGGCTGCGGGATGAACTGCAGGAGGAGGTCGGGCTGCTTCTCTCCCAGGCGGAGTACGATTCACTGATTGGCGGCTGGCGGCGTTCACCCCTGCTGGATGCAGGCAAAAACCGGACGCAGGCCGACCGTCTGCATCAGGCCGTAGAGATCGCCTTTCGCAAGCACCGCCTGCGTCGGCTGGGCCCAGGGCGGGAGCCGAAGTTGGTGGGGCAGATCGCTGAGATGCGGGGGAAGATATTGGGAAGTTAGCGGTAATCAGTGAACAGTGAGCGGTGAACAGTAATCAGTGGTCTCGACGCGTCCCACTGATTACTATTCACTGTTCACTTTCTGCTTCTACACAAACACCTCCTCCACACTGCGCCCCTCCCAGTCCTCATCCGCAGGCACGCCGAGAATCCGGGCCAGTGTGGGGGTTGTGTCGATCAGCGAAACCGGGCTGCTAATTGTATAGCCTTGGCGGATGCCCGGCCCGGCGATGATCCAGGGAATCGTCATATCCTCGTCCATCTCTGTGCCGTGGCTGCGGTCGTGACCGCCGTGATCCGCCTGTACCAACACTGTATACTCCTCCGGCAGCCCCGCCAATAGACGCCCCAATTGCCCATCCACATAGGCCACCTGCTCCAAATAGCCATCCGACATCCAGCCAGTCATGTGGCCCATCTCGTCGGTGGTGCCCAGATAGACAAAGGCGAAGTCGGGCAGTTGGGTAGGGATGTAGTCCAGGGCCACGTCGATTGTCATATTGTCGCCGTGGGGGAAGATGCGCACGGTCTTGCGAAAATAGGAGAAGGTCAGGCTGCCGGGCTGGCTCAGGTTGCGCAACTGCTCCCAATTGTAGAAGAAGGCCGTGTGCAGCCCTTCGTATTTGGCCTGTTCAATCAGACCAGGAATAGGGCGGGCCATGGGCATCCAGTCGTTGGTGACGACGCCGTGGCGGGTGGGCGGCACGCTGTGGAAGATGGACATATGACAAGGCATGGTGACAGAGGGCATGACAGAGCGGGCTGTCAGTGTGGAGGAACCCCGGCGTTGCAGATCGAGCAGAGTCTTGCAGCCGGCCGCAGCAATCGCATCTGGGCGCAGGCCATCGATCATTACAAAGACAACTTTCGACATTGTACAGCTTCCTTTGTGTCTGTTGATTTTATGCGCGTCGATGGGCCAAATCCACGTCGTCCGCGTTCTATTGCCAGTTCAAATACAGCGCCCGCCGTCCACTTCCATACAGACGCCGGTGACAAACGACGCTTCGTCCGAGCAGAGAAAGAGCGCGGCTTTGGCGATGTCGTCGGGCTGGCTGAGGCGGCCCAGGGGAATGGTGTCGATGAATTTCTGGCGGATTTCTGGTGTGTCCTCGCCGGGCAGGAACTGGGCCAGGAGGGGTGTGTCCCCGGCCACTGGGTTGATGGCGTTGACCCGTATCTTTTCTTTGGCCAGGTCTACAGCCAGCGCTTTGGTCAGTGTGATAACCGCCCCTTTGGTGCCCGCATACCAGACGAGACCGGGCCGGGGACGTAAGCCTGCAGTGGAGGCGATATTGAGAAAGACGCCGCCCCCTTGCTGGCGAAAAACCGGCACGACGTGCATCACGCTCAGATAGATGCTCTTGACATTGACTGCATAGACCCGATCAAAGGTGGCCTCGTCTACACTGAGCAGCGGCCCATTCTTATGGGTGGTGCCCGCGTTGTTGACGCAGATGTCGATGCGGCCAACAAGGCCGAGGGTCTGCTCGACCAGCGCGGACATGGAATCGTTGTTGCTCACATCCACCTGCACCGGGTGGGCAACACCGCCCGCGGCCCGGATCGTCTCCGCTTGCCTTTCCGCTCCACTCCCGTTGATGTCGGCCACAATCACCGTCGCTCCCTCCGCGGCAAAGCGCAGCGCGATCCCCGCACCGAATCCACTGGCTGCGCCGGTGATAATGGCTACTCGATTTTGCAATTGCATATTTTCACTCCTGTTTGCAAGTCCCTGACAATCCTGCTACAATTTTCCTGTATCCTATCGATGTGCACAAATTCAGTCCACATCCGCAGATTGAATTGGGAGTAGTTCTAATGGAAACAGATTCTTTGGTAATGAAAGAAGCAGCTATCGCCTATCCTCAGGGCTTTCCCCAAATGTTGGCAATGTCTGACACTGAATTTGTAGAAGAGATAAGACTTCTGGCCGCCGCCAAACTATACGAAATGGGACGGCTTTCGGCGGGCAAAGCAGCTCAATTGGCAGGTATGTCCCGTGTTCCTTTTTTGGCCCTATTGACAACCTTCGGCGTATCAGCTATCAACATACAAGGCAAAGAGATCGATGAGGAAATCGCCGCCGCCAGGGAATTGGTCGCGTGAACACCTGGATTGTAGATGCGAGTCCGCTCATCTTTCTGGCAAAATTGGGCCGACTAAACCTACTCAAACAGGCCGACGTGGTTTGCATCCCCCAGGCAGTTTACAATGAAACACAGCAGTATGACGATGCCGCGGCTGCCGTGATTGCCCATGCAGCTCGCTTTTGGCTGAAAGTCCGTGTAGTACAGAATCTGCAAGAGGCCCACGCCCTGCATACAGACCTGGACAGCGGAGAGGCGGAGGTAATCGCCCTGGCAAAGGAGCTACAGCCAGACCGCCTCATCCTCGATGATATGGCCGCTCGCAGGATCGCGCGCCGCTATGGATTTTCGATGACAGGTACTGTTGGGCTTCTTCTCGCTGCACGTTTGAGAAACGCAATCCCTTCTCTCCGCACAGAACTTGACCGGCTGAAAGCAGCCGGCTTCTGGATTAATCCCACATTGGAAGAGGCCGCATTGCACGAAGCAGGAGAAGCAAACGACGAAATTCCCTGACACGTCCAGAAGCCCATTATCTCAGCATCCTATCACCCCTCCACCCATACCGAACTCTCCCCTGCCCACCGATTGTCTTCCAGGGCCACCCGCACACAATAATAATTGGTCTACCCCTCCCCCGTCGAATCAGCGAAATCCCAATCCACGGCGTATTACCGGCTGCGCCACCAGAAGAGCGTTACCGCCCCGGCCTGCACCAACGCCGCGGCCACATATAACGCGCCAAAACCGGTCGCCGCACCCAGGCTGTAGGCCAGCAGCGGGCCGACCGCGGAGCCAGCATCCGAGACGGTTGTATAGGCTCCGATGAAGAGGTGGGGGCGGGGCGTCGTCACAGAGAGTCGGTTAGCCGCCGCGTCCAGCGTCACGTTGACACCGGTGCTTGTGACCAAAATCAGCGCTACGCAGATCAGAGAAGCCACGCCGCCCAGCGTCACCGCACCGATCACCGCCAGCAGCACACCGATCACCAGCAGGCCGGCCAACGACAATTGGCCCACCCTGTCGGACAATGCACCCAGCAGCGGGCCAACAACCAGATCGGAAATCCAGCGCAGGGCCAGCACCAGCCCGGCAGCCGTGCCGATGCCAAGGCCAAAGGCGGCCAGAGGCGTTTCAGTTCCCAATTGTTGTTTCAGAAAGAGGGCAGCGGTGGAGACAAGAATCGAATCAAAAAGCAGTTTTTGCAGCCCGATAAAGAGCATCCAGCGCTGGGCTGGGTCGGCCAGGGCGACGCGCCAGCCTTCCAGCGAGCGGGATTTCTCGGCAGCTTTGGCGATGGATGGCTGGGGCCGATGGATAGCAGCTTCCGGCCAGCGCACGGCCCAGGCCAAGGGAATCGCCAGAGCGGTAATTCCCGCAATCACCAGCACCGCGGGGCGATAGCCGTATTGATCAAAGACCCAGCCGCCAATCACAACGCTAATCGCACTGCCCAGGCGGATAATCCCCCACAACAGTCCCATCAGCCGACCGGCCACGCCGGGACCACCCACCCAAACGGCCTGGTAGCCGCCCTGACGCAGACCAGACCAGGCGATCCCCCAGGCCAGCCGCGCCAGCACAAAGACGACCAGACCCCACCCCCCGCCATAGACCAGCGCGGTCAAAAAGCCGAGGATAGCCGAAGCAATGAAGGGGCGGCGGGGGCCAAAACGCTCGAAGAGGGTGCTGGCCCAGGTGTTGGAGATCAGTCGTACCAGCCGATTGACGCTGAGCAACACCCCCACGAAGCCGAGCGGGATGCCAAGCCCCGCCGCGGCCAGGGGCAGAATGCCATAGAGCAGGGAATCACCCTGGATAGAGAGACCGACAATCGCCGCCACCAGGGCCACCAGCCGTTCCGGGCGGGCGAGGCGGACGGGCGCACTCGAAGATGCGGGTTCCGAGGTCACGGGGTGCGCCGATAGCTGGGTGTGAAGGGTTGCGCGCCCCGCAAGTGGGGCACGGATCGAGCAGATTCTTGTGCGCTACGCGCGGAAGCTTCGGCTGGGGTGGCTGTGGGCCGTACAGGCTGGGGGTTGCGCAGATAGCGTTCGGCTGTGTTGCGCCCGGCCTCGACCATCGCGTCCACATGGCTGAAATCGGTGAAGGAAATATCGGCCAAATCGTTGAGGTGGATGTAGTGTAACTGAATGGCAGGATCAGCGCTGGCCCGCTCCAAATCCTGAAATAGGGATTGGGCCGTAAAGGTGTTGAGCGTTCTGAGCAAAATCTGGCTCACCCCTTTTGCCTGTCCTTCGCTGGTTCCGCCATAGCCCACATTGAGCAGATAGATGACCGTTGCCCCCTTGGCCATGGCAATCCCGGCCGGCACATTGTCCACCACGCCGCCGTCCACCAGTTGGGTGTCGCCGAAGATCACCGGTGGGTGCAGACCAGGCAAGGAGGCGCTGGCCAGGACTGAATCCACCAGGGCAGCAGATTTATCGTTTTCGTCCGGAAAGAGCAGGAGTCGGTTGGTGCGCAGATCCGAGGTGGTGATGTAGCAGGGCAGTTTCAAGTCGGCATAGGTGCGCGCCAGTGGGTCCAGATGGCTGGCGATAATCTGGCGCATGTTGGCGGAGGAATAAAAGCTGTCATCGCCGCGCAGGAAGCGCCAGACAATCTGGAAAATGTTGCCAGCGTAGACACTTTTGAAGTTGACGGAGCGCCAGACTTCTATCAGCCGATCCGTGGCCGCGGGTGTGCCATCCGCGGCCAGATAGATGGCGTTGAGCGCTCCTGCGGATGTGCCCACCACAAAATCGGGCCAGATGCCGTGGGCAAAGAGCGCCTGCAACGCGCCCACTTGCAGCGGTCCCCGGTTGCCACCTCCGGTCAGTGCAATGGCGATCATTTGACTCTCCCCCCTTCGCGTCTATCCTCAAGAATTAGGGCGATGGCTTCGCTAAGACTTTCCCGGCATTCTTCAATCGTGCGCCCTTGTCCGTTAGCTCCGGTTATCTCTGGACAATAGGCGATGTACCAATCCTCATCCTTTTCGATAATTGCTGTAAACTCGTTATACATTCAACACCCCCGTTCACCAGAACTTTTGACTGTGACACGCTGCACGGGGATATTGTAACACAGAGCAGAAATTGAGCAACCGGCGTTTTGTCGCCATCTCTAGACAACAGAATGGCCCGGCAGGTATGACTACCCACCGGGCCATTCCGCTTCGCCCAAATTCGTGAACCGCGACTATTCGCCGCCCAACAGGGCATCCCACAGCCGCTGCCAGACTGAGGGCGTGTCGGCTTCGGCAGGCACACCTGACGTGCCTGGTGTTGCCGTCGGCAAAGAATCGCCTGACCCATCCAGCACGATCTGTACAGCCTCCCCGTCGATCACCACCACCAACGCGGGGGAGACGGCGAGCCACTGGGCCACTTGCGCATCCGCGGCCAGGGCAAAGTATTCGTCACTGCCAAAGGGTATCTGGCGGGGTGTCATCTCCCCGGTCAGGGCCGTGTCCACCCAGAGCGGATAAAGCGTCCCATCCGCCGCCTGCACTTCACCCTTCTGGGCAAAGCTCTTGCCCGCCACATAGCGCACCCGGTCATTCTCCGGCGCGGCCTCGGCCTGGCTCAGCCCGCTCCGCACTTTGCTGGCTTCGACCGCGGCTTCACCCGCGGGGGCAGCCTGGGCCATTTGAACCATCTGCGCCCGTCCCACTTGGCTGTCGAACGAGAGGGCTGCCGGTGCAGGCGCAGCGAAATTATCCGTGCCACCCATCGATTGGCGACCCGGAGACGCTTGCGTTGCGGCCAACGCAGGTTCCTCCACCAGATAGCTGGTATAAGGGGTGACGATTCCGTACTCCAGGCTGAGTTGGACAATGGCGTCGATGGTTTCCGGGTTGGCCCCGTTGCGCCGGATCGCGGTGAGCAGTGCGCCGATCTTGCGGGTGGCCCAGAGCCGAGCCACTGCCGACTCGCCGCCGCTCTCCACAAGCGCGAGTTCCGGGTAGCTGAAACCCCGGTCTGCACCGTTGACCTCCCCACTCAGGGAGACGGTCACATTTCCGCCCGTCGGGTAGCGCCCCACCCAGACCAGTTGCCCACCGGCGAAGAGATCGGGCAGGGGATAGGGGTAACTATCGTTGATGTCAATGCTATTGCCGTTGGCGTCTTTAACCACCACTGACAGGTTGGCAAGCACAGGAATACTCACCCCGGCATAGAAGCTGCTGACCGCCTCGTCGATCTGCTCTTCTGGCCGGACGTAACTGCTGCGCCCGCCCAAACTGGCGCTTACTTCGTCCAGCAGGTCGGTGTTCACGTCGTAGCCCACGCCAAAGGTAAAGAGACGCAGGGTTCGTCCGCTGGGTGCGCTCTGCTCCGCGTTGGCCACAATCTGGGCCGGATTCTCCTCGCCCTGGGTGGGCAGGCCGTCGGTGAGAAAGAGGACGTAGGCTGGACGGGCCGCGTCATCCGGGTTGTCCAACAGAGCCAGACTCTCCAGCAGCGACCGGTTGATGTCGGTGGAACCGGTGGCGCGCAGCCGTTCAATCCATTTTAGCGCCGATGCCCGATTTTCATCGTTGGCCGATTGCAGATCGCCCTTCCAGCGGTCTACGCCTGTGCTGAAGCTGATGAGAGCAAAGCGGTCACCGTAATTCAGGTGGTTCACTACAAAATCGGCGGCTTCCTGGGCCTGGATCAATTTCTCCCCTTCCATCGAACCGGAAACGTCCAGCACCAATACAATGTCCCGCTCGATCACCGCGTCGGCGGCCACGTCCAGAGCCGGCGCGGCCAGGAGCAGGAAAAAGCCATCCTCGCCCGCAGGTTTGTAAGAGAGCAGATTGACGCCAACCGCGGCCTCGTCGCTGCCCCAGTAGAGGATGAAATCCCGCTGTTGGGCCGGATCGCTGGACTCAAAGCCGATGACAGCCGCGTCGTCGCCCGTGCGCTCGATGGCGACCTGATGGCTGGGGCTGTAGATCGTGCGCAGGCCGCTCTGTTCGGCCAATTCCACATTCACAGCGACGGACTTGGCGGGCTGGCTCTTCCGGCGGCTGCCCAAAGGAACGGTGAAGCGGTGCAGCCCGTTCTCCAGCCAGACCACCTCCCGATAGGTCAGTTCGACGGTGCGGCTGCTCTGGGCCGGGATGGGGAAGACGCTGGCCTGGAAGAGGTCACGCCCCACATATTCGAGCAGGGCCGGGTCACGCTGCTGGCGCACAATCTCCTCGTAGATAGCCCGAGCCTCCTCCTTTTTAAGGAGTTTGCCCTCCAAGACCTGGCCGTCCACGGTCATCTGAAAATCGCTGATGGCCGCGTCCTCGGGCAGAGGGAAAATGAACGTGCCCTCCTGCACCCGATCCGATGGATTGTGAAAGAGTTGGGTCACGCGCACCGCAGCCACCGGGCCGTCGATGGTGGCGTCCACTCGCTGGCTTTCCACAGTCACCGGATTAACGACCGGCGCGGGCGCGGGGTGGAAGGGCTGGGGTGGATTGGGCGGCGGATCGATGATAATGCCCTGGGCCGCGGCGGGAAGAGCGGCAGAGAGAAGAATCAGGAAAGTAAGCAGAATTGTTGTGACGAATCGTTGTGGGGACAGAGGAGGGGTCATCTTCGTTTCTCCGGGAATAGTTACGGTTGCACTGTTTCCAGGACGAAGCCGAATGGGTGAATGTTCCGTAGGTTGGGTGAATGGCGGTCCCGCCAACAGCGAACGCCCCGCCAGCAGTCCAGCCATTCACCCAACACGCCGGACGACGATCCGTTGGGTTCTCGCCGCACACGCATCGGGACGATCGACGATCCCCGGCGGCGAGAACCCAACCTACGCATTTCCGGGGGGATGCACAAAGGGCTGTCTCAAAAGATGAGACAGCCCTTTGCTTGCAATCTTGACTCACATATTACCCGGAATTATTCGCCTTTATTAGCCTTCCAGGCTTCGTATTGGGTCTCAATCTCGGCAATGACGATGTCGAGACCGGCAGCCTTCAAGGCGTCAATGAACTTGGGCAGCTCAACCGACGGATCCACATAGCCGGTGCGCAGGGCTCGGCTCACACCGTCGGAGACGGCATTGAGAGCGGTCAGCTCAGCAGCCACAGGGTCCGTGCGGAAGCGGAAGCCAAGCGAGGCGTGATCGACCGAACCGTCGGCGTAGTCGATCAGCATCTGGTTCTTGTTGGGGTCTTCCTTGTTGGTAACAGCCTGGAGCAGCGTGTTGCCGACTGTCCACGCGCCGGCGTGTGCGCCATACCAGGCACTGTTGATCAGGTTGACACGACCATCGGCTTCAGAGGCCCAGTGGGTGCCCTCTAGGCCAAAGAGCATCATGTTGACCAGTTTGGGGTCGCTGTGCATCAGGTTGAGGTACTTCATCGCTTCGACAGGATGCTCGGAAAGCAGAGGAATGGCAAACATCGAGCCACCGGAGTGGGTGGTGATGTTGACCTTGGGCTGGGAATAGATTTCGCCCAGGCGCAAGTCCGCATTGCCGGAAGCGTTCACCAACTCCTGGGCTTTGATGTTGCTGCCCTTCAGGGGTTGGGATTCGACGAAGAATTTGCCAGCGTTGCGCAGTTCGTCCGTGTTGAAGGTGGTCAGACCGGCGTCGGGATGAATCCACCCCTTCTGGTTCCATTCGTAGACGGTTTGTGTGTACTCTTTGGCCCAGTCCGATTCCATGACGCTGACGACCCGCTCGTCGAAGACGCCACTGGCATCCGGCGCATAGAGCATACTGATCAGACCAGAATCGACACCACTGGCAAAGCCCGGCACAAAGGGCTGGAAGCCACCGCTGCCGTTGGTCAGGTAGGGATACTCATCCGGGCGGGCGGCCTTGGCCTTTTCCAGCCAGGGTTCCAGATCACGCAGGCTCTTGATGGCGGCCGCGTCGGCTTCGGTGAAACCGATCTCCTCAGCCACAGCCACGTTGTAGATAAAGCCTTCGGGAACGGTCAACTCTTTGTTGGTGGGCACGGCGTAGTTGACACCGTCGATCTGGGTGCCGGTGATGAAGGCTGGGTTCAGACCGGTCAGAATATCCTGGCCGTACTCTTCCAGCAGATTGCCATATTCGCCATCGTCATCGTTCAACGGGCGGAACATTTCCTGGGTTGCCAATTGCATATAGTTGCGCCAATCAGCGGTGAAGAAAAGATCGACCTTCTCACCGGCCTGCAGGGCGGTCACTGCTTTGGTGTCCCAATCGCCCCAGCCAACGATGTGGAAGGAGATGTTGGCCCCAATCATCGGTTCGATGTACTCATTGATGGCAGCTTCGACCAGGGGGCGCTGATCCGTATCGCCGTTGCCAATCCAGTAGAAATCGAGGGTGACGACTTCGCCGCTGGCCGTAGTGCCTGCCGGTTGTTCGGCAGCAGGCTGTGCGGCGGGTGCATCGGCTGGCGCGGCCGGCGCGGCGGCTGGCGCACAACCAGCGAGCGCCGTCACCAACAGGCTCACCAGCAGTAAAAATGAGATAAGCTTTCGTTGCATCTTCATACTCCTATATTGACTGAAGGTCTCTTATATGGTCCATCCATACAAGTCTTGACTCAAAAGCGGTTGCGACAAAGAACGATTCGGTTCAGGCGTAAGCACGCCGGAATATATTTGTCATCAACCGGCAGTAACAAGGATTTTTACCCCTTGATAGCGCCAACCGTAAGGCCCTTGATGAAGTACCTCTGGAAGAAAGGATAGGCCAGGATAATCGGGCCGATGGTCACGACTGCCATAGCCATCCGGAAAGTCTGGGACGGAAGCTCGGATACATTGACCAATCCCTGCATCTTGTCCGCGTTCTCCAGCAGGAAGCGGATATTATTCAAAGTTGTGTAAATGGTGAATTGCAGACTGTAATATTGGGCATCGTCCACCAATAACAAGCAGTTGAAAAAGTTGTTCCAAATCCCAATCGCGCTGAAGAGGGCAACCGTCGCCAGACCTGGCACAGACAAAGGCACGACAATCTGGAGGAAAGTACGCCATTCGCCAGCCCCATCAATGCGGGCTGCTTCGATGATCTCGGAGGGCACATTCATTTTGTAGAAGGTGCGCATCACAATCACCCAGAAGGGGCTGAAAGCAGAAGGGAGAAAGAGTGCCCATAAGGAGTTTTGCAGGAGAAGAACCTGGCGCGTCACCATATAATAGGAGACAAGTCCGCCGCTGAAAAGCATTGTGAAAAATGCAAAGAAGGTGAAAAAACTCCCGAATTTGAAATTATCTCTGGAAAGAGGGTATGCGTACAAACCGACCATTACGACAGAGAGGGCTGTGCCAGCCACCGTAGAAATGATCGTATTTTTGTAGGCGGTCATCACAATCGATCCCTGGCTGAAGAGGAAACGATAGGCCATCCCCGAAAAGGCTTCCGGCCACAGGCGGTATCCATTGGCCGCCAGGGAGGCTTCTGATGTGATGGAGGAGATGAAAATCACGTAGAAGGGGATCAATGTCAAAATGCTAAAAAAGCCCAGAATGAGATTGAGTGTCAGGTTCGTCGATGGCGTAACGGCAAGCACATCTCTCTCCGCCTTCGTTTTTGGTGACGAGGCTTTTCTTTGCATTTGCCGCGGATTAGACTCGACAGTCACAGACATCTTCATGAATCCTTTTCTGAACAGACTACACGATCGGTTGACACCGATAAAGACGAACGCAGAGGTCGCAAGCGGCACAGGGGACGCAGATTGAATCCGTGCTTTCCGTGCCGTCCGTGTTCTATTTACACAGCAGTTCCCTAGAACAATGCCAATTCAGGTCTGGTTCTGCGCACAATAAAATTCGTGATCAGAATCAAAAAGAAGCCGAAAACGGATTGCAGGAATGCGGCTGCAGCGGGATAGCCAAGCGGTGTGGCGCTGCGCAACATACTATAGACAAAAACGTCCAGCGTATAGGTGACATCCTTCACCAGGGCTGCGCCATTGGGGAGGGTGTAGAACATATCGAAATCCGAACCGAGAATCCGGCCTACAGCCAGAATCTGCAGGAGGACAATCACCGGCATCAGGTGGGGCAGCGTAATGCTGGTGAATTGCTTCCACTTTCCTGCG
>CAMDQF010000003.1 GCA_945905745.1 Litorilinea aerophila
AGCCGTCGTCGTTCGTTCTCCAACTCTTCGTCCTCACCGGGGATCAGCCGGGCGTTGGCGATCTCCTCGGCCTGGAAGGAGAGCAGGTCTAGGCGCTGGGCCAGGGTACGCGCATCCTGACGAAGCCGGTCCAGTTCGTGGCGCACCGCGTGCAGACGGCGCACCTGCTCGGCCACCTGCTTGCGCTGCTCGGTCAGCCCGGCATAGCGGTCAATGAGATAGACGTGGGTGCGGGCGCGCAACAGATTCAGATGCTCGCCCTGGCCGTGAATGTCCACCAACTGGCCGGCTACATCGCTGAGAATCTGCAAAGAAACGGCCCGGCCATTGACCCGGGCGATATTGCGGCCGCCCAACCGCACCTCCCGGGCCAGAATGAGGGTATTGGGAGCGTCCGGGTCGTCCAGCCCTTCGGTCTCCAACAGGCCACGAATCTCGGCCAGATGTTCGTCTGTTTGGCCCTGGCTGGGGGTCAGGCTGAAAATGGCGTCAATCTCCGCCCGCTCTGTGCCCGCCCGGATCATCTCTGCTGTGGCCCTGTCCCCCAGCAACAGACCCAGCGCGTCGATGATAATCGACTTGCCCGCGCCGGTCTCGCCGGTCAACACATTCAGCCCTGGATGGAAGGCCAGATGCAGCTCGTCGATGATGGCAAAATTGCGGATGTGTAGTTCCAAAAGGGCAGTCATAGGAGAGTCTGTATCCCTTTACCAAGTGGCAGTCAAAAACCAGCGAGAAGATTGAGGATATTTTAGCACAAATGGTCGACAGGCAGAAGTGCGTCCGCAACACTTTTTCTTTGGATGAGAGATTTGCAGCCCTTCCCACCCGTGTTATAATAGGTCCACTCTACTGCTCGGAAAGACGGCCTTACCCACTCGCTGGGCCGCCAGACGACAAATACTACACTTAGGAGCATCTACAATGCCTTCTCTTGGACCCACAGAACTGATTTTGATTTTGGTGATTGTTGTGATCTTCTTCGGCGTTGGCCGTCTGCCAGAGGTGTTTGGCGGGCTGGGCAAAGGCATTCGCGAGTTTCGCCGGGCTGCCAAAGATGGTGAGGCCGCAAATGAAACTGCCGAAGAGCCAGTGGAAGCGCCCAAAAAGAAGAAACCCGTACAAGCAGAAGTAGAAGAAACCGAAGACGCTGCCTAGTCCGTCTGGCCCTTTGTTTCTGCTCCTGTCGAACAAATTGTAACTCTACCCGGTTGACCGTCTGTTTGGGCAACCGGGTTTTGTCTTTTCCGGCCCACTAATTTCCCAGCAAGGCTGAACGCGTGCGCTTTCTACGCTTTCTTGTTCTGATCGCGGCCATTCTCGCCGTCTACGCTGCCCAATATCTTTTCGACAAGGCAAGTCTGGAATTCCTGCGTTCTGCGTGGTTCTCCGAAAACATCCCCTTCTTGTGGGATTTCGCCCAGTGGTCTGGACCGGATCAGCAGACCTTCGGCCTCTATCTGGCCGGGATTGGTGCGCTGCTCTTTGGACTGGCCGTCTATGGCTGGCCCCAGGCGACAAACGACGACAGCACTCCCTCTTCCGTCTCTGCTCCCCGCATATCTGTGGCTGCTCTGCTGCTGACTGTAGCTGCTGTGCTGGCTGCTCTATTTCTGGTCTTGCACCTCCAGCAAAACGCAGATGAACCTGAATGGAGCCACTATCTGTGGGTGGCGGCCATGGGCGTCTATGCCCTGGGCTGCTGGCTGGCCGACCGCAAAGCTGGCGCAAATGTCAATGCTCCCACCCCGGAGCGCAGTTGGCCGACTTTTCTGCTGATTCTGGCGGTTGGCGGACTGCTATTGGGCTGGCAGTTAACGACCGTCCCTGTGCGGGTGGATGGGGTCGAGGCCAGCCACGGCTTGCAGGCGTTGCAGATTGCGGCGGGTTGGGAGAGCCGAATCTTTGCGTCGGAAGGCGCCAATACCCCGCTTTTTGCCTTCTATCCCGCGGCGTTGGGCATAACTTTCAGCGGTGATTGGCTGCTTGGCAATCGGTTGGCGGGCCTTTATGCGGGACTATTGACAATTCTGGGCGTCTGGTTGTTGGGTTGCGAACTCTTCCGCCGCACACCGACGGCAGATGGCGACGCCGACGACGGACGCTCCCCTGCGCTGCTGGCCGCGGCCTTCACCGCCGTCGGCTACACATTTGTCCATTTTGGCCGGATACCCCACTATCTGGAACCTGTGGCCTGGGGAGTGTTGGGTTTGTGGGCGCTGCACCGGGGCGTGCGCACTGGCTCGCTCATTGCATTGGGACTTGGCGGTCTGCTGCTGGGCCTGACCGCAACCCTTTCTTCCGGCGGAATCCTTTTTGTGGGGATCGCCCTGCTTTGGTGGATATTCTGGCTGCTGGCGCGGCGGGGGTGGTTGGGCCAGACGGGATGGGGCGGTTTTGCCGCCTGGGCAGGAGGGATATTTGTCTTCCTGGCCCCCTTTGCTGGGGTCTGGCTGCGCATCCCCGCCACATTTCTCGCCCGCCTGCAAGAAACCTCGATCTTCAATCCCGGCGCGTTGGCCCAAATGGAAGGCGTATACGGTGTGCAGGGACTCAATGCGGTGCTGCTGGAAAATGCCCGGCGCACACTTCTCACCTTCTGGATTTTTGGCGAAAAAAGCACCCTATTTGGCCTGCAATCGTCATCACCCATGCTGGACAGTCTGATCGCTCCTATCCTTCTGCTGGGAATTGGCTATCTGCTGCTGAATTTGGATCGGACGCAAAGTTGGATGCTGGCTGGCTGGCTGGCTGGCGCACTTGTGTTGGGCGGCGTTTTGTTGAGTGACCCACCCCACTGGCCCCGGCTGCTGCCCGTTCTGCCTGTGGCCGGGCTGCTCTGTGCGCTGGCGGTGGACCGGGCACGCACGACGCTGATGCAGATTGTCGGTCTGTGGATGGGGCAGTTCAGCCTTTTTGTGGTGATTGGCCTGCTTGTGCTGGCGGGTTCCTACAATTGGGTGGAGTGGTATGAGGTGCAGACCGTCCAGGCTGACGCTGAAAGCTACGCAGGCCGGGCCATCCACAGCCTGTCCGCCGAACGCACGGCTATTCTCATTGACACGGGCGATGGGGGGCGCGCCCAATGGAGCGACCCCATCGTTTACTTCTTGGCCGGTGGCCCTTACGCGAAACAGGGCATCACGATTTCTCCAGACAATTGGCCGGTCAACCTGCCACCCCAATCCTCCGTCATTCTCCAGCCCAACGACCAGGCCCTGGCCGCGGAATTGCAGAGCCGCTTCCCTGGCGGTCTCTTCCTGTTACAGCGCAACCGGGCCGGCGATCCGACGCTCTTTGTCTATCAGTTGCCCTGATTCGCCTCTCCTTCGCCCCTATCGGAATGATGCTCCGTATCTCCACAATGTATGCACATTTTTTTTACGCGCCCGCAATCTTCCGCTACTATTCTATTGACTGTTCCAAAGTAGCCGAATGAGCCACTTCTCCAAGCGCCCAGTGCGTATCGGGAGATGAAAATCTTCTATCGGAAACCAGAAAAGAGGAATGAGAATGCAGACAACCCATCGCTCCGTCAGTCGCCGCGCCTTTCTGCGCGGGGGTGTCACCGCCACTGCCGGCCTGCTGCTGACCGCCTGTGTGAGTCCAATGCCTCCGGCTGAATCTGCCCCGGAACCGACAGCCGCACCCGCCCTGGCCGAGTCTCTGCCTGCCGCGCCGACAGCCACCCCCACAACCCCGTCTGTCGCCGCGGCCGCGACCGCTCTGCCGCCCACGCCCCAGTGTGTAGACCTGGACGATACAATGGAACAGACGGCTGGTCCTTACTACACGCCCAATACCCCTGAACGCCAGAGCCTACGGGAAGAGGGGATGGTCGGCACGCCCCTCCTGGTGACAGGCCGGGTGCTGAACAATGATTGCAGCCCGGTGGCCGGGGCCATTCTGGATTTCTGGCACGCGGACAATGACGGCGTCTACGACAATGTGGGCTACCGGCTGCGCGGCCACCAGTTTGCCGACGCCGAAGGCAACTACCGGCTGGAAACGATTGTGCCCGGTCTCTATCCGGGGCGCACCCGCCACATTCATGTGATTGTGCAAGGCGAGAACACCCGCCAGTTGACCACCCAACTCTACTGGCCCAATGAACCCCAAAACGCCCGGGATGGCATCTTTCACCCCGCGTTGGTGATGCAGGTAGTGGAGAGTGGGGAGGGGCAGGCGGCGACCTTCGATTTTGTGCTCTAGCCTGTGCCATGCCAGTCGAAAGTCGTTGTTGGTGCCAGCACCAGCCCGTCCGCAGCATCCAGCAAATTCTCTGATCTGTTGCTTGCCCTACTTGATCCCACGCGTCACTGTGCTATGATTTGTTTTGATGGGTTGTGACGCGAATGGGCATGCAAATCCAGACGAATCCACACCCGGAACCGCCACCGGTTGCAGGCGGCAGTCATCACCGACAGGAGGCAACCAGATTCTTATTCAACCAAATCATACCCAGAGAGTAGGACGCACCGCCATTGAACAGCTTTCAAAGTGTTCGTGATCTGCTGCATGTCTGGCAGCCCGAAATGCCCGTCTATTGCGTCTATCCCCACGTCTATATTGATTCCACCCAACATTTCCTGCGCGGCTTCCCCGGCCGCGTCCTCTACGCCGTCAAGGCCAACGATGATCCCGCGGTGGTGCGCATGATGCACCAGGCGGGTGTAACCGATTTTGACTGCGCCTCTCTGCCCGAAATCGCCCTCGTCAACGAAAACTGTCCTGGCGCCACCTGTTTCTTCATGGTTCCCGTGCGTCTGCGCGGCGCGGCCCGCATTGCCCAGGAGAAGTATGGGGTGCGCCATTTTGTGGTGGATCATCCCAAGGGGCTGGAACTGCTGGCCGGGGAGATCGACATGCAGCGATCCGTGGTTTTCGCCCGCATGGCCGTCCACCACAATTCGGCCATCTACGATCTCTCGTCCAAATTTGGCGCGCCGCTGAAGGAGATTCCGGGGCTGATCAAAGAGATCGCCGATCTGGGCGCGGAGCCCGCCCTGGCCTTCAACGTGGGGTCCTCTGTGCGCAGCCCGGATGCCTACCGCCACGCATTGGGTGTGGCCGCCGATGTGCTGACCGAACTGCCCTTCCGCCTGCGTCTGGTGGACATCGGCGGCGGCTATCCCCGCTCCTACCCCGGCTATGTCATGCCCCCGTTGGATGACTACTTCGCGGCCATCCGCGAAGGAATCCGTGATCTACCCCTGGCCGAAGGAGGCGAAATTTTGGGCGAGCCGGGCCGGGCGCTGGCCGCGCCGGGTCTCACTGCCTTGACAGAAGTACTGCTGCGCAAGGATGACCGGCTCTACATCAACGACGGGTTGTACGGTATCTTCTGGGAATTGCGCTTCGAGGGGCACAACCGCTACCCCGTGCGCGCCTACCGCAACGGGCAGCCGCTGAACGGCGGCGAGCAGCGCTCCTTCCGTCTGTTCGGCCCCACCTGCGATTCCACCGACATCCTGCCCGGCGCGGTGGATCTCCCTGCGGAGATCGACACGGGCGATTACCTGGAATTCGGTAACATCGGGGCCTACAGCCTGGGTGGGCGCACCCGCTTCAACGGTCACTTCAGCGATAACATTGTCCACATCGATGGCAAGGATGAGTTGCCGCCGGTGTAACCTGAAAATAGAACGCGGATGACGCGGATCGGGCGGATTCACGCGGATAAAATCGGTATCTGTCCGACTACAAGTCGGACCTACGGCGAAAACTCGGATTTCGTAGGTCACGCTTGCAGCGTGACAGTCGGTGGATGTTCCACTTTCATCTTGAGCAATACAAAAATCTGCGAAATCTATGGTTTCTGCGTCATCTGCGTCCCACTTTTTGTTTTTGCCCATACCCCAGATTCAAAAGGGAGATTCCACTGTGTCCAATCTAAGCCTTCCGTCCGCAAACTTTGATCCCGCAGTCGTGGATGCCATCCGCCGCGCCGTGAACCCCCAACGGCTGGCCGAAACAGCCCTGGCCCTGATTGGGGAATACAGCCCCACCCGTAGCGCGGGCAGAGCTGCGGATCGTCTGGCCGAAATTCTGGCCGCGGACGGCTTTGCGGTGGAGCGTCCCGTGGCTGATTGGCCGGAAGCCCCCGCTGTCGTCACCCGGCTGGAGAGTGGCAACCCAGGGCGCACCCTCCAGTTCGACGGCCACCTGGACACGGTACATCTGCCCTTTGTGCCGCCCCGCCTGGAGGATGGCTATCTCTACGGCTCTGGCGCGTCGGATATGAAGGGGGGCATCGCCGCTTTTGTGGAGGCCATGCGGGCGTTGCGGGAGACGGGTGCGCTGAAGAGCGGCTCTGTGCTGATCACAGCCCACGATCATCACGAGGGGCCGTGGGGGGATCGCCGCCAGGTAGAGGCGCTGATTCGGGATGGCTATGTGGGGGATGGGGTGCTGCTGCCCGAGTATCTGGCCGATCCCCTGCCTGTGGCCGCGCGGGGGATGGCAATTTTCGAGATTCGCATCCGCCGGGAGGGCGAACCAGTCCACGAGGTGCTGCGCCCGGAAGGTCTGCCTGACGTGCTGGCCGCGGGTGTGCTGCTGGCCTGTCGCTTGCAGGAGTTACACGCGGCCCTCGGCCAGAAAACCCACCCCATCACTGGACAGGATTCGGTCTTCGTCGGCCAGTTCCAGTGCGGGGAAATTTTCAACCAGGCCGCGGTTCTCTGCACGATTAAGGGAACGCGGCGTTGGGTGACGCCCAATGCCGCGCAAGAGGTGCAGGCCGAATTTGCCGGATTGCTGGCACAGGTGGCTGCCGAAACCGGCACATCCATCGACTTCGATTTTGAGGTACAGGGGGAAGCCTACGCGGTGGACGCCGCGGATCCGCTGCTGGCCGCCTTCCAGAGCGCCCACGCCGCAGTGACCGGTGCGCCCCTGCCGCTGGGCCGCAAGCCTTTTGTGGACGACGGCAACACCTTCGCTGCTCTGGCCGGCATCACTCCCCTCACCCACGGCCCCGCGGCCACCGGCGCGCACACCCTCAACGAAGAGGTCTCCCTGGCCGATTTGGTGCGGGTGGCGGAGGTCTATGCGTTGACAGCGGTGGGGTATTGTGGGGGCGAGTGACGAGTCAGAGTGCCCACTGCATCTCCAATTTTCGTTGGGTGCGCACACAGTCTTTAAGGTAGAGGTTGATCAATGTCTGGTAGGGAATGCCCGTCTCTTCGGCCTGGGCACGAAAATAGTCAATAACGTCTACACCCAGTCGAATCGTCACTGGGCGGCGTAGCTGCTGGGCATAGGGATTGGGTTTGGAATCGGAAAAATCGTATTCGTCTCTCATTGGTAGAATCCTTCGTACTGTCCTCTTTCCTGATGAGACAGATTCGTAGATTCGTAGGTTGGGTTCTTGCCGCCGAGGAGGATGAAACGCCCCCGAACGTGCGCGGCAAGAACCCAACAAACGGGGAATCGTGGACTGTTGGGTGAATCCCCTACGCCCTTGGCACTGTATGGAAAGTTGTCGGCGTGGGATTCACCCAACCTACTTCGGCCACGCCACCTGATACGCCGCGATCATCCGGTCCTGCAAAGCGTCCAACGCTTCGTCCACCACCTGGCGGGCCGGGTCGGTGTCGAACCAGGCCAGCACTTCCCGCGCGCCGTGGGAGAAGGGGATGGTGCAGGCAAAATCGGGCACCAGCCGCTTGATTTTCGTGTTGTCAAAAACCATACTGGCCGATTTGTCCCCCAACAGCCCCGCACCCCAGCGGGGATCCCAGGCGTTGATCAGGTCTGCGGGCATGTGGACAATCTGCGCCTTCACCCCGGCCGCGTCGGCCAGAATCTCCGCTATCTGATTCCAATTCAGCACTTCGTCCGATGTGATGTGGAAGCTGTCGCCGATGGCGTGGCTGTTGCCCAGCAGGGGCACAAAGCCTTTGGCAAAGTCCCGGTGATGGGTGAGGGTCCACAGGGAGGTGCCGTCGCCGTGGACAATGACGGGCTTGCCCTGGCGCATCCGGTGGATGTGGGTCCAGCCGCCCTGGAAGGGCAGCATTGTGCGGTCATAGGTGTGGCTGGGGCGCACAATCGTGATGGGAAATTTCTCCTCCCGATAGGCCCGCATCAACCGCTCTTCGCAGGCGATTTTGTTGCGGGAATATTCCCAATAGGGATTGTCCAGGGGTGTGGATTCGGTGACGGGCAGATGCGCGGGCGGCGTCTGGTAGGCCGAGGCCGAACTGATGAAGACGTATTGCCCGGTGCGCCCGCGCAGGAGGGCCAGGTCCGTTTCGATCTGATCCGGCGTGAAGACGATCCAATTGACCACCGCATCGAAGGAGTGGTTGCCCAGCGCGGCCCGCGCAGAATCCGGGTTGCGGATGTCGCCGGTGAGAACGGTCACGCCAGCGGGCACAGGCCGGTCGGTCTGGCCGCGGTTGAGAAAGTAGAGATCGATGCCCCGCTCCACGGCCAGAGCCGAACAGGCGGAGCTGATTTTGCCGGTGCCGCCGATAAAGAGGACTTTCATAGGAGAGTTCCTTTTCCATGTGAATTGAGAATTCGTGCTGCGGACAATCACAAATTAGTCAGTCAGTGGGGTAGAGATACCCATCGATCTCGCGCAGCACATCCTGAAGGCCGGGAGGAGTGGCAGAGACAAGAACTTCACGCCCGCTCTCTGCGCGGAGCATGTGTTTATGATGAGGAAAGGTAGTTATTTCTGGATGGTGGGGTGCATTGTCGTAGCGGAAAACAATCCGGCTGTTACTATCCTGATAGTGATATGCGTAATCAGTCTTGACAATCAGAAAGCCACGCACAACCAGTGTTTCGATGAATTCGAGCAGGGATCCGTCCCAAAAACGTAATCGCCCCTCACAAGTACCTTCACGTCCAGGAATCGTCTCCTCGGCATAGATCCGTTCGACATCCACATCCTTGCGGGATGTTGCAAGGCTATAAACTCTAGTCAAATAGCGTTGCAGATCCATAGGGGGTCAGGCAGTCACCGAGAAATTCTCAGCAACAATTAGCTGCAAATTATTGGAAATCATCTCTTTTAGATTTCGATATAATTTGTAACGTCCGGCCCAACGCACGTACTCCAGGCCGTCACCCATTGTGCCAGCTTGATAACGGTGGAAGAATTCGCTGGAAGAAATCCCGTGTGTCTGTTCAAAGAGCGCCATATCCCGCTCCAATGAAAGCAGCTTATCAACCGGATCATAAAGCGCGCTGACTTCTCGGAGCTGTTGGGCGAATGTTTCGGGGGTAGGCAGATACTCGCCAGTGTATTCAATCGCTGTATTGGACATCCTCCGCCTCCATCCTATTTTTCCAAAACCTGATCAGATTCCATGAGAAACAGTCTACTCGAAAGTGCATTCTAATTCAAGAAGAATTCGCCCTTTATGAGTCGCCTTCCCGCCCCCAGACAGTGAGCAAGAGCAGCGCGGCGGCTGTGCAGAGCGCCGCCACCGGACCCAGCCCCCAGACACCAAACTGGGTATAAGCCCATGGCCCGGAAAAACCGGTAATCGTGCCCCCCAGCAGATTGAGGGCCGCGGCCAGTGTCATTACCTTGCCCCGCCGGTCCGGGGCCTGTTCGCTGGCCAGGGAGATGTTGGCGACGATGCCGAACTCAAAGGTGAAACGCATCAAGACCAGCGTGCCGATGACCGGCCACAGCCCCACATTGACAAAGGGCAAGGCCACAAAGACGAGCAGCGCGCCCACCATCCCCGCCTGCACCGAACGCTTCTTGCCCACCCGGTCTGTGATCAGCGAGACCAGCACGCTGCCGCATAGATCAGCCAGCCCCTGGGCCAGGGCCACTGTACCCAAAAGAGCCGGTCCCAGGCCGTATTCCGCTTGCAGCCAGGCACCGTGCGCGATGAGTACATGAAATTGGGCAAAAAAGAAGAGAGAGGCGGCGAAGATGACCGCGTATGCCGAGCGGCGGTTGGGGCCGAGATCGAAGAAAGCGCCTATGCGGGCCAGCGAGAAGCCGGTCATCCCCGAACGCTGAACTGGTTTCTCTGTGCGCGCCGACGGGAAAAAGGCAAAGAGAACCCAGCCCACCAACAATCCCGCGCCCAGCACAAAGAAGGGCGCCTGCCACCCCACCCGCTCAAAGAGCAGACCCATCGCAAAGAGGCCGACAATCCCGGCCAGCGCCCAGGAGTATTCCAGAATGCCGATGCCCCGCGCCCGCATGTGATAGGGCAGACGCGCGCTGATATACGCCAGGAGGGTGGGCACAAACGCGCTCAGCCCGATGCCAGAGAGAACCATCCCGGCCACGACGGTTGCCAGCCCGCCGCCGCTGCCGATGGCGAACATTCCCGCCGCGGCCAGGAGCAGGCCGATGCGCATCACCCGCCGGTAGCCGAAGCGGTCCGCCGCGCTGCCGAAGAGGGGCGATCCCAACCCCATCAGACTGCGCAGGCTGACTAGACGGCCCATTGTCAGCACATCCAGCCCCAGCCCTGCGGCGATTGTGACCAGAAAGGGGTTGGAGAGTTGGGTGGTGGTGTCCGTCGCCAGCCGGGTGGCGATGGATGCCGCCAGCAGTTGGGGGACGGTAGAGAGTTGAAAACGACGGGTCTGGTCTGTCATGCGGGTTCCTGTGGGAGATGAAAAGGGAAGAAGTAAGAAGTAAGCAGTAATCAGTTATCAGTAGGCTTGCAGCGACGAGTGAACTGATTACTGTTCACTGTTCACTGATAACTGTCTCACTGACTCCCCTCCACCCGGCGCACGGTGGCCCCGGGCGGCGGCACAAAGACCCACGTGGCCGAGTCGATCTCCTGGTTGAAACGGGCAAACTGGAAGCGCAGACGGAAGCCGTTGTCCCCCTCCACGGCCAGGGGATAGTAGAAGCGTTTGTCCAGCCAGACGGTCAACTGGCCCGCGCCAAAGGGGGTGTCGGCGGGGTTGACGAATAGTTGCACCCGCAGGGCCGGGCGGCCCGCTGCCTCTTCGTCGCCGATGATCTGCACATCTTTGCTCGTGCGCAGGGCGGCCTCTACATCGGCAGCCAGGGTTTCCAGATAGGATGTGCCCGCCCGTCCGCTGTCCGCGGTCGGCGCATTCTCCCGATCGGCCACTGTCACCAATCCCAGGCTGGGCACGTAGACCCACGCCTCTTTTTCATCCAGCACAACAATCGTGCCCTGAAAGCCTGCCGGTCCTTTGTCCACCTCGGCCCGCATAAATGTGGGCGGCTGGGACCAGAATTCCTGCTCCAGGGTGACCGTGCCCTGGGTCACATCCACCCGCCCCTGGACAGTCGTCACCCCTTCCAGCGCCCCGGCCATCCGATCCGGCAATTCAGCGGCGGAGGGGGTACGGCTGTTGAAAAAATAGAAGCCAACGAGAACGGCGACGATACCAATCGCCGCCGCAATCGAAATCAGTTGAGAACGCTGCATTGACCTGTCCCCTGCTATCCCAAATGGCTCAACAGGACTCTATGTGGTTGACACCGCCGAATGAATTCAGCGTCTAAACCAAACCTGCTTCAGCAGGTTTCCCGTACCAGCCACCGCTTTCAACCGGTGGCGTTCTTGTCAAATTGCAAGCGCTCGCAAGCGTGTGCTGCGCTTAACGCCCTCCATCACCAGCAGCACAGAACTGGCGACGAACAGCGCCACCAGCCAGTCCAGTGCCGAGAGCGGCGTGACATCAAAGGCCCGTTGCAACGACGGAAGATAGAGTATCACAGATTGGAGCAGAATGCTACCGACAACAGCCAGCCAGAGCCAGCCGTTTTGGAAAAGCTGGCCGTTCAGCGCACTCTGCTGCTGGCTGCGACAGTTGAAGACATTGAAAAGCTGAAAGAGCACCAGTGTGGTAAAGGCAACCGTGCGCGCGTGCATCACCGGATCACCTGTGGCCGCGACCAGCCAGCCGGGGGCCAACAGACCGCCGGGCAAATAGGCGTCGAAGACCAGCAGCGTGCCCGCCATCATCACCAGCCCCACCAGCCCCACCTGTGCCCACATCCCGCGGGTGATAATCCCTTCATTGGCGCGCCGGGGTGGACGCTCCATCAGCCCAGACTCCGCTGTGTCCAGCCCCAGGGCCAGGGCCGGTCCGCCATCGGTCACCAGATTAATCCAGAGAATCTGCACGGCCAGGAGTGGCAGCAGGAGCGTGCCGTCACCGCTGTATAGCCCCAGCAGACCAGCGGCCAGCATCCCGCCAAAGATTGTCAACACTTCGCCCGCGTTGCTGCTGAGCAGATAGCGGATGAACTTGCGCACATTGTCCAGAATGGCCCGCCCTTCACCAATCGCGGCCACAATCGTGGCGAAGTTGTCGTCCGCCAGGATCATATCGCTGGCCTCTTTGCTCACATCCGTGCCGGTGATACCCATCGCAATGCCAATGTCGGCCTGGCGCAGAGCGGGCGCATCGTTTACCCCGTCACCGGTCATGGCCACTACTTCGCCCTGGGCTTTCAGCGCCCGCACAATGCGTAATTTGTGGGCCGGGTTGACCCGGGCATAGACGCTCACCTCCCGCACAGTGGCAGCCAGTGTCGCATCATCCATTTCGGCCAGTTCTTGCCCGGCCACAGCCCGGTCATTCGGCCCGGCGATGCCCAACTCCTTGGCAATGGCCAGGGCAGTCAGCCGGTGGTCGCCTGTAATCATCATTGTGCGAATGCCTGCGCTCCGGGCCTGGGCCACGGCCTCTCTGGCCTCGGATCGGGGTGGGTCGATCATTCCGACCAGCCCTTCCCAGATCAAGTCCCGTTCCACATCCTCGGCGCAGGGTTCAGGTGCGTCGCCATCCGGGGTGGGCAGCAGACGGGAGGCAAAGGCGAGTGTGCGCAGAGCGTCGCCAGCAAAGGCTTCGTTGTGGGCCAGAATCGCCCGTCGATCCGCTTCGGTCAGTGGAACGGTCCCCCCGTCCAGCCGCACGGATGTGCAGAGATCGATGACCACATCCGGCGCGCCTTTGACAAAGGCCATAGACTGACCGTTGAGGGTATGGAGGGTCGTCATCCGTTTACGCTCGGAACTGAAGGGAATTTCGCCCTGCCGGGGATACTCGTGACGCAGCCGCCCCCCATCCAGCCCGATTTTGGCGGCTGCGGTGAGCAGCGCGCCTTCGGTCGGGTCGCCCACAATCTGCCACTGACCGTCCTCCATATGCAGAAGGGCGGCGTCGTTGTTGAGGACCGCACAGCGCAGCAGGGCACGCAGCGCCTCGTCTTCGCTGGGGACCGTATGGCCCGCCGTGTCTATAAACCGGCCCAAGGGAGCGTAGCCCTCCCCCTCCACCGCCAGCACCCGATCCCCATCCAGCAGCAGCCGACGCACACACATTTCGTTGCGGGTCAGGGTTCCAGTCTTGTCGCTGCAAATAACTGTGGCGCTGCCCAGGGTTTCCACAGCTGGCAGACGGCGCACAATTGCATTGCGGCCTGCCATGCGGCGCACGCCCAGGGCCAGCACCGCCGTCACAATCGCGGGCAAGCCTTCGGGAATGGCAGCCACGGCCAGGGCCACGCCGAAGAGAAAGAGTTCCAGCAGACGGCTGCTCGACAGTTCGTCTGCCGTGAGCATACCTGTGACGATCACCACCAGCGCCACCACCAGCACCAGCAACCCCAACTGCTTGCCTACCCGTGTCAACTCCCGTTGCAGGGGTGTCTCCTCCTCCTCCACCGCCTGAATCAGCGTGGCAATCGCACCCATCTGCGTCTCCATCCCCGTGGCCGTCACCACCGCCTCCCCCCGGCCATAGGTCACTGCGCTGCCCAAGAAAAGCATATTCGTGCGGTCGCCCAGGGCCATCTCTGGGTCGGTCAGGGGCGCGGTCTGCTTGTGGACAGGCAGTGATTCACCAGTGAGCGCGGCCTCCTCCACCTCCAGATTGGCCGTGTAGATCAGCCGGGCGTCGGCGGGGATGCGGCTGCCCGCGTCCAGCAGCAGGAGATCGCCGGGGACCAGCTCGGCGGCGGGAATCTGGGAGACCCGCCCACCCCGACGCACAGTGGAGAGAGGCGCAGCCATCCGTTTCAGCGCAGCCACAGCCTGTTCGGCCTGGTATTCCTGAAAGAAGCCCAAGCCGGCGTTGAGCAGGACAATGGATAGAATCACAATCGTTTCGTAGGGCAGGGGTTCGTGGCCGTCGAAGCTCCAGACCAGGCCAGAGAGCAGGGCTGCGGCAATCAGCACCAACACCAGGGGTTCGGTAAACTGGTGCAGGAGTAAACGCCAGGGGCGCACGCCGTTAGTTTCCAGCAATTCGTTGGGGCCAAACTCGGCCCGCCGTCGGGTTACCTCCTGGCTGCTGAGACCTTCGGCGGGTTCCACATTCAATTGGCGTAAAGAATCAGCTACGGAAAGAGTATGCCAGGAGACAGGGCTGGATGGCGGTTGAGCTGCAAGCGGGCGAAGGGGGGAAAGCGGTGTCATTGAGTCATCCTTTCGGGCCATAGCCCCTGGGATGGGTGAAGAGAGGGCCACGACAGTGTGGCATTGCTACCTCTCAGTATACGCCAAAGCGGGAGAAAATATCAGACGCGGGGCTGACGAAATACGGCTGAAAACAAGTGCTATTGGTCTGGTACACTGCGGCGTAGTTCGGCCACTGGTTGTTCTGGTGCGTGGTACGTAGTACGTAGTACGTGAACTGGTACACGAACTACGCACCACGCCAGCATCGATTGGTTTATTTGTGCCGGGCTGTACTAGAAAAGTGAAGCGTGAGATCGTCGTCCGATCTCACGCTTCATTCCTCACTAACTTTCTACATCCAAACCCGTGTGGGTGGGTCGGTGTCCTCGCCGATGATGCGAGGTTCCAGCAGGACGTCGTCTTTGGCTTTGGGCGGTTGACCGACAGGCCGCTGAGCGGACGGCGCACCGGGCGGCGGAGACGGCTGGTGCGCTGCCGGCGACTGTGTGGCCCGTCCACCCTGCAAGACAGGCCGCCCTGCGTTGCCCCCCTGATCCGGGCCGAGGATGCCCGCCTGCTCCAACTGTTCCACCAGACGGCTGGCCCGGCTGTAGCCGATGCGCAGTTTGCGTTGCAGCAGCGTCGTCGATCCCCGACCTGCCTCCTGGACAGCCGCCACGGCCTCGCCGAAGAGATCGTCCCGAGCGTCCACGGCTTTGATCTGTTCGATCTGGTCGAAGAGGGGCTGAACCAGCGACCCGCTTTTGGGTGGCCCGCCAGTCACGTACGGGTTGTCCCAATTGCCGACCGGAGCAGCGGAAGCAGGTGTACTCTGGGGCTCGCCAGGCAGGGGGCTGACCACCGGCGCTGTCACATCGGGCAGGGTGGGCGGCGTGTAATTTTCCAGGCTGCGGATGCCCTTCCAGTAGCGCACGATGCGGTTGGTCTCGTCGTCGTGGAGCCAGGTGCCCTGCAAGCGCTCCAGTTTGCTGGAATCCGGGGCCATAAAGAGCATATCCCCCCGTCCCAGCAGCCGGTCTGCGCCGGGCACATCCAAGACCACCCGGCTGTCGGTCTGGCTGGTGACGGCAAAGGCGATGCGGGAGGGGAAGTTGGCTTTGATCAGACCGGTGATCACATCCACCGATGGGCGCTGGGTGGCAATGATCAGATGGATGCCCACGGCCCGGGCCATCTGGGCCAGGCGGCAGATGTGTTTCTCCACCTCTTCCGGCGCTGCCATCATCAGGTCGGCCATCTCGTCCACGACGATGACGACGAAGGGCAACACCTCCTGGCCTTCTTTGCGCAGAATGGCGTTGTAGCGCTCCAAATCCCGGGCGTTGGCTTTGCTGAGAAGCTGATAGCGCCGTTCCATCTCCTTGACCGCCCAAAAGAGCACACCGGCGGCCCGCTCCACATCTGTCACCACCGGGCTGAGCAGATGGGGCACGCCGTTGTAGTTGCTCAACTCCACCATTTTGGGATCGATCATCAGAAAACGCAGGGTCTCCGGTGTGTGGGTCAGGAGCAGGCAGCCGATAATCGAATTGATGCAGACCGACTTGCCCGTGCCTGTCGCTCCAGCGATGAGCAGATGGGGCATACGCGCCATATCGGCCACCGCTGCCTTGCCCTTCACATCTTCGCCCAGGGCAATGGGCAATTTGTACTTCTGCTGGGCGGCCTGAAAGAGTTCGCTCTCCATCAATTCGCGCAGACCCACCACATTACTGGCGCTGTTGGGGACTTCGATGCCCACGTAGTTTGTGCCGGGGATGGGGGCTTCGATGCGCACATTCGAGGCCGCCAGGGCCAGGGCCAGGTCGTTGGCCAGACTGGCGATTTTGCTGACTTTGATCTTCGTCTTCTTTGTCTCGCCTTTGATCGTGCGCTCGACATAGCCGGGTCGGATGAGATACTGGGTGACAGTCGGCCCGGCGTTGACCCCCTCGAAGTCTGCGGGTACGCCAAAGAGAGCCAGTGTATCTTCGATCAGCCGTCCCCGGCGACGAATATCCTCGTCGCTGTCCACATAGCGATCCCAGGAATCGAGCATATCGGCCAGCCGGGGCAACTGCCACTGCTGCACACCGCCCACAATGCGCGGGCTGAGCGCGGCATCCGGGCTGGCTGGGGTGAGGGGTTGGCGGGCTGTGGCGGGTGCTGGTGCGGGCGCTGTCGATGCTGGCTGGGCCGATGTGGCCGGACTCTTGCCAGTCAGACTGGCTGGCAGGCCGACCCAATGGCCGGTCTCCTCCTCTGGCTTGCGGTGGAAACGGTCGAGCAGCCGCTTCCAGGCGGGAATCTTGCCGCTGGGCATGGGCAGGGCAGGCTGGATATCGGGCATTCGTTCGCCCTGGTTGCGCTGCCGTTCGCCCAACATATCAACCAGCGCGTCCCAACTATCCAGGAAGAGGTCCAGCAGCATCCGATCGGTGAGCAGGACGATTCCCAGCACAGCCAGCCCGGTCACGGCGGCCCAGGCCCCCCACAGGCTCAAGGCAGCTTCCAGTAGATCAGCAGAATAGTAGCCGATCCAGCCGCCTGCTTCGCCCTGCTCCGCCTCCGCCAGACGGACATACGAGGGAGAGAACAGACTGGCGCCGGTGATGTAGGCCAGAAAGATGAGGGCGACGCCGGTAGGCTTCTGCCAAGGGAGATCGGGCATTTTGTCCACAGCGCGGATGACCATCCATAGCCCCAGCGCACCGGTGAGCAGGGGCACGCCCCACACGCCGTCGCCGGTGAGCGAGCGCACCAGATCGATCCACGCGCCGGTGATGCTGCCTCGGCTGTTGGTGAAGAGACTCAGGAGCGTGAAAACCGAGAGCAACACCAATACAATCCCCTGCACTTCGGTGCGCAGGAGAAAGCCGAGCATCTGGAGGATTTCGTCGAGTTCGCTCGACTTCTTTTTGCGTCTGGTTGCCATTGATATTTGGGTTGATTTCGCCAATCTCTTAATCTCCCAATCTCTGCGCTGTGTCAGAGATTGGGAGATTAAAGATAGATGGGATATTTGCTTGATTGCTGATGGAACAAACGTTCCTATGCAGTATAGCACAGGGCGGGGGGGCTATCAAGCGGAAATCGGCGCGGCATTTCATCCCGACTGGCAGGCGTGCTATACTGGGCGGGAAAGCGTATAACGTATTTCGTATTGCGTATCTTTGAAGCTGGCACGTCAGAGAATCTCCCACAGAGGCGCAGAGGGATGGATAATAGAGAAGAATGGGACGCAGAGCGCGCGGATAACGCGGATCGAGCGGATAAGAGCGGGTATAATAAAATCCGTTTTCATCCGCTCGATCCGCGTCATCCGCGTTCTATCTCTTTTTTCTTCAGTCTGCTCTGGCCTCTGCTGCTAATCGGAGCATTAGCTGCGTGTGCGGGCGGTGATGCGACACCGGTTGATCCCTATGCCATCTTTCGCCCGGCTATGCAGACAAGCGCCTGGCCCAGCGATGAGATGCTGGATCTTATGCCCCGCTACGAAATCTCCATCGATCTAGACAACAACCTGCAAGTCCTCACCGGCACGGCCCACATTCACTTCACCAACACCAGCCCGGACCCCTGGACGTATGTCATTTTTCGTCTCTATCCCAACCTGGAACAGTACGGCGGGCTCCTGAGCATTCAGAGCGCGGCCATCGGCGGGCGGGCCGTGCCCTTCTCCTATGAGGACCAGAACACCGCCGTGCGGGTGGAACTGCCTGTGGCCCTGTTCTCGGGCAAAGCGACGACCGTTTATTTGAGTTGGGTTCTGGATATTCCCCAGTGGGAAGACAACGCCCTGGCCTACCGGCTCTTTGGCAACAGCCAGGAAATGCTCAGTCTGCCCCTGGCCTATCCATCCCTGGCCGTCTACCAGCCCGGGTTGACAACCGGCACAGGCCAGTGGTGGCTGGAACGGGGCAGTGTGCGCGGGGATGCGGCCTTCAATCAGGCATCGCTCTTTGCGGTCATAGCCACCCTGCCCAGCGACCAGACCCCCGTCACCAGTGGCACCCTCATCACCAGTACACTCGCCGGGCCAGGTTTCAGTCGCCACGGCTGGGTCGCAGGACCTGTGCGGGAGTTCTTGCTCCACACCTCCAACCGCTTCCAGAGTGCCACAACCACCGCCTACGATACCCGCATCACCAGCTATTGGCTGGCAGGCGATGAAGCGGGCGGGCGAGCTGCTCTCCAATATACAGCGGCTGCCCTGCGCATCTACAGCGATCTCTTCGGCCCCTACGGCTATGCAGATTTGCGGGTGGCAGCCGGCCCGCTGGGCGTGCGGGGGATGGAATATCCCCAGGCTTTTCTATTGGGGGTGCAACTCTACGGCGAGTACCGGGCCGATCTGGAGATTCGCACAGTCCACGAAGCCGCGCACCAGTGGTGGTATCAAACGGTACACAACGACCCGGTCAATTTTCCCTGGATGGACGAGGGGATTTCCGAGTATGCCAGCAAACTCTACTACGAAGCGATCCGGGGGCGCAGCTACGCCGAGAGTTTGCAGGCCCGGCGCTGGCAGGCGGTCATCGATCTGTTGACAGCCGGGGGTGCTGACGCACCGCTCAACCAGCCGGTAGCGCTCTACGCCGACGGCGCACAGTACGAATCGGTGGTCTACGGCAAAGGCGCGCTCTTCTATGATGCCGTCAATCAGGCATTGGGCGAGCGCCAGTTTGAGGCCTTTCTCAAAAGCTACCAGAAGAACTACCGCTTCCAGATTGTCACGCCGACCGATCTTCTCACGGAATTGCGCGCCTATGACCCGAAAGTGGCCGATTCGTTGTATGAGAAGTGGATCGGACCACTACCCGATGAGGAGAAACCGGAGATTGGAGATTAGAGATTGGGCCGATTGCCCAATCTCTAATCCCCAATCTCCAATCTCTAATACCTAATGTCCCCCCTCACCCCCCAACAACAACTCGTTGTAGCCCACGACCGGGGAGCCGCGCTGGTCTTTGCCACCGCGGGCGCGGGCAAGACAACGACGATGACGGCGCGCATCGAGCGGCTGGTACGCCAGCACCTTTTCCGGCCAGGGGAGATTCTGGCGACCGCCTTCAACCGGGATGCCGCCGAGGCCATCAAACGCAATTTGAAGCGGCGGGGGGTGGAGGGTGTGCAGGTCCAGACTTTGCACGGCCTGGGCTATGGGATTGTGCGCCAGGCGGGAAAGCTGGGGTTGCGGCCAGAAGCCAGCGAGGACAAAGGCGGCTTCGATGGCGTGGAGCGGCGCATCCTTTGGGCGGCGCTGGACGAGGCCCGGCGGCGCAAAGTGGAGTACGCCGCGGAGCTGAACCGGCTGGATCAGGACGACTTTCTCAGCTTTGTGGCCCGCTGCAAAGGCAACCTGGCCTACGCCGACCTCAGCCGGGTCGAACTTTCCCCGGCGGCCCGACGCATCGCTTCCCAGGCCGCAGCGCCGGAAGACCGGGCCTGGTATCTGCCCCTCTTTCGCCTCTACGAAGAGGTACGCCGCAGCCGGGGCTGGATCAGCTACGACGATATGGTAACGTCCGCCTGGGAACTGCTGATGGCCCATCCCAGTCTGCTCAAAGCCGTCCAATCCGCCTACGCCTGCCTGCTGGTGGACGAATTTCAGGACGTAAATCTGGCCCAGGCCGAATTGGTGGAACTGATCGCCCGTCCCCACGGCAATCTGATGGTCATCGGCGACGACGACCAGACGATCTACGAGTGGCGGGGCGCGCAGCCCCGTTTCATCCTGGAATTTGAGCAGCGCCACAAGGCCAAAGTCTACTTTCTGGAGGACAACTTCCGCTGTCGGGCCTCCCACGTGGCCCTGGCCAACGCGGTGATTGTCCACAGCCCGGCCCGTAGCCCTAAAAGTGTCAAACTGACCCAGGGCTTTGACGGGGAGACGGTTCTCCATCGCCCTGCCGACGAAACCGCCCAGGGCCGGGCCGTCGTCGAGCAGGTGCAGCGGGCCTTGCGGGACGGTCGCCGGGCCGAAGGGATCGCGGTACTGGTGCGCCTTTTCGCCCAGACCGCCGCCATTGAAGCCGCGCTCTTAGAAGCAGGCATCCCCTACCGGGTGGAGGGGGAGCGGCCTTTTTATCAGCGGGAGGAGGCCAAAGTCCTGCTCGATTATATCCGCCTGGGCCAGATCGAAGCCGATCTGCTGGCCGGTCGCCCCCTCTCCGACGACGGGGTGGACGAGTTTCTCGACCTCTGGCCGCGCCTGCGCAACCGGCCCAACCGCTATCTGCCCAAAGCTGTGGGCGAGGAGATTGGGCAGTGGGTGGCGGAGAAGCAGCAGCCGATCAACACCGCTCTACGCGCCTTTGCCAGCCGCAGCCGGGGCAAGGGCGGCGAACAGATGGAGAAGTTCGCCGCGGACCTGCGCTGGCTGGCCGGGCAGGTCCAGCCGGAATCCATCGGCGTCCGACCTGCCCACGCCCTCCTCACCGACCTGGAGAATCGCCTGGGCTATCGGGCCGAACTGCTGGCGGCCAGTGGTGATGAATCTCTGGGCCGAGCCAAAGCTGGGGCCATTGACGCCCTGCTCCAACTGGCCCAAGGCCAGGGCAGTGTGGAGCGTTTTATCCGTTTCGTGGAGCAATTGGAGAGCAGCCACCAGCGGCGCAAAGGGGGCGCGGAGCTGGTGACGTTGACGACGATCTACCGGGCCAAAGGGCTGGAATGGCCGGTGGTGCTGCTGCCTGGCGTCAGCGAGGGGACGCTGCCCTACGAGCGGGGCGAAAGTCTGGCCGAGGAGCGCCGCCTGCTCTACGTGGCGATCACCCGCGCCCAGGAACGGCTGCACCTCTTCGCCCCGGCCGATCGACCCCTCTCTCGCTTTTTGCAGGAGGCCGACGCTGAAAATCTCCTGGCCCAGGTGAGCCGCATCCGCCACGCCCTCTCCCTGCCCCCGGCCCGCTGGGGAGCTGAGGAGTTGCAGTCAGTGGCCGGTCTTGCCAAAGGGCTGGGCTTCTACTCCTTCTTCGCCTTCTGGTGGAGTGGGGATAAACTCTACCGCCAGCAGATGGCCCAGGCGATTCTGGCCGGTCTCTCCCTCCCCGCCGAAGACCGCCGCTTCTGGCAGGCACTGGCCGAAGGACGCACCCCTGCAACAGCGCCGGGGCAGGCGGCACTGGGGCAGGCGGCACTGGGGCAGGCGGCGCCGGTCAGTGCCAAAGGCCGCCGGGGCCAGCGCTCGGCTATTGCGCCATCCAAAACCCGTCCCCGTTTCCAGCGTACCCGGCAGCGGGGCAACGAATGGTTGCGGGGGATCGGCGCGTTTTTCACCGCATTGCGGGGGCTGTTTCCGGCGCGCAAATGACGCAGATCCAAACAAATCATTTCCAAAACCTGGCAAGTCGCCACGTCTTGCAGCAATCGCGCTTTTAGCGTACCATACCTCTGTTGGTTGACAATTCGCAATTCCCTATTCATTCTCCCTCCCCCCCTCTTTTGAAGGAGCTACCTATGGACCTGACCCGCCACAACACCACCACCGGCCCGCGTTGGGCCGCGGATGGCAACTTTCTGCCCGCTGGCGTCACCCTTAGCGGTCTGCTGGCCCTGCCCGCGGCTGGCCTGGGTGCGCTGATCGGTCAACTGAAAACCGATGAAGCCGCCGTCGGCGAACTGCTCGCGCCGATTGATGCTGCCCAGGAAGTCTGGGGCAGCGGTGTGACCTATCTGCGCAGCCGGGACGCACGCAAGGCCGAATCCAAGACTTCCGCCGATGTCTACCAACTGGTCTACGACGCCGAACGCCCGGAGATATTTTTCAAACAGGTGGGCTGGCGCACGGTGGGTCACGGCCAGAATGTGCGCATCCGGGCCGACACCACCTGGAATGTGCCCGAGCCGGAACTGGTGCTGGTCATCAACGCCGGGGGGGAGATCGTCGGCTATACCGTCGGCAACGATATGTCCAGCCGGGACATCGAAGGGGAGAATCCCCTCTACCTGCCCCAGGCCAAAACCTACAACGGCTCCTGCGCGGTGGGACCGGGCATCCGTCTGCTCAGCGCACCGGAACTGGCCGACCTGCCCATTCAACTGGAGATCAGCCGGGGCGGTGGGGTTGTCTTTGCCGGTGAGACGGCCACCAGCCGTATGAAGCGCACCTTCCCAGACCTGGCCGCCTGGCTTTATCGAGAGCTTGCTTTTCCCCACGGCAGCCTGCTGATGACCGGCACAGGTGTCGTCCCGCCCGACGACTTCACTCTGCGCAGCGGCGATCTGATTCGGGTGACGATTGGGGGGATGAAGTTAGAGAATGCGGTGGGATAGGAAAAGAGTTGGGAAACTCGGAGATTGGGGGATTAAGAGATTAGGAGATTAGAGATTAAGAGATTGTAGTGTGTCAGCGATCTCTTAATCTCCCAATCTCTTAATCCCATCTTTCAATAAAAGGACGCAATCACCAATGCCAGTCTACAAAAACCTCATCGCCGGGGAGTGGGTCGCATCCTCCAGTGGCGAAACTTTTGAGAATCACAACCCGGCCAACGGGGAGTTGCTGGGCCACTTTCCCAGCGCCACGGTGGAGGACACCCAGCGGGCCATCGCCGCAGCCGCAGAGGCACAGAAGGGCTGGGCCAACACCCCGCCGCCGGCCCGCGCCGCCATTTTGGACAAAGCCAGCAAAATCATCGACCGGCGGGGCGACGAATTCGCCAAAGCCCTGACCAGCGAAGAGGGCAAGACCTACGCCGAAGCCAGGGGTGAAGTCAACCGGGCGCGGGACATCTTCAACTACGCCGCGGGCGAGGGCTGGCGCATGGGCGGGCAGACCCTGCCCAGCAACATCCCCGGTGAGCTGCTCTACACCCGGCGGGAGCCGTTGGGCGTCGTCGCCCTCGTCACCCCCTGGAACTTCCCCGTGGCCATCCCCGCCTGGAAGATGGCCCCCGCGCTCATCTACGGCAATACGGTCGTCTTCAAACCGGCCAGCCTGTCGCCCCACATCGGCCTGCTGCTGGTGGAGGCACTGGTGGAAGCGGGCATCCCCGCGGGGGTACTCAATTACATCACCGGTTCAGGCCGTTCCGTGGGCAACACGCTGGTGGGCAGCAAAGATGTGGACGGTGTCAGCTTCACCGGCTCCTATTCGGTGGGGATGGGCATCTACGAGCGGGCTATGAAAAACCTGACCCGTATCCAGTTGGAGATGGGCGGCAAGAACCCGACGGTTGTGCTGAAAGATGCGCCGATTGCCCAGGCCGTGGCGTTGACAGTGGCGGGCGGTTTCGGCGTCACCGGTCAGGCGTGTACGGCTACCAGCCGGGTGATTGTGGAAGATTCCATTGCTGACGATTTCGCCGCAGCCCTGACCGACGCGGCCCGCAACCTGCGGGTGGGCAACGGGCTGGAAGCGGGCGTGCAGATGGGTCCGGCGGTGGATCAGAGCCAGTTGCAGACCGATCTGGAGTACATCGCCATTGCCCAGAGCGAAGGGGCCAAACTGCTGGCGGGCGGTAGTCCAGCGGGGAATGGTGGCTATTTCGTCCAGCCGACGGTCTTCGACGGGGTAGATGTCTCCATGCGTATTGCCCAGGAGGAGGTCTTCGGCCCGGTCATCGGCATCATCCGGGCGCGGGACTTCGACGACGCGCTGGAAAAGGCCAACGCCATCGAATTCGGCCTTTCGGCCACAGTTGTCACCAACAATTTACAGCGGGCCTTCCACTTTGCCAATGGCATCGACGCCGGTGTGGTGAAGATCAACGAATCCTCCTCCGGGCTGGCCCTGCAGGCTCCCTTTGGCGGTTTCAAACATTCCAGCGCCAACACCTTCAAAGAGCAGGGACCGGCCGCGATTGAGTTTTACACACGCACGAAGACGGTTTATGTAGGACACGGGTAGATGGACGAACCAATGTGCAAAACGTTCGTCTGTTGTCTATCGTCCATCGCCGCCTCCCGAATCTCCAATCCCCAATCCCCAATCACTGAGGCTTCCCAATGAAAATCACCTCCATCAAAACCGCCGCCACCAAAGGCCATGGCATGCACCTCTGGGTGCGTGTGACCACCGACGCCGGCATCACCGGCCTGGGCGAATGTGTCCACGGCGGCAAGCAGGCCATCGCGATTATTCAGTATTTGGAAGATCGGCTGATCGGCAAAGACCCCTTCGCCATCGATGCCATCTTCGAGGATATGCGCCGCCGCCACGTCTTTGACGGCGGCACAGGCGGCGCGCTCATCACCGCGCTCACCGGCATCGAAATCGCCCTCTGGGACTTGAAGGGTAAGGCGCTGGGCGTGCCCATCTACGAATTAATGGGCGGCAAATTTCGCGACAAAATCCGGGTCTACGCCGACTGCCAGGTGGCCCCCGGTATGAATTTCGATGAGATAAAAAAAGTAGTAGACGATGTAGTGGAAAAGGGCTTCACCGCCCTGAAGATCGACGTGGACATCGACGCCTACGGCTACAAAGGCAGCGAAGTGGCCCACTTCGAGAAGGACGCCTTCAACTATACCGCCATCCAGTGGGAACACGAGCGGATGGTGCAGTTGGTGGATATGGTCACCAGCGCGGCGGGCAAGGATGTGGCCGTGGCCGCGGATGTGCATACCCGGCTCGACGTGCCCAGCGCCATCCGTCTGGTGCAGGACCTCTCCCCCTATCACCTGATGTGGCTGGAAGAGCCGGTCCCCGCGGAGAATGTCAAGGCCATGCGCGAGGTCAAGCAGCACTCCAAGAACCCCATCTGCGCCGGGGAAAATCTCTACCTGCGCCACGGCTTCCGAGATCTGTTGGAGCAGCAGGCGGTGGACATTATTATGCCCGACATCCCCAAGTGCGGTGGGCTGTCTGAATGTAGAAAGATCGCCAATATGGCCGAACTCTACTACATCCCCTTTGCGCCCCACAACGTCTCGTCCCCCATCGGCACAATGGCCTCGGCCCACGTCTGCGCCACTGTACCCAACTTTCTGGTGCTGGAATTCCACTGGCTACACCGGGACTACTGGACGACGATCATCCAGGAGAAGACGGATATCATCCAAAACGGCTTCATCCAGATGAGCGACCGCCCCGGCATCGGCGTGGAACTGGACGAAGAAGTGGGCCGCCAGTATCAGTTTCCGGGGACGACCTGGTTTGCGTAGGATTTGCGGACAGCGGACGGCGGACGACTGACTGCGGTAGCATCTGCCGAAAGCAATAACAAAAGAGGGGAGAGCGTTCATCGCTCTCCCCTCTTTTGTTGCCGGCTGGATGATCCGGTTGCGCTTATCCGTCCTGGTTGATCTCCGACATGGAGCCTGTGACCAGATAGATAACCCGCTCGGCCACATTCGTTGCCAGATCGGCAAAGCGTTCCAGTTCCCGAGCCGAGCGCAGAATTTCGTAGAATGCTTCGATCTGCTCCGGCTCCTGCACCTGGGCCATGCGCAGCATAAGATCGGAAAATACACGGGCGTAGAGGGTGTCCACTTCGTCGTCCTGGGCGGCTACCAGCCGGGCCAGGTCCACATTGTCGCGGGCATAGGCCGTCATGGCCTGGCGGAGCATCCCCCCGGCAATTTGACCCATCGCTTCCAGGCCGGTAGGGCGTTCTTGGACAGGGAACTGGTATAGATGACGCACGACTTTGGCAATGCCTTTGGCCTGATCGCCCATGCGTTCCAGGTCTATAATCATATTCATCGCCGTGATGATGGCGCGCAAATCCCTGGCCGCGGGCTGCTGGGTGACAATCAGGGCAAAGCACTTCGCTTCGATGGAGAAGCGGGTCTGATTGACCACCACATCTTTCTCGTTGACCGCCTTGGCAAGCTCCGGATCGAGTTTGCGCAGAGCTTCCAGAGCCACTTGTAGCTCCTCGTCCACCAGACTGCCCATAGCCAGAATGTCGGCGCGCAGTTCGGTTAGTTTTTGTTCAAAACGTCCTCGTGTTGACATATCGTGTACTCCTTGCTGTGTTGCCTATCCGCGCCGTCCGGTAATATAGGATTCGGTCAGTTCTTTTTGGGGTGTTGAAAACAGTTGGGTGGTTGGGCCGAATTCCACCAACTCACCCAGCCAGAAGAAACCGGTGAAGTCGGAGACCCGGCCCGCCTGCTGCATATTGTGGGTGACGATCACAATTGTATACTCTTTTACCAAAACGCGCATCAATTCCTCGACTTTGAGCGTCGCCACCGGGTCGAGCGCGGAGCAAGGCTCATCCATCAGAATCACTTCCGGCTTCACGGCGATGGCCCGGGCGATGCAGAGCCGCTGCTGCTGGCCTGGGTTAAGAGAGAGCGCAGAATCCCGTAGCCGGTGTTTGATCTCCCCCCACAGCCCCGCCCCTTCCAGACTCTCCTCCACAATTCTATCCAGCGCTTTGCCACTGGCCGTGCCTGTTACCCGGGGACCAAACGCCACATTGTCATAGATGCTCTGGGGGAAGGGGTTGGGGCGCTGAAAGACCATTCCCACCCGATTGCGCAGGTCCGTGACATCCACCTCTGGGGCATAGATATTTTTGCCATCCAACAGCACTTCGCCTGTGGCTCTGGTCCCGGCGATGGTGTCGTTCATTCGGTTGAGCGAGCGCAGAAAAGTGGATTTTCCACAACCCGACGGACCGATCAACGCGGTGATCTGCTGTTCCCGGATGGGAATCGTCAATCCTTTCAGCGCGTGAAAGCTGCCGTAGTAGAAGTTAAAATCTTTCACATCAATTTTATTGTTCACCCAATCATCCTTTGTGGAGATGTATTGCGTATTTCGTATTGCGTAGGTAGTGGCAGTGACTACTTGTCAGAATGAATTTCTATAGTGCTGACGGAAGCAGCCAGTTGATTTGTCGATCACATTTCCATCACTGGCGCTTCTCGTCCTGACACATTTGATCGTGACTACTTACGCAATACGAAATACGCAATAGGCTCACCCAAACCGCCCTGTAATATAATCCTCGGTTCGCTGATCCTTCGGCTGGACAAATAGCTTGCCCACTTCGCCCACTTCCACCAATTCTCCATCCAGCAAAAAGGCCGCCTGGTCCGCCACCCGAGCCGCCTGCTGTACACTGTGGGGAACCATAATGATCGTGTAGCGCTCCTTCAGCGTATAGAGCGATTCTTCCACAGTGGCCGTAGAAATCGGGTCTAACCCAGAGGTGGGATTGTCCAACACCACCACTTCCGGCTCCAGGGCAAGGCTGCGGGCGATGCATAGGCGCTGCTTCTGGCCGCCGGAGAGGGCAAAGGCCGATGCGCCCAGCCGATCCTTCACCTCATCCCAGAGCGCGCTCTGTTTGAGCGACTGCTCCACCCGCCGGTCCAATTCCCCCCGCTCCCGGATACCCGCCATCTTCAGCCCGTAGGTCAGATTGTCGTAGATGGAGCTGGGCAGGGGGGTGGGTACGGCGAAAACCATGCTGATCCGCCGCCGGAGATTGCTCACATTGACCGAGCGGTCGAAGACATCCTGGCCGTCGACGAGAATCGTCCCCTGGCGCGCCGTGCCCTCGTCCAGGTCCGACAGTCGGTTGAGCAGGCGCAGGAGGGTAGACTTTCCGCTACGCGCCGGGCCAAAGAGAACAAATATCTCGTTGGCGGGTATCTCCAGGCTGATGTCGCGCAGGGCCTCAATGCCGTCTTCGTAGGTGTAGTAGAGATGCTGAATCGAAATTTTGGCTTGCGTCATTGACCTCTCCGCCGATGTCCAGCAAAAAAGGAGACGGATTTGCATGGACCTATTGGATTGCCACGGATTTTTACCAGACCGCATCGGGATAGAATAAGCGTATTTCCTGGTCAGAAGTGATCAGCGGGCAAGAAAACAGACCGGCAGTTGCCACAATCGTGCGATCAGCCGGGTCTTTGTGCTCCCATGCCAGGTCTACATTCTTTAGCCAAGTCACTTCTGTGACGGGTTCGATGCGCACTCGATCCGCCCCTTTGAGGTGCGCTACGAAGGCTTCGGGCGATAGTGGAAGTTCCAGTTTGGCGCGCTTGACTTTGAGGCCAATTTCCCAAATCGAAATCGAGCTGATAATCACCTCATCAGCGGTTTCGATGGCGCTGGCTGCGTTTACAGAGAGTTTTTCAGGAGCAAATGCCCAGTATAAGAGCGCAGATGTATCCAGCACGATCATTTAGACTTCACCCCATTCTGCGGTCGTGGGAGTGTCCGGGTCCTCATGCAAGATCATTTTGCCCCGATAGGCAGCAAATATCTCTTGCATAGTTGGTTTAGGCGCAATGGGTTGGATGCGCAACACAGGCCGGTTGTTATCGGTGACAACTACTTCTTCGCCCGTCTCTTCAATTTGGCGAAAAATCGCCAGCATATGGGTTTTGAATTTGCTCTTTGAAATAGTGACCACGTAAACCTCCCTCTTATGCGGGGCCAGTACCTGACCGGCGCATCGCAGAATCTTGCCAAAAACTTGTGCGTGCAGTCCTTACCACTCCCGCCGCCGCCGCATACTGGTACGCACAAAAGTAGCGGCCAGGGTCAGGGAAAGGACGATCAGCAGCAGGACCAGGGCCGTGCCGTATTGGATGCTCAAGGGCATACCCGGCACTTGGGTCGAGATGACGTAGAGATGATAGGGCAGGGCCATCGTCTGGTCGAAGATAGAATGGGGAAGATCAGGCAGATAGAAGGCCGCCACCGTAAAGAGAATCGGCGCGGTCTCGCCTGCGGCTCGGCCCAGCCCCAGAATAATCCCGGTGAGAATACCGGGCAGGGCGTGGGGCAGCACCTGATGGCGGATGGTCTGCCAGCGGGTCGCGCCCAGGCTCAGGCTGACTGTGCGGAATTGCTGGGGGACCGAGGCGATGGCCTCCTCCGCGGTGCTGATGACCACCGGTAAAGTGAGAATGCCCAGGGTCAGCGAGCCGGCCAAAATCGATGTGCCAAACTGCATAAAGAGGACGAACGCGCCCAAACCAAACAGTCCGTAGACAATCGACGGAATGCCCGCCAGATTGACAATTGCCAAACGTACCATCCGGGTCATCCGGTTGTCCGCGGCATATTCGGAGAGATAGATGGCCGCGCCAATCGCCAGAGGAAAGGAGATAATGGCCGTGCCAAAGGTCAGAAAAATCGTACCCAAGAGCGCGGGCCAGATGCCCCCTTCCCGCATCCCGTTGGTGGGCGACGCGCTGATAAATTCCCAGCTAATCGTGCCGATGCCATTGTATATGACAAAGAAAATGACCAGCACAATCGGCACAACCACCAGAATTGCCACGCCGGTAATCAGGGCGGTTGCCAGCCGGTTGATCCGCTGTCGGCTCATAGCTTGCCTCCCTCTCGTCGCGCGCCCCGTGTGCCGACGATGCGCCCGGCCAGGGAATTGATAGCGAAAGTAATCACAAAGAGGACAATCCCAATCCCAAAGAGGGTGTTGTAGTGCAGGCTGCCCTGGGCTACTTCGCCCATCTCCGCGGCAATCGTCGCCGTCATCGTGCGCACCGGCTCGAAGATCACCCCGCTGCTCAGGGCCGGGATGTTGGCCGCATTGCCCGTCACCATCATCACCGCCATCGTCTCCCCAATCGCCCGGCCAATCCCCAGCATCACCGCAATCACAATGCCGGAGCGGGCCGCGGGCAGCACCACCCGCCAGATGGTCTGCCATTGGGTGGCGCCAATGGCCAGCGCACCGTCCCGATACTCTTTGGGCACGGCGTAGAGCGCGTCTTCCGATATGCTGATGATTGTGGGCAGGGACATATAGGCCAGGATAATCGCGCCGGTAAAGGCGGTCAATCCCGTGGCCGCGCCGGCATTCTGGATCAGTGGGGCCAGGACCACCCAGCCCAAAAAGCCGAGGACAATCGACGGGATGCCGGCCAGCATCTCAATCAGCGGCTTGAGAATTTCCTGCTGCCAGGTGGGGGCAATCTCGCCCAGATAGATGGCACAGATCAGGCCCAGAGGCACGGCGATCACCACTGCGCCGACAGTGACGATCAGCGAACCCACCACCAGCGGCAGCAGACCGAAGATACCTTCGATGGGATACCAGCGGCTGCTAAAGAGCTGACGCAGGGGAATGTCCAGAAAGGCTGGTCCGCCCTCGCGCAAAAGGAAGAGAAAGATCAGCCCGACGATGACGACGGTGGAGAGACCAGCCAGCCGGATCAGGTTTTCGATGATCCATTCGCCGATGTGTACCTGCTGGCCCTTCTCCTGGGCCGCTGTCGGTGTCGTTACAGAGGAATTGGTGGTCATAGGCCTACTTCTCCGGGAGTGGGACAAAGCCTAATTCGGCCACAATGCGTTGCCCCTCTGGCCCCATCACCCACGCCATATAGTCGGCGATGGCTCCAGTCGGTTGGCCCGCAATGTACATATACAAGTCGCGTGAGATGGGGTAGCTGCCGTCTGCGCCGCTGGCAACCGTCGGCAGGACAAAGGGCGAATCCGCATCTTTGGCCACTGCGATTGTCTTTTCGTGGCTGGTGTCCACGTAGCCCAGACCGTCGTAGCCGATGGCGTTGGGATTGCGCCGCACTTCGCTGGTGATTCCCACCGACGAGGGCATCAGAAGGGTCTGGGGCGCAAAGATGTCCTTGTTCTCTTTGTCGCCGCCGCGCACCACCTCTTCAAGAAAGTAGACGTGGGTTCCCGAATTGGTCTCCCTCGAGAGCAGAACAATCGGCGCGTCGTTGCCGCCCACCTCCTGCCAGTTGGTGATGCGCCCGGTGTAGATGTCGGCAAGCTGGTCAATGGAGAGTTCGCTCACCGGGTTTTCCAGGTTGACGACAATCGCCAGGGCATCGATGGCAACCGTAAATTCCACCGCTTCGATGCCGTTGGCTTTGGCCGCCTCGTACTCTTTCTCTTTCATCTGGCGGGAAGCGTTGGCGATGTCCACTGTGCCGTTGATGAGGGCGGCGATACCTGTGCCCGATCCGCCGCCGGTGACGGCGATGGAGATCGACGGGGCCACCACCCGATAGGCTTCGGCCCAGGCCAGGGCCAGGTTGACGAGGGTGTCCGAGCCTTTGTTCTGGATGGCCCGCTGTTCCCCAGATATAGACTCGGCCTGAACAGTGCTGTCGCCACAACCAGCCAGGGGCAACAGTGCCAGTAGTAGGAAAGCCCACAGCCGCCAATGTCGGTTCATACGCCCTACTTTCCGTTCACCAGTCCGTTGACCAAAAATATCGGATAAATCATTATGTGAATAGTATCACAACTATAACGTGACCGCCCCACCCGGCTGGACAGAATGTCCCTACGTAAGCGTCAAAAAAATAATTTACCGGTTTGATTCCGGGAATCGGCCAGGCGATGGTGCGATCCGGACCGGCACGTGGGCATGCCTACTCCTCTCACTGGTCACCAAGACGCCAGATTTTTCGTTAGCGCGAAAAACCGCTGGGTCAACAGAGAATGGCGGAATCCCCCGGTAGGGGCATGAGGTGGGATGGCGCAAGAATCTGCGCATAGAAAGAGCGGTTTCATCGCCATCCCACCTCGTGCCCGCTGCGGCACAGACGGTGGGCCGCAGCGGGCACGAGGTGTGGCAGAAGCAAATGTAGCCGTCGAATGAGCCTCATCCACGCCACACCTCATGCCCCTACTGTCTGATCCCAAGACTTATTCGCGCTAACGATTTTTCCGTGTTCTCTTTTATCCGTGTATACGTTCCTATCTACCCCTCGAAGCGGTAGCCCACGCTGCGCACGGTCACAATGCGCCGGGGATTGGCCGGGTCATCCTCGATCTTCTCCCGCAGCCAGCGCACGTGGACATCGACAGTGCGGCTGCCTCCGTCGAAGTCCCAGCCCCACACCCGTTCCAGAATCAGGTCCCGGCTCAGGGCCATACCCCGGTTGCGGGCCAGAAAGTGAAGCAGTTCAAACTCTTTGGGTTTGAGTTGAAGAACCTCGCCTCCGTTGACCACCTCGTGCCGATCCGGGTCGATGTGCAACGAGCCGAAGTTGAGCCCCGTCGTGGTCGGCGGTCGGCGGTCGGCGCTCTGCTCCTCTCCCTCTATCTCCTCCCGGATCATCCGCACCCGGCGCAGGTGGGCTTTGACCCGGGCCATCAGCTCCCGCATGGAAAAGGGTTTGGTCAGATAGTCATCCGCGCCCACTTCCAGGCCGACCACTTTGTCGATCTCGTCGTCCCGGGCCGTGAGCATGAGAATCGGCGTGGCCATCTCCTGGCGCAGGATGCGGCAAATCTCGAAGCCGTCCAATCCGGGCAGCATCACATCCAGCACAATCAGGTCCGGGCGCAGGCTACGCGCCAGTTCCAGCGCCTTGAAGCCGTCCGCTGCTGTGCTGACCGTGTAGCCCTGGCGGGTCAGATTGTATTCGATGGTGTCTATCAGTGAGGGTTCGTCCTCAATCACTAGAACTTTCGGTGGGGCGTCGATATGCATACCTCTTTCAGGTCATTTTCACAATTAGAGAGCCAATGATATTCGCGGCCTGATCAGCCTGATCGGCCGCGTTGCTGACGTGGCGGTAGACCTCGCGTTTGCGCAACATCTCCATCACGTGATGCACACTCTCTGGCCCGGAAAAGAGTTCGGCGATGGCCTCCCGATAGGAGCGCTCCACCTGGTTTTCCCGGTGTTTGATGCGCTGGGCGTGATCCATCGCCACCATCGGGTTGTCATCCAAGCGTTCAATCGCCAGTACCAGTTCGTCGGCGGCCTCGCGCAGCCGGGTGACCATTTGGGTCAAATGCTTGTCAGCGGTCACGCCCAATGTCTTCATCTCCTCGACAGTCGTATAGGCGTAGTCCAGAACGTCGTCCAGATAGAGGGAGAGATCGAAGATGTTCTCCCGGTCAAAGGGGGTGACAAAGGTCTTGTGCAGTTCGTCAATCAGAATTCGGCGCAATTCATCCCCATCCTTTTCCGCCCGTTCTACCCGTTCCATACTGGCTTTGTCGCCATTCTCCACATAGACGCACAGGGCATTGACGCCGATTTGCACCTGCTCGGCCTGTTTCTGCAAAAGCTGCAAGAAGATATTTACTCGTTTGCCGGGACGCAAGGAAAAGTTTGACATCAATCACTCCACTGGATTAAGGGCCGAAGACGAAGCGCAAAAGATAGTAGAGCAGCAGCGCCAACAGCGCAGTAATGGGGACTGTGATCAGCCAGGCCACACCGATATCCCCCAGGTTGCTCCAGCGTACCTGATTTCTGCGCTGGGACGCGCCCACGCCCACAATCGCCGAACTGACTACGTGGGTGGTGCTGACCGGCCCACCCAACAGTGACGCGCCCAAAATCACAACGCTGGAGGTCAACTGGGAGGCAAAGCTATGTACCGGGCGGATGCGGTAGAACTTGCCGCCCATGGTGCGGATGATGCGCCAGCCGCCTGCCGCGGTCCCAATGCTGATAGCCAGGGCATTGGCGACAATCACCCACAGGGGCACCTGAAAGACACCTTCAAAACCCAGGATGACCATTCCCAGCGCCACAATCCCGGCGGTCTTTTGGGCATCATTGGCCCCGTGCGAGAGGGCCAGCGTCGTGGCTGTGACCAATTGCAGCCGGTTGAAGGTGGTGTTGATGCGGGGCGTAGCGTCCCGGGCCAGGAAGAAGATCAGCCGCAACAGAATCCACCCCATCACAAATCCCAATACCGGCGACACAAAGAGCGCCAGGGCAATTTTGATCAGACCCTCAATTTTCAGCACAGACCAACCGCCATAGGCCACCGCCGCGCCCACCAGCCCCCCAGCCAGGGCGTGGGAAGAGCTGGAGGGTATGCCCCACAGCCAGGTGACGAGACTCCACAGCGAGCCGGAAGCCAGCGCGGCGATGACGACGGTTATCGTAATGCTGGATGGGGCGACAAGCTCCTTGCCCACTGTAATCGCCACCGCCGAGCCAAACAGCAGTGGCCCCAGTAGATTTGCCACAGCCGCCATCGCCAGGGCATAGCGGGGCGAGAGCGCACGGGAGGCGATAATCGTCGCCACCGCGTTGGCTGCGTCGTGGAAACCGTTGAGGAAGGCGAAACCCAGGGTCAGCACCAGCAAAACGGCAAAACTGAGATCAGGGGACATGGCGAGCGCCCTATCCCGGTAGCGCCACAGAACGGCGCAGATTTCCCGCCCGGTCGCTGAGGACGGCCACGCCGATTTCGTCTCCCGGCTGGCCCTGGACAATCCACTCGGCCCAGGTGCGGTTGTCTGTCGGGCTGCTGCCGTAGTGGGCCAAGACTGACAGTTTGTTGCTCCGTCCTTGCAGATGGCCCAGTTCTGTGCGCGCTTTGCCGGTGACAAGGGCTGCGCCGTCGGGCAGAGTCAACTCTACCCGCACGGGCCGGGCCGCGGCCCGCTTCTGCCCCTGGCCGCTGGTATTCGTCGCCAGAAAGCCGCTGTTCTCCACCACCAGCCGCAGCCGGTAACGTCCGTCGCCCAGCGCTGTCGCCGCCAGTTCGTGTAATGTGAGCCGGGGCAGCATATCCGCCAGAGCCAGTGCCCAGGGTGTATTCTTCTCCGCCTCTTCGCCCATCAGATGGTGGGGCGGATTGCGGAAGGTGTACATCCGGTTCAGCCCGCCCAACTCTATCCGGCCAAGTTGGGGATGCTCGTAGGCGTACCAATCCGCCAACGCGTCTGCAGGTGCGTTGGCCTCCAGCCAGCGCAGAATCTTCACGTCGTCTTCGTGGGGGTGTTTGCGAAACCACTCGATAAAATCCCGGTCTGCGATACCAGCGCGGCCAGGCAGGTCCCAAAGTTCGACAGTAAAGGCGAAGATGCCCAGGTGGTCGTAGACCCAATCATCGAAGGCGCCGGTGGTCACTTCGGTCGGGTGGTAGCGGAAGCCGTGATAGACCGAAATACACTTGTAGCCGGTCAGTTCTTTGCCCCGCTCGCCCATCAACTCGTAAACCCAGAGGTCGTTGACATCCATTTTGTCGTCGGGGCGGGTGCTGAAGGGGCGCAGGATGACGCCGCTGAAGGTGTGATAGGTGATGGCGATGTTGATGTTGGGGTGGCGGGTGATGAAATCCACCGTCGCCCGGATTTCTACCTCCGAAGTCGGATAGGGACCCGCACCGAACTGTTCGTTTTCTGGCTTCCACTCAAAGGGAAAATTGCGGTTGAAATCCAGCCCCTGCACCGGGCGAGCTTCCTGAATCTGCACGCCGTCGTAGTTTTCGATGCGCCCTTCCTGAAAGAGGCGATAGAATGTGCCATCCTGCTCGTCTGGCCCCCGCTTCTCCATCAGCCGGGGACTTTGGCTGCTCACCTTCCAGTCGCCGTTGGGGTCGGGGATACGCATTTGCAAAATGCGCCCGTCCCCGTCCATATCCTTCGCGTGGATGCCGTCCGCCTTCTCGTCAAAAGGATAGGGCCGGGTTCCTGAACGGATGTATTGGGGCACGGCAGCCAGGGCCAGGGCCGCGCCGTCCGGGTTGAGCCGGGGCGCAAGATAGACTGCGCAGTTGTCCAGCAGCCGGGTGGTGCGGGCATCTGTGCCGTAACCGCTGAGGAGCGTATGCGCGATGTGGAGGGCGGTCGTCGTGCCGGCCACTTCTGTGGCGTGGATGTTGGCGTCGATCCACAGCGCCGGTTTGTCTGTGTCCGGGCCAGTGGCCAGATTCGTGAGTGTCAAGAGAGGAATCTCGCGCCCCTCGTAGCTCTTGCCCAGAGAGGAGAGTACGGCCAGCTTTGGATAATGTGCTGCCCAGCCAGCTAGAATTGCAGAGAGTTCGTCGTTTGTAAAGTAGTAGTTGAAGTTCATTCTATCCGTCTTTCAGTGAGATGCGCACAATCGTAGGTTGGGTGAATGCCGCCCACGCTGCGTCGAATGTTCAACCAACAGCCCAGGCATTCACCCAACATTGGTCGGATTCGTGTTTGGTTCTCGACGCACTCGCGGTCGGGAGTTCGATGATCTCCGGCGTCGAGAACCCAACCTACGCTATACAGCCAACTCCATCAGCAGCGCGGTCAACAGCGCCAGCCGCCCGGCAATCTGGTCCACTTCGATGTGTTCGTGGTCCGCGTGCGCTCCGTGACCGGGCACACCCAGGCCATCCAGTGTGGGGATGCCCAGCGCGCCGGTCAGGTTACCGTCGCTGCCGCCGCCTGTCGCGCCTTCCTGCAAATCCAGCCCGATCTTTGCGCCGATGGTCTGGGCCTGGGCAAAGAGAGCCGCCGTCACTTTGCGTTCCAGCGGGGGACGCCCGCCGCCGTCGTGGGTGACGATTTTCGCGCCAGCGACAACCGGCTTCAGCCCGCGGATGGCGTGGCGCACCCGGTCCATCTCCTCGGCGGTCCAGGAACGCACGTCGATGATCGCTGCGGCGTGGGGTGCGACCACATTCGAGCGGGTTCCACCGCTGACGACGCCCACATTGACGGTCGTGCCCGCCTCCATATCGGTCAATTTGTGCAGGGCCAGAATCTGGTGGGCCAACTCCTGAATGGCGCTGATGCCCTTCTCCGGTTCCACCCCTGCGTGGGCGGCCTTCCCGGTGATTTCTACTTCAAAATGGCCTGTGCCCTTGCGTGCGGTTTTGATTACCCCGCCAGGCAGAGGGGACTCCATCACCAGCACGTAGGCGGCCTGGCGGGCTTCGTATTCGATCAACTGCTGAGAGGTATGGCTGCCCGTCTCCTCGTCAGAGGTCGCCAGCAGCACTACTGGCCGGGGCAGACGCAGACCCATCTCCTGCACGCCGTGGATGACAAATTCCACCAGGGCCAGGCTGGATTGCATATCAAAGATGCCGGGGCCGTAGGCCCAGCCCATCTCGTCGATGCGCCAGGGATGGGTTGCCAGGGAGCCGACGGGCCAGACTGTGTCGAAATGGCAGAGGATCAGGGCCGGCTTGGCTGTGGGGTCAGCCACATAGGCCGGTTTGTTGAAAACGGCGCGCAGGTGATTGCCCCGCTCTGGATTGGGTATGATGTCAATTTTCATACCGACTGCGGCGTAGCGCTTCGCCAATAGTTCGGCGAAATCGTCCAGCCGGTCTTTGTCGTCACTGGGGGTCTCGTGTTCCACCAGCAGTCGGATGGTGGCAAGAATCTCTTCCCGTTTGGTCTGATAGAAGCCCACAAGTCGTTGGGTATACATTTGCTTCCTCCTTTGGGTGAAGAACAGGCTACCAGAATCCGTGAATTTGCTCTGCGAAATCTGCCTTCATCTGCGAAAATCTGTGTTGCCTATCTTCCAAAGCCGAAGTCGAGCACGCTGAAAAAGAGCGGGATCATCACCACAAAGCCAACGAAAATAGCCACCACTTCCAGATAGACCCAGCCCTGGGCCGCGCGCAGCCACGTGCGCTGACGATCCCGCCCGGCTGGTCGCCGCTCGGTAAAGATGTAGCGCACTGTGTACATTTCGGCAGGGCGCACGGCTTCCAGGGGTTGCACATCCCAGCCCGTGTGCTGGAAGGGACGGGGAAAGGAAGTGACCAATTTGTGCGCCACATAGCCCACCGGCAGCACAAAGAGAAACCAATAGATTGCCGCTCCCAGTACCCAATCCAGCCAACGCCAGGGAATCGGGCTGTAGTAGGCGAAGATATCCACCCAGAGCCAGGCCAGATAAAAAATGATAGGGCTTGCCAGCAGCCAATAGCCAATGCCGTTGGCCTGGGGGGTGGCTTCGATCAGCAGTGCCCGCACTTCCCGCCGGGTCGGTTTTGTCGTCGTTTCAGTCATCGATTGCTCCACTTAACCACAACGGCTTCCTCTCTTCGTGCCTTCGTGGTTATTTCTTCTTGTGTGGCTTCTTTGCTTTGTCGAACATACGCAGCCACTGGTCTACTTCCCGGTCAGAGAGATTCACGTGGCTCTCGGCGCCCGCTTCTTGTGTCTGGACCGTTGCGTCTTTCTTGCGCGGTTTCGTCTGCATCCGTTGCACGAATTCGTCGCTGCGCCAGACTTCCACTTCGGCGGCCGCGGCATCCCGGCGCAGTTCCGCATCGTTGGAGACGAGAATCAGCCCTTTGCCTGCGCTGCGCAGACGGCGACGGATCAGTTCGTCGGCGTCCTGGGGGTTGCGGGCAAAGATTACATTCACCCCCGCACCGCTCAGCCCAATCGAGCGCCCGCCAGTGATGCCGTGATCAAAGACGACAGTTATCCGGTCTGCGGCTTTGCTGCGCCAAATCCGTAGGCGCGCCACCAGTCTGGCCTCGTCGTCCTCGTCTGCCAGACTGATGTCCGGGATGGAACCCGACCCGATTAAGTTATGGCCGTCGATTAGTAACGGCACGCGTTACCCCCTGTGGTTGGCGTATTTCATACTGCATATTGCGTATTCCGACTGCACGTGCCGTCTCAGAAAATCAGATCAGTTGTACATGAGGGCACACACCAATAATCAACGAAAATAGGAACGCAGATTTCGCAGAGGACGCAGATTACGCAGATTTTATCCGTGTGAACCCGTCCTTTCCGTGTCAGCCGTGTTCTATTTTCAGAACAGAACAGGCGCAGAAAAGATTGGAAAATCCCTTCATCCCTTCATCTCTTCATCCCTTCTCCTCCACCGCCAGAGCAGACCCGCGGGATAGCCGGCCATCTTCGCCACGTCGCCCACAGCCCGGATGACGGGAACGAGCGCGGCCGCCTCTATCCATTCTCGGGCCGAGAGGTTGCCGCCCAGTTTTGCCAGCCGTTGCCAGGGATGCAGACAATAGACAATCAGCCCGACCAGCAGCCCGACCCAGCCCAGCCAGCGGGCGAAGAATCCCCAAAAGGCGTGGCCGAGCAGGGCGGGCAGGGCCACGAAATAGGTGGCGTAGCGGATAGCGTGACGTTTGCGCCAGAGATCCGCCTTGCCATCACCCCTGGCGTAGCGATAGTACTGTGCGGCGAAAGCGGACAGAGACGAACGGGGACGAAAGTAGACCAGCGCATCGGGTTGCCAGACGAAAGCTGTGGGATTGTCCGGTCGCTGGGCGTTCACCGCAAAGTCAAAGAGCAGGTCCTCGCAATAGTCTAACCATTCGGGGTAGCCCCCCGCTTGCTCCCACACATTCTTGTGGAAGGCTACCGAACGGCTGCTGGGCAGAAAGCTGTCTGGGTCGATCTCGTCGATCAGGGGCAGAACTGTCGCCGCCATCGCCGTCTCGAAAACCCCCTGCACATCGGGCAGAAAGAAACCGGCCACCGCCGTTGCATCCCGGCCATCTTCAAAAGGCGCTGTCAACTGGGCCAGCCATCCTATGTCCAGACGCACACCTGCGTCCGTGGCCGCGATAATCGGCCCCTGGGCCGCGCCAATCGCCACATTGCGTCCCCGGCTGATGTTGGCCCCCGGTTCGACGATCACCCGCAGATTGGGCAGCCGGTCTGCATAGGCGCGTGCAATTTCCGCTGTGTCGTCGGTGCTGCCACCATCGCAAATCACCACCTCATCGGGCTGACGCGACTGGGCAACCAGAGAATCCAACAGGCGGGTGATGGCTGTGCCTTCGTTGTATACAGTTGCGATGACGGAGACTGACAGTCGAGCCACTTTGGCCTTTCCTTTTGCCCATTGCCTTCCTTCTTCCATTTTGCCCCAGAACACCAGCGCGGGCAATTCCTTGCCCCACTCACCAGCATCGGACTATTACTACACTGCGGCGTAAACTGACCAATGGTTGTTTTGACGGGTGGTGCGTGGTGCGTGAACTGGTACACGAACTACGCACTATGCCAGTATCGATTGGCTTATTTGCACCGGACTGTATTACATAGCTTTTTCTTGTCGAGCGAATTAGCTGGCCCGTTTGAACCCAATTTCAGGGATTTGCGCGTTCTTGAACCATACTGCTATACTCGCAAACATTCCATAGGAATTGAAGCCAATACACGCTCCCTTTGTAGGGCAAGCTTCTTTTGTGTAGAATTAATCGTTCTACTAAAAGATTTCTTAATACTTTCGTTCAGGCGTCAGCTAGGTGTTGGCTCTACCCATTTCTACCTCATTTTATTCCATACCCAAGCAGGAGCAGGTGATGAGCAGAGAAAGAGTATATGAATATCCAGGCGAAGAAATCGATGTCTCCTGGAATCAAGGCCTATGTATTCACATCGGTGAATGTGGTCGCTCCCAGGGGGATCTGTTTGTCGGTGGTCGTCAGCCCTGGTGTCAGCCGGATATGATCCATGTGGACAATGTGGCCGAGATTGTGGAGCGGTGTCCCAGCGGTGCATTGGCCTATCAATTCAAAGACGGGAGTGTCACCGAAACCCCTGCGGGAGAGAATACAGTGGTGACCAGCTATCGCGGCCCACTTTTTGTGCGGGGGGATCTGCAAATCGAGGGGGCCTCGGACAAGAAGCCAGGCGTCCGCTTCCGGGCGGCCTTGTGTCGCTGTGGCCAATCCAAAAACAAACCCTTCTGCGACAACACCCATATCGAAGTAGAATTTGATGATACGGGCGCTGTGGGCGAAACGGGCGGGGAACTCAGCCCGGAAGTCACCCAACTGAAGATTCGCCCCTCGAAAAATGGACCCTATCTTCTCTCTGGCAATGTCACCATCAAGGCCAGCAGCGGGCGGGAAGCCTGGCACGGCACAAAAGTCGCGCTCTGTCGCTGTGGCGGTTCCCAGAACAAGCCCTTCTGTGACGGAACCCACGCCAGAAATGGTTTTCAGAGCGAGTGATTTTGGAATGGTTCTCCATGTGTCGGGTGCGCCACGGAGGACGAAAAGTTTGTATAGACGGATCGAAAGAAACACAGATTTTCAGAACAATCCATCTTCTTTTGTATCGTCTATACAAACTTTACTACGGACTTAATGCAACAGTAGCTAGAATAAGGCGGTTCATATGGCAAACGGAAATTGGTGGCAGAAACCCACCCTGCGTGTATTTAATGAACACGAAGAGCGTAAGGTATCCTGGCTTGAACTCTTTTTCGATCTGACCTTTGTGGTGATTGTCGCCCAATTGGCCCACTATCTTGTTCACCACATTTCGGGCGAGGGGGTAATCACCTTTGTTTTGCTCTTTCTGCCTGCCTGGTGGACATGGATCGGCGGCACTTTTTACAATGCGCGCTTTGAAACCCACGATGTGAGCTATCGTCTCCTGGTCTTTCTGATGATGATTCCCGTGACGGTAATGGCTGTCTTTGCCCACTCTGGACTGGGCGAAGGTTCCATTGGCTTTGCTTTGGCCTATGTGGCCGGGCGTGCCTTGCTGGTCTTTATGTGGATGCGCGGTGGCTATCACGAACCGAGCATCCGCCCGTTGACCAATCGCTATGCCATTGGCTTCGGTCTTTCCGGTCTGCTTTTTCTGATCTCCATTTGGGTAGCGCCACCCCTGCGCTTTGTCCTGTGGATCCTTGGCCTCTTTTCCGATCTGATTACACCGATCCTAACTGTGCCCTATCAGATGAAACTGCCCCGGCTGAGCCGCGGCAAGCTGCCAGAACGCTACGGCCTCTTTGTCATTATCGTTTTGGGCGAGGCAATTGTGGGGATCATCGGCGGGGTAGCGGAAATAGAACCATTCTCGTTTTCTGTCGGGCTGGAGAGCCTGATCAGTTTGGTCCTGGTCATTGGGCTTTGGTGGATCTATTTTGACAATGTCGGACGCCGCGAACCAAAACAGAAGATGTGGTGGTTGGTGCCCTGGAGTTATCTGCATCTGCCTTTGGTGCTGAGCATTGCGGCTGCGAGTGCGGGTATTCGCAATGCTCTGACCGGCGGGGGCCACGGCGCAGATGCCCCATCCCATTGGCTGCTGGCCGGCTCAATAGCCGTAGCGCTCATCAGCATTGGGTTGATTGAAACTTCTCTGCACCGGGAACCCCACGAGGTACTCCATCACCGCGCCAGCATCCCGCTCACCTTGGGTGCTGGGCTGGCTGCTCTTGCCCTCGCAATCTGGGGCAGCCTGGATACGATGGCTCTGCTACTGGTCCTACTTGTCATCGTATTGATCCCTATTATCTATAACGTCTACGCCTGGCAGCGGTCATCGGATTACATAGAAGTGGAGTAACTACTCAGCCACCCCACCCTAACCCTCCCCAGATTAGGGAGGGAACTGTCACGACTCCTCCCCCAATCTGGGGGAGGTTGGGAGGGGGTGAGCAGTTACGAAGTGGAGTAGTGCCGTGTCATGGCTGATTTGATGGAAACCCGAGGAGCAGCACACCGAGAGGAGTGCCGCACACCTCATCCATCAATTCACACTTGACACAACAGTAGGCCTGTGCGAAACTCCTGACCGTTCCTCAACATCCGTATGACGCCTTCAGAAGTTCGACTTTTTCCAAAAAGTCGAACTTCTGATTTTGGCGGGCAAATTGCCGCGCTATTCGCCATCCATCGCCGCTGCCTGCTATAATGCCAAAGGGTGAATCGCAATGTAAGCACCTACTCTGTTCCGCCCTATTCGCGTATTCAGCGTTCTATTCTTCCTTCCAGAACGGACAGCCAATGCCCCCGCGTACATTCGTTGCTGTGGATGTGGAAACCACCGGGCTTAGCCCCCAAAAAGACGCCATCATTGAGATCGGTGCGGTGCGTTTCTGTGACGGCGCCATCGTTGATACCTTCGCCACTTTTGTCAATCCGGGTCGCCCCATCCCCATTTTTATCCAACAACTGACGAACATCTCTGACCGGGACGTGGCTGGCGCACCGGCGATGGAGCGGGTGCTGCCCGAACTCCTCGCCTTTGTGGATTCTTCGGTCTATGGCGTTGTCGGCCACAATGTGGGCTTCGATCTGGGCTTTTTGGAGGCAAACGGGGCCAACTTCCACCGCCCCCGGCTGGACACCCACGAACTGGCGACGATTCTGCTCCCCAACCAGCCCAGCTACAATCTGGGCGAACTCTGCCACAGTTTGGACATCCGCCTGGACGACGCCCACCGGGCCAACGCGGACGCCGAAGCCACGGCCCAGCTATTTATGCACCTGTTGGATCGGCTGGACCAGTTGCCCCTGCAAATTTTGCAAATTCTTGTGCAAAGCAGCGCGGGGAGTGACTGGTCTTTGCGCTTCCTCTTGGAAGATGCCCTTTCCGCGCGTCTCTCCACAGTCTGGAGCCAGCCACCCGTGCGCTGGATTCGTGCCGATGTGGATCGATCCCCGTTGCCTGTGCAGCCCGCGCCGGAGAGGGCTGTGGCCGAGCGGCTGGTGACACCGGCAACGCTGGATGCCGCCTTTGCCAACGATGGCCCCCTGGCCCGCCGGCTGGACGGCCACTACGAGGCCCGACGGGGACAGGTCGAGATGTCCCAGCTCGTGTTGGATGCTTTCACCGCTGGCCGCCACCGGATGATCGAAGCGGGCACAGGCACGGGCAAAAGTATGGCCTATCTTCTGCCCGCCGCGCTCTGGGCCACGGCCCACAACCAGCGGGCTGTGGTCGCTACCAACACAATCACCCTGCAAGAGCAATTGCTGGAGCAGGAGATTCCCCGGCTGGCTGAGCTGCTGGCCGAGACTGCGCCCGAGTTGCCACCCTTGCGCGCCGCCCTGCTCAAAGGCCGCCAGAATTATCTTTGTACCCGTCGCCTGGAACAATGGCGCAACGGACGCCAGTTGGCGACGGTAGATCTGCGTCTCCTGGCAAAAGTGCTGGCCTGGCTGCCCAACACCCGCACGGGTGATGTCTCCGAACTTTCCATCAACGACCCCAAAGAGCGCTCACTCTGGCGGCAGATCGCCTCGGACCCAGCCATCTGCACCGAAGAACGCTGTGGCAGCCGCACCGCCCACAGCGGTGACGCCCACGGCGGCGGCGAATTTGGCTCCCACGACTTCTACTGGCAGGCCCGTCACACCGCCGAAGCAGCCCACGTGCTAGTGGTCAACCACGCCCTGCTTCTGGCTGATGTGGAGACAGGCCACCGGCTGCTGCCCCCCCACAACCATCTGGTCATCGACGAGGCCCACCGGTTGGAAGATGCGGCCACCGAAGCCTTGACCACCCGCACGGATCGAGCGCAGATCGACGGCGCGCTCAGCCGGATGGTGCTGATGAAAGAGATGCGCCGCCGTCTGGAAGGTCACCCGGAGTGGCCGCGCCAGGCTCGGCAGATTGAAGAAACGGCCCGCCGCCTCTCCGCGCCGCTGGGTGAATTCGCGGCTGCTCTCCTCCAATTCGCCCAGTCCCAGGAGGGTATCCGTCCCAACGCCGAATATGCCCAGCGTCTGCGTCTGGACAGTGGTATGCGCGCCCAGCCCCGTTGGAGCCAGCTTGAAATGGAGTGGGACGCCATCAGCCGGGGGCTGCGTTCCCTGCTGGAGCAGAGCCGGGCGCTGATCGATGGGCTGGACCGGGCGCGTTGGTGGGCCGAGGATGCCACGGCGATCCATCTGAACGAACTGCGTTCCCACACCGACTATCTGGCCGAGCTGACCGCGGCCGCGGATCGGGTAATCTTCCGTCCGGTCGGTGCCGACGGGGATACGGTCACCTGGCTCTCCATTCCCAGCGGCAACCGGAGCCAGGAACAGAATGTGGAGTTGTGCGCCGCGCCGGTCCACGTGGGCGATCTGCTGGAGACCGAGATTTTTCACCGCCTGCGTACCGTCGTGCTGACCGGGGCTACCCTGCGCACCAACGAGGGTTTCGACTTTATGCAGGATCGGCTGGGCGGGTGGAGTGCGGAGGTCTCGGCCATCGCCAGCCCCTTCGACTATCGCTCCAATGTGCTGCTCTACCTGCCCAGCGATATGCCCCCGCCGGATCGGGGCAACTACCAGCAGAGTGTGGAGCGGGCCATCATCGCCGGGGCCAAGGCCGCCGACGGCCATACACTGGTGCTTTTCACCAGCTACGCCCATTTGAAGGCGACCGCTGAAGCCATCCGTGGCCCCCTGGACCGGATGGGGATTGGCCTGCTGGAACACGGCTCCGGCAGTCGGCGGCGGCTGCTGAAGGAGTTTCGCAGCGGTGGCCGCTTTGTGCTGCTGGGCACGGGCACTTTCTGGGAGGGCATCGACCTGCCCGGCGAGCAGTTGACCTGTCTCTTTATTGTGCGTTTGCCCTTTGCCGTGCCCACAGACCCGCTGGTGGCGGCCCGGGGCGCGAGCTACGACGACTCCTTCGCGGAGTATGTCGTCCCCGATGCAGTGCTGCGTTTCCGCCAGGGCTTTGGCCGGTTGATTCGCCGGGCCACAGACCGGGGCGTAGTGGTGATGCTAGACAACCGGGCCTGGAAACGGGACTACGGCGCGGCCTTTCTGGAGGCTCTGCCCACCTGTACCCAGCGCAACGCACCCCTGATGAATCGGGAGGAGACCGTCTCCCAGTGGCTGGCCAACGACCCCTGGCTGCGGGCCGGGCAGATGTTTCTGTCGTCGTTTTAGAAAAATCGTAGATTGGGTTGTCGCTGCGGAGATCGACGGTTACCAATCAGATCGCCAGCGACAACCCAACACGAATATACGTACCCGTTGGGTTCTCCCGGCGCACCTTCTCGGATATTCGTTGTTCTCTTGCCGGGAGAACCCAACCTACAGCTATGCGCCGGGCAGATGTTTTTGGCATCGTTTTGAGTCAAGGGTGGAATGATGGCAAGTAAAAAGCAAGATTTGGAGAAAACGAAATCGGCTTCGTCGGAAGTTGCGACCCCGCTTCTGGAAGAGTTGCGCTGGATGATTGAGGAGACCCGGCAAGGCGTCGCCGCTACGGTCAACGCCGGTTTGACTCTGCTCTACTGGCGCGTGGGCAAACGCATCAACGAGGAGATTCTCAAGGGCGGACGGGCAGAGTACGGCAAGGAGATTGTCGTATCACTGGCACGACAATTGGAGGTGGACTACGGCCGAGGATTTTCCGAAAAGAGCCTGCGCCACATGCTACGCTTTGCCGAAGCCTTTCCCGCTGAGCGAATTGTCTCAGCACTGATGAGGCAATTGAGTTGGACTCATTTCCTCTCTGGCAAGATGGGTGTGTCGGCGTTGGACATCGCCATTCATCTGGAGGTCGTGCCATGAAAGCCGCCGATCTTGACATCCTGCTCCAGGAGGGTGAAGGCGTTATGCTAGAATACAAGGAGGCCCTCTCTGCTTCCTTTGCCCGCGAGCTGGTGGCCTTTGCCAACACCGCTGGCGGTAGGATTCTGCTCGGTGTGCGCGATGACGGTACGGTTAAAGGGGTTGACGATACGAATGATCTGCGCGCCCGTATCCAGGACATTGCCCGCAATTGCGATCCGCCCATCAAAATCCTGTTACAACGCATTGGCGAGGTGACGGTGGTGGCGGTACGCGAGAGCGATGCGAAACCGGCGCAGTGCAGCGACGGCTTTTTCTGGCGACAGGGCGCAGTAACGCAAAAGCTCCGCCGTGAGGAAATCCGCGATCTTTTCCAGCAGACCGGGGCCATCCGCTTCGATCTCTCCATTTGCCCGCGCTTCCACTACCCCGATGACTTCGACCCGGATAAATTCAACGAATGGCTGGGCATGAGCGGCATATCCGGACGCCCCTACACCGAAGACGTATTGGTGAACATCGAGGCGGCGGAACGCGCAGGCGGTAAGCTCATCTTCCGTAACGCCGGCGTCCTCTTCTTCGCCAAAAACGTCCGGCACTTCTTTAACCAGGCCTACATTACCTGTCTTTTGGGCAAAGACACCGACAAGGTTCATGTGCTTGATCGCAAGGATTTCGACGGCGGCATCGTGGCAGATATCGAAGATGCTATGCGCTTCATCGAACGCAATACCCGGACCGCCTGGCGCATCGAGGGATTGCGACGTCAGGACATCCCCGAATACCCGATGAACGCCCTGCGCGAGGCCATTACCAACGCCGTCATGCACCGCGACTGGTTCATGGAGGGGGCCAATGTCTTCGTCGAGATCTACACTGACCGAATCGAAGTATCGAGCCCGGGCGGTCTGCCCACGGGGATGAAGCTGTCAGACCTCGGCCATAAGAGCGTGCGCCGCAACGCCCTCATCGCCGACCTGCTGCACCGCATCGACTTCATCGAAAAAGCAGGCACCGGCATCAAACGCATCCGTGACGAAGCCCGCGCGCAGGGCTGCCCCGAACCGCTGTTTGAAGAGACCGGCTTTGTCACCGCCACCTTCTTTCCGAATCCTGAAGTGCGCGCACAGGTGGGTTTCCAGCCGGCAGAAGCGACCGAACAAGTCGGCACTAAGTCGGCACCAAGTCGGCACCAAGTTGAAATCCTAGCAAAGTGCCAGGAAGAAAGGACGCTGCTAGAACTCATGGCTGTTCTGGGGCGCTCTGATCGCACCAAGTTCCGTCACCAATTACTCAATCCTCTTATTGACACGGGCCTGATCGAAATGACCATCCCTGACAAGCCCCGCAGTTCGAAGCAACGCTACCGCATCACACCCGCCGGGCTTGCAGTTTTGGAAAACTCTGAAGCAGAACGGAATTTTTGATGGTTGAACCCATCCCGACAACTTCTGAACCGAATCCACTGGCAGCTCTGCGCACAAAGCGTGACCCGTTTCCCCTGCTCTGGGAGAGTCTGCGTCGCCCGCTGCTGCTGGTAGTTGTGGCTGGCTTTGTGCTGCTGCTGGTGATTGTCGGCCTGGCCTTGCCCCAGTTGCCCGGTCAATTCGCCGACGATCCAGCCGGCGCGACCCGCTGGCTGCTCACCACCCGCAACGAATACGGCGGTCTGGGCACGCTGCTCAATGGGCTGGGACTCTTCGATCTGATCCACAGCCCACTGATCCGTGCTGGGCTGGCCCTATTAGGCTTGCTTCTGTTGATCCATTTGGGCGAGCAGATGGCCGACATTCAGCGTAGCCGCCGACTGCCTGGGTTGTTGGCCGCCATCCGGGGGGATGCGGGCGATCCCTTGCCCATTCCCGGCAGCAGTCAGGTCTTTCGCTCCCGTTCCGGGCTGGACGCCACTTTTGCCCAGATGGCCGGGGCGATCAGCCGACGGCTGGGGGATCGGTTTGACGCCAACCCTTCGGTGCTGGTGCGCCGGGCACAGGTGGACGGCGGGTCAGAGAGGGAAGATGGCGAGATGCGCTGGCTGGTGCAGGGCCACACCTGGGCCTATTATGTGCGTCCCCTGCTGTTGACCGGGGTTCTGCTGGCGTTGGGTGTGCTTTGGGCCGGGGTAAACTTTGGCTGGGAGGTCGCGCCTGCGCCTCTGCCCCCCGGCGGGGATTTCCGCTTTCCCCAGCGGGCACTACACCTGCGCTACGCAGTGATCGAGGAGCAGGACAAACCGTCGGCGGCCCTGGAGGTGGAGTTGGGCGATGCCACTCAATTGCTGGCGCTGAATCGTAGCCAGGGTGCCCGTCTGAACAACACAAATATCCGTATGCAGGCGGATGTTCCCGGCATCTTCCTGGAGAGCGACCGGGCTGGTACTTTTCTCTTGCCCGACCAGAGCGGGACGACCGACCGGGTTGGCTTTGTCTTCCCCGCGCCGGGCAGTGAGGAATCTGTGCTGCTCCCCGACGCGGATGTGGCGCTGCGGCTGGTGCGGCTGGCACAGGAGGGACAATTCCTGGTGGAGACAATCGCCGGGGAGAGCGGATCCGTGGCGCGTGTGGAGATCAGCCAGGACGACGTGCGCCAAATTGATCTGATCCGGGGTGAACAGGCCGGGAGCCAGGCCACAATCCGCATCCGTTTTTTGCCGGGGCTGACGGTGGGGGTGCGCTATCTACCGGGGGACGGGCTGCTCTGGGCTGCTCTGGTTCTGGTGTTGGCCGGGGCTGTTGGCTATCTGCGTCGCCCCTTTTTCGCGCTGGTGCAGCTTGCGCCCTGGCCGGGTGAAGGTTCTGTGTTGGTGGTGCAGAGCAGCAGTCCGGAACCGTTGGCTGAACTGGAAGGAGGGATCGGCATCTGATGGATTCGACTGCTTTTGACAGGTTTAGGACACCACCCATTGTGATTGGCGTGGCTGGGGGAACCGGCAGCGGAAAAACGACGGTCAGCCAGCAGATTCTGGAACGTATCCGCCCGCAACAGATCGCCTTTTTGCAGCATGACAGCTATTACTACGACAATAGCCACCTGCCGCCAGCCGAGAGGGCACAATGCAACTATGACCATCCGGAGAGTCTGGACACGCCGCTGATGGTGGAACATCTGTTGAGCCTGCGCCGGGGTGAAGCGGTAGATGTGCCCATCTATGATTTTTCCACCCACAGCCGTACAGCGGCGACGCGTACGGTGTTCCCTGCGCCGGTGGTGCTGGTGGAAGGGATTCTCATTTTTTCCGAGCCGGGTCTGCGCGACCTGATGGACATTCGCATATTTGTAGATACAGATGCTGACATTCGCTTCATTCGCCGGCTGTCTCGGGATATTTCCGAGCGGGGGCGCTCCCTGGATTCTGTAGTGGCGCAATATCTGGAGACGGTGCGGCCCATGCACCTGGAATTTGTGGAGCCGAGCAAACGCTACGCCCATCTGATTGTGCCAGAGGGTGGGCGCAATCAGGTGGCAATGGAGATGATTATCAGCCGTATTCACAAATTGTTGGACGAGGGGGGCTGATGGATATAACGCCAAAACCTGCCGGGTCTCCGAAAACCGGGCAGGTTTCTCCCCGGCCCCGTGTATTGCTGGACATCGGCCCGGCAGTCCATCAGAACGCAGGGCTGGCCCGTTATGCCGAGCGGCTGGCCTCTCATCTGTTGTCCGGGCACGGGGACGAGATCGATCTGACCCTTTTCTACAATCGGCACAGCGGTCACGAACTGCCGCTCTCTTTGCAGAACGCACAAACGGTGACTGTGGGGCGCGGCCAGTACGCGTGGCGGTTGGGCGCGCTGGCGAGCCAGTTGCTCCGTTCCACCCGTTTTGAACGGAGCCTGCCAGCAAGCACGCTCTATCACGCGACAGAACATCTGCTGCCCCGGCTGGCCCGGCCCACCGTGCTGACAGTCCACGATCTGATCTTTGAGGCCTTTCCCCAGCACCACACATGGACAAACCGGGCCTTTTTGCAGGTAGCGATGCCTTTGTTTGTACAGGCCACAGATGCTATTATTGTAGTCAGCCAACAGACCCAACGGGATTTGGTAGCTCGCTATGGCACGCCGAAGAGCAAAATCCGGGTGATCTACGAAGGCATTGATGACCGTTTTGCGCGTAGGTCGGATTGGCAATCCGACCCGCAGCGGCGCTACAGCCCAGAGCGGCCCTATCTGCTGATGGTGGGCACGCTGGAACCCCGCAAGAATCACGCGACCGCGATGCAGGCGTTGGCCCGGCTGAAGCAGGCGGGTTATCCCCATCGGCTGCTGATTGCCGGGGGACAGGGCTGGCTCTTTGAGCCGGTGGCAGCACTGGTGGCGGCGTTGGGTCTGTCCGACGACGTGACCTTTGCCGGGCGCGTTCCCGATGACGACCTGCCCGCTCTCTATGCCGGGGCCGACGCGCTGCTCCTGCCCAGCCTCTACGAGGGTTTTGGCTTCCCGGTGTTGGAAGCGATGGCTTGCAGGACGCCGGTTGTCTGCGCCGACAGCAGCAGCCTGCCCGAGGTTGCGGGGGACGCGGCGCTGCTGGTCAAACCCACAGATGACGAGGCATTGGCCGCCGCGGTGGAGCGGATTCTCATTGAGCCGGGGCTGGCGGACGAATTGCGGCGACGGGGCGGGGCGCAGGCGGCCCGTTTCCGCTGGGAGACATGCGCGGCGGAGACGGTGGCGTTGTATCGGGAGGTAGCAGAAGTAATCAGCGAGCAGTAATCAGTGGGTGTCCGCTGATTGTTTGACGGAAGGAAGGGATATGCCGATGGAAGCAATTTTGGAACAACTGATAGATTCACCGCGACTTATCCTATTTCAACGCGAGATTGAGCAGGTGCTGGACACAGAGCAGATACGGCGCGAGCATTTCATTGAGACGATGCCGGACACAGGAAAAATCGAATTCATCAATGGGCAAGTCGTTGTACAGTCTCCGAGCCAATTGAATGAAATTTTGGCGTCGCAACACTTTTTTGTGCTGCTGGATGTATACGTGGACAGCCGAAATTTGGGATTTGTGGGTCTTGAAAAAATGCTCATCTCCCTGACCCGCAACGACTACGAGCCGGACATCTGCTTCTTCAGTAGAGAGGTAGCCGACGCTTTTACTCCAAAGCAGATGCGCTTCCCCGCGCCGGATTTCATCGCCGAAGTACTCTCCGACAGCACAGCCCGCAATGACCGCGGCGTGAAGTTCGACGACTACGCGGCGCACGGGGTGGCGGAGTATTGGCTCATCGACCCGCAAGATGAAATTGTAGAACAGTACTTTTCGGATGGGAGTCATTACAATCTGGCCTACAAAGTCGGCTCGGGCGTGCTGACCAGCCGGGTTGTGGCCGGTTTTACGATTCCTGTGCAGGCGATCTTCGATGCAAAGGTCAATCTGGTCGCGTTGCGACAGTTGTTGTTGGGGTAAGCCCGGCCGATAGGGGTGTTGATGTCTACCTTCAAGTCCCGTTTGAGCGATCTGATCGATGTACGCAACGAACGCAATCCCCTGTGGATACCGGGGAAGGTGCGCGGGCTGATCCGGCGGGTGAGCGGTGGCGATGGTTGGACGGCGCAGATGCTGCGGGGGCTGCTCTGGCAATATCGCTGGCTGGTGGGGCTGGCCCTGACGGCCAATATCGCGGCGGCTGTCTTTGAAGGCAGCACAATGGCGATTTTCACCCTGGCGTTGCAGGCGCTCTCCGGTGATCTGAGCAATGGGTTGACGATCAGTCTGGGCATTTTTGATCCGATGATTGAACGGGTTGTGGCCGGCTATAGCGCCAGCAATCTTTTTATGATTTTTATCGGGATGGCGGTGGTCAGCCAACTGCTGCGCAGCGGCTTGCAGTTCGGTGGACAGGTCGCCACCTCCTATCTGGTGGCCTGGTTGGAAGGGGATTTACGCCGTCGGCTCTTCCGCCAGTTCGTGTCGGTCAGCTATCCCCAGATCAGTCGGTACAAAGTGGGCGATCTGATCAGTTACGTGGAGCAGATTGTGCATGTGGGCGGAATGGTGTCGGGCGTTAATAAACTGATCAGCGATCTACTGATTGTCCTGGCATACGTATGCGTTCTTCTGTGGCTTTCCTGGCAGATGACTTTGGGCGCGCTTGTCGCCCTGCTCCTGTTGGTTGTAGGCTTGCGCGGTGTGACGACCAAACTACGGGAAATTTCCCAGCGGTTTATGAACGCCACAATCAGCTTCAACGAAAACGTTCTCGAATATCTGCAAGGTATGCGTTTGGTACACACATTCAGTCGGCAAGAATATGTTTTGCAGACTGTCGAGAAAGTAATCAATGATAGTGTGGTTGCTCGGCGTCAAGGCGGAATTCGTTACGCGTCCATCACACCACTTTATCAATCGTTAACAGTCATCGGCGTGGCTGGCTTTTTGGTGATCGGATACGCTTGGCTGGGTGGGGATATTTCTGCTATCCCGCGCCTTCTTACTTTCGTTTTTGTCCTCTATCGTCTGCTGCCTTTTATCACAGTCATCAGCAATCAATACGCCTCCCTCTATGACAATATGCCCTTTGCTGGACGCCTGGCGGATATATTGCGCAGTGACGACAAAGAATATCCGGAATCAGGCACAAAACCGATTCGGAGAATCGATTCGGAAATTGAATTTAGAAACGTTTCACTCCGCTACACAGAGAGAAATCAGGATGCAATTCACAATACGTCGTTTGTAATCCCCTCAGGCAAGATGACCGCTTTTGTAGGTCCATCGGGAGCCGGAAAATCATCGATTGTCAATCTACTCCTGCGGCTGAATAATCCAACTGCCGGAAAAATTCTAGTCGCAGGTATTCCCATTCAGGAGTATGATCTGGATGCTTGGCGGGCATGCATTGGTGTGGTTGATCAAGACACATTTGCGTTTCACAGCAGCATTCAGGACAACATCCGGTTTGGGAAACTTGAGGCCACACAAGAAGAGATTAGCGCTGCTGCAAAAATTGCCAACGCAGATGGTTTTATTCATCAGTTGAGCGAGGGTTACGAAACGATCGTAGGAGATCGAGGCTATCGGCTATCGGGGGGGCAGCGCCAACGCATCGCGATCGCGCGGGCCATTGTGCGGGACCCGGACATACTTGTATTCGATGAAGCAACCAGCGCATTGGACAGCGCATCAGAGCGATCGATTCAAGAGGCGATGGCTGAATTGCGTCAAGGTCGAACCCTTGTGGTCATTGCCCACAGACTTTCGACTGTGTTGGATGCGGATCAGATTTTCGTTCTGGATGAAGGGCAACTTGTGGAGCAGGGCCAGCACGAGAGTTTGATGCAGATTCGCGGTCTGTATTATGAGTTGTGGCAACTACAATCCCAATCGATGTCTATTCATAGCGGCCAAGACGAACACATAGAAGCGTCGGTAGCACCTCCGATAATCCCATTTTCGTAAGATGGATCTGGGAAACTAGAAAACGCATAGGAATCACAATGAAAGTCGTTATTCTGGCTGGTGGACTGGGCACACGACTGGCTGAAGAAACGGAGATTCGCCCCAAACCGATGGTGGAAATCGGGGGACGACCCATTCTCTGGCATATTATGAAACAGTACGCACACTTCGATTTCACTGAGTTTTACATAGCACTAGGTTACAAAGGGGAGGTCATTAAGCGCTACTTTCACGATTTCTATCGGCTGAACGGCAACCTCACAATTGACTTTGCGACAGGCCAATTTGAAAGTGAGGATAGCGATATCGAATCCTGGCGCGTCCATCTGATTGAGACAGGCGCAGAGACTAATACAGGCGGACGGGTGAAACGTCTTGAACCCTGGCTGCGCAATGAGACTTTTATGGTGACATATGGAGACGGGGTCAGCAATGTGGACCTGGGGAGTCTGCTCAGATTTCATCGCTCTCACGGGCGCATTGCCACTGTGACAGCCGTGCGACCCCCGGCCCGTTTTGGTGGATTGATCTTTGATGGCGATTTGGTTTCTCAATTCACCGAGAAACCGCAAGCAGGCGAAGGCTGGATCAACGGCGGATTTCTGGTGTTTGAGCCACAACTGTTCGATTACTTGGACGGGGATGGGTCTAGCCTGGAGGCCGATGCCCTGGAGAGACTATCGGCGGATCGTCAGTTGGTTGCCTTTCGCCACAGCGATTTCTGGCAGTGCATGGACACCCTGCGCGACAAACGCCAATTGGATGTCCTTTGGCAGAAAGGGCAAGCTCCCTGGAAGGTGTGGCAATGACCAATTTCTGGCGAGATCGGCCAACATTTGTCACCGGAGCGACAGGACTCGTGGGGGGCTGGCTCGTGCAGCGTTTGCTCTATGCCGAAGCCGATGTCGTATGCCTGGTACGTGATGGGGTTCCCCAGTCTGAACTCGTGCGTAGCGGGAATCATGAACGGGTCAAAATGGTTCGTGGCGACATTCAAGACCAAAGCCTATTGGAACGTATTCTGGGCGAATATGAAATCGCCACGGTCTTCCACCTCGCAGCACAAACTATCGTTCCTATTGCGAATCGTAACCCTCTTTCCACTTTCGAAAGCAACATTAGGGGTACGTGGATACTTTTGGAGGCGTGCCGACGTAGTCCCACCTTTCGTCAGTGTGTGGTTGCCTCATCTGACAAGGCCTACGGTGACCATCAAGTTTTGCCCTACGACGAAATGATGCCCTTACAAGGGCGCTATCCGTATGACGTGAGCAAATCGTGCGCCGACCTGATTGCTCAGAGCTATGCAGCAACCTACGGTTTGCCGGTTGCCATCACCCGCTGTGGTAATTTTTATGGTGGTGGCGATCTGAATTGGAACCGCATCGTGCCCGGCACCATTCGGGCCGTCTTGCGTGGCGAACGACCAGTGATTCGTTCTGATGGTTCCCTCACACGCGATTATTTCTATGTGGAAGATGGCGCTACTGCTTATATGCTGTTGGCAGAAAAGTTGGCAGAGAATGCTGATCTGGCCGGGCAAGCGTTCAATTTTTCAAACGAGCAGCCCATCAGCGTATTGTCACTGGTCGAACATATTCTTGAGTTGATGAATTTTGACCTGCAACCCATTATTCAAGGTAATGTTGTCAACGAGATTCGATCGCAGCATCTTAGCGCTGTCAAGGCGTACGAACATTTGGGGTGGTATCCAATGTACACTCTGGATGCTGGATTGGCTAAGACGATAGAATGGTATAAAGATTATCTGGCTATTCACAATAGTGCCTGACGAACCAGTGGAGACAGCTGATGAAATCCTTCAAAGACCAAATTCGTTTGTTGCTACCAGGAAAGATGAAAGGCTATCTGCTGAATAGGATGAAAGATCTGTTTTCCCCAGCGCTGGCAATAGTAGCGAGGGACAGCATTAGCTATTACGAGGATGGATTACTTCTCGAGGGGAAGAATGCCGAATTCCTCGCTAACCCCTTATTCGTTTCGTCTTATCTAGCTGGTGAAAGTACGGGTTCATGGAATAATGACGTAATTAGGTGGCGAATTCACATCCTATGTTGGGCCGCAAGACATGCTGTGCATCTTGCAGGAGATTTCGTTGAATGTGGTGTAAATAAAGGAGGTTCTGCATTGGCAGTCACAAATTACGTTGATTTTGGAAAACTAGATAAGAAATTCTACCTTCTTGACACGTATGACGGAATAGTGGATGAAGACATATCAGATGAAGAGAGGTCTTACGGGATTGATCTTTACAAATATGAAGATTGTTATGAGTTAGTCAAGGTGGTTTTTCAAGAATATCAGAATATTGAGATTATTAGAGGTAGAGTTCCCGACACACTTCGATATGTAGACACACAAAAGGTTTGCTACCTACATATTGATATGAATAACGCGGCACCGGAGATTGCTGCTGGTGAGTTTTTTTGGGATAGATTGGTCGGTGGCGCATTGGTTTTACTTGATGATTATGGTTTCAGTAAGCATTATGTACAAAAACGGGCATGGGATCGTTTTGCAGCACAACACGATGTTGAGGTGCTAACTCGACTTTTGCAGCTACAAAGGGGCTGAATAGGTAATTTAACAACAGAAGAACAAGAAAGTCAGGTAAAGTGAAAGGAAAAGCGGTAGAATTCAGACAACGACAATAGTGCGATTGGAGTTGACTGGGAGGATACCGATGATTCCAC
>CAMDQF010000004.1 GCA_945905745.1 Litorilinea aerophila
CCGCCCACGGGTGCTGCTGCTGGATGAACCACTGGGCGCGCTGGACCTCAAATTGCGCCAGCAGATGCAGACCGAACTGAAGGCGATCCAGCAGCAGGTGGGCATCACTTTTGTCTACGTGACCCACGACCAGGAGGAGGCGCTGACGATGAGCGACCGTCTGGCCGTCTTCAATCACGGCAAAATTGAACAGGTGGGCAGCCCGGCCGAGGTCTACGAAAGCCCCACGACTGCTTTCGTGGCCGGCTTTGTCGGCGTCTCCAATCTGATCAGCGGCCCAGCGGCCCAGGCCATCACCGGTACGCCCGCGCTGTTTGCCGTGCGCCCGGAGAAGATTCATCTGGCCGCGGTCGGTGCGTCTGTGGCCGAGGGGATGTGTAGCGCCGATGGCGTGGTGGTGGAGGTTGTCTATCTGGGGATGTATACCCGTTACCGGGTGGCGCTGGATGCGGGGGGCGAGATGATTGTGGCCCAGCAGAATCTGGAAGCTACCTCCATGGCCGTGCACAACAGACGGGGAGAGCGGGTGCGTCTCTGTTGGCAAGAAGAACACACCCACGTGATCCGCGGAGAGAATGGACAATGAGCGCAAGCGCCCGGCGTCTTTCCACCTTCCTCTACCTCCGTCCAAAGCTGATGCTGGCCCTCCTCCTGGGGCCGCCTCTGCTCTGGCTCGGCGTCATCTATCTGGGATCGCTCTTCACCCTCCTCGTCCAGAGTTTCTTCTATCTTGACGGCTTTAGCGGGCGGGTTGTGCGTACTTTTACCCTGGCCACCTACACCCAACTGTTCACCCCTTCCAATCTGGACATCTTTCAACGCACCGCAGGCATGGCCCTGGCTGTGACGGTGGCCGACGCGCTGCTGGCCTTTCCCCTGGCCTATTTCATTGCCCGCCACGCCTCGCGCCGGGCCAAAGCCATTCTCTATCTGGCCGTGATCCTGCCCCTCTGGTCCAGCTATCTGGTGCGGGTCTACGCTTGGAAGCTGATTCTGGCGAAAGAGGGGATTCTGAGCTGGTTTCTGGCCCAGTTGGGGCTGACACCCGCGCTGGACGCGCTGCTGGCCCTGCCCGGCATCGGCGGCACCTCCCTCTCTTTTTCATCCATCGGCGTCTTTCTGGTCTTTGTCTACATCTGGCTGCCCTATATGATTCTGCCCATCCAGGCTGCCTTGGAGCGGCTTCCCACCTCGCTCTTGGAAGCGTCGGGTGATTTGGGGGCACGGCCCGCCAAAACCTTCCGCACGGTGACGCTGCCCCTGGTGTTGCCGGGTGTGGTGGCAGGATCGATCTTCACCTTTTCGCTGACCATGGGGGATTTTATCGTGCCGACCGTGCTGGGCAATTCCAGCTTTTTCATCGGCCAGGCTGTCCTTTCGCATCAGGGCACGTCGGGCAACATCCCGATGGCCGCGGCCATGACGACCGTGCCGATGCTGATTATGGGCGTCTATCTGCTCTTGGCGCGCCGGATGGGAGCTTTCGATGCCCTCTAAACCGGCTGCTGTCCACGAAAAGCGTCCACCCTGGCTACTGACGGCCAGTGCGGGCGCGGTGCTGCTCTTTCTGCATTTCCCCCTGGCGATCATCGCGCTCTACGCCTTCACCACCGACGAGACGACCTATAGCTTTCCTCTGCCGGGGCTGACGGCCCGCTGGTTTGCCGTGGCCTGGAATCGCACAGACCTGTGGGAAGCGCTCACACTCTCTCTGCAAGTGGCGTCAATTGCCACAGGGCTGGCTATAGTACTGGGCACATTGGCCGCGGCTGCGGTCTGGCGCAGCAATTTCTTCGGACGGGAAGCCCTCTCTTTTCTGCTCATCCTGCCCCTGGCCCTGCCCGGTATCGTCACAGGCATTGCCCTGCGCTCGGCTATGGGGCTGACCGAGATTCCCTTCTCTTTCTGGACAATTGTGGTGGGTCACGCCACTTTCTGTATTGTAGTCGTCTACAACAATGTGCTGGCCCGCTTCCGGCGCACGGCTGGTTCGCTGATCGAAGCCTCTATGGATTTGGGAGCCAACGGCTTCCAGACCTTCCGCTATGTGATCCTACCGGGCATCGCCACCGCGCTCCTGGCCGGGGGGATGCTGGCCTTTGCCCTCTCTTTCGACGAGGTGATCGTCACCACCTTCACCGCGGGCCAGCAGTCCACCCTGCCCATCTGGATTCTCAGCCAGCTTACCCGCCCGCGGGACAGGCCGGTGACAAATGTGGTGGCTTTTTTCGTCATTCTGATTACGGCCCTGCCGATTGTGCTCTCCTATCGGTTGACCCAACCGACTCAGGAGAATGAGTAGGGTGTGTTCAAAGTCAGTTGGAGGAGTGCCTACTCCTCTTCCCCCAATTTACACATTTGACTGCATAAGCGGACTCGAGTACACTTTCACTACGTGTTTCATAGCGCAAGCGTATCCAAAAATCACAAGGAGAATTGTATGGCAGCCAAAATGGAAGGTCACAAACCTGGATTCGGACAGATTGCCCGCCAGGGAGCAATTGCTGGGATCGGCGCGACAGTCGTCAACGCCATCCTCTTTTTCATCGGTTCGGTGTTGGGGGCTTTCCCCGACAATGTGTTGGTGCCGCAGACAGGTGCGCCAGTGAGCATCACGGACATCCTGATTATTTCGATTATGAGCACAGTGGGGGCCATTGTGGGCTATTTTGTCCTCAGCCGCATTTTTAGTGTCGCACGGGCGAAGCAGATCTTCACGATTCTGGCCGTGCTTGTCCTGTTGGGCATGGCAACCACCCCCTTCAGCATTCCCGACGTCCCGATGCTGCAAATCGTTTTGCTGGAAGTGATGCATGTGGTTCTGGGCGGTGCGCTGGTCTACTACCTCGTGAAAGCATAGGATTTGGGCCAAAGAGCTGCCGGGTTTTTGAAACCCGGCAGCTCTTTTTATTTCTGCCACCGCAAAGGACGTTTTTATTCTGTACGATTTTGTGGTATAAACAGTCACAGCCGTGGAAAATTCATTCCGTCTGCGCAGGGACTATAAACCGGTTTTCAGAACAGGTTCGGTTCTCCGTCCTTCGGTCTACCATCTACCCGGTCATCGTCTTTTTCCCATTCGTTTATCCTCTATTGTTCCGAATGCTTCGATTCTTTCTATCGAAACAATTCATTTGCGTCCAGATCCCATAGGAGGTGTATCCTTGCAAGCATTCGATTTCGTTTCAGCCCGAAGTGTCGATGAGGTGGTCGCTGCTTTGGCCACCGGGGGCGAACGAGCCAGGCCATTGAGTGGTGGCACTGACCTGCTAGCCCAGTTGAAGGAAGGTCGGCGTAGCTACGAAACTATTGTCGATCTGAAGCGGATTCCTGAATTGATGGAAGTCCGTATTGGGGCCGACGGTCTCTGGCTGGGTTCGTCGGTGCCCTGTCACGTCGTCAACAACAGCGCCGACATCCAGAAGATGTACCCCGCGCTGCACGACTCCACCGGTCTGATCGGTGGCACGCAGATTCAGGGCCGGGCCAGTTTGGGCGGCAACCTCTGCAACGCCTCCCCGGCGGCCGACGGCATCCCCACGCTGATCGTCCACAGCGTTATTGCCCACATCGCCGGTCCCAAAGGACGGCGCACTTTGCCCGTGGAAGATTTCTGCACCGCGCCGGGCCGCAATGCCCTGCAAAGTGGCGAAATTCTGGTGGCTCTGCAATTCCCCGCGCCGGTCAAGAACTTCGGCGCGGCCTACCTGCGCTTTATTCCCCGCAACGAAATGGATATTGCGGTGGTAGGCGTGGGTGCGTCGGTTGTGCTGAGCAATGACGGCAATACGATCCAATCCGCCCGGATTTCTCTGGGCGCGGTGGCGCCCACGCCGTTGTTTGTCAAAGCGGCGGGCGACGCCCTGGCCGGACAACCGGTCTCCGAGGAATCCTTTGAAAAGGCCGCCCAGATCGCCTGGGAAGCGGCCAAGCCCATCAATGACATGCGCGGCACGATTGCCCAGCGCAAGCATCTGTCGGGCGTGTTGACCAAACGCGCATTGCGCATCGCCATCGACCGGGCGCGGGGAACCTCGACCGTCGATTCTTTGGGGAGGCTGAACGGAAATGGCTAAGAAAGTAATGGTCCAGACCGTCATCAACAACGATGAAACCACATTTGTCTGTGAGACCCGCCAGACACTTCTGGAAGTATTGCGGGACGAGTTGGGCATGACCGGAACCAAAGAAGGTTGTGGCAACGGCAACTGCGGCGCCTGCAATGTGATGTTGGACGGGGTGCTGGTCAACTCTTGTCTGGTGCTGGCTGTGGAAGCCGAAGGGCGCACAGTCACGACGATCGAAGGCGTGGCCGAGGCCGACGGTCTGCATCCCATCCAGCAGGCCTTCCTGGAACACGCGGCCCTGCAATGCGGTATCTGCACGCCGGGCTTTATTATTTCTTCCAAAGCCCTGCTGGAACACAACTCGAACCCCAGCGAACACGACGTGCGTCTATGGCTGGCGGGCAACCTCTGCCGCTGCACAGGCTATGACAAAATTGTGCGGGCCGTGTTGGATGTCGCCAGCGCGGGGCGAGCGAAAGTAGGCGCATAATGGCAGTCACAGAAAAAGCAATGCACGCAACCAACGGCAAAGGTAACGGTCACGCCAGCCCGGCTACACGCACGCCTGCCGAGGGTTTCAATATCATCGGCAGCCGCCCGGTGCGCCCGGACGGCGTGGACAAAGTGACCGGGCGGGCCATCTACGGAGCGGATGTACGCTTGCAGGGGCTGCTCTACGGCAAAGTCCTGCGCAGCCCCCACGCCCACGCCCGCATCCTCTCCATCGACACCAGCAAAGCCGAGGCCCTGCCCGGTGTCAAAGCAGTAGTCACAGGCGCAGATCTGCCCACAGCCGCGGATAAAGTCGAAGACCTGGGAGAGAGTGCCATCAACCTGATGTACCTGAGCGCCAACGTCCTGGCCCACGACAAGGCGCTCTATCACGGCCACGCCATCGCCGCGGTGGCCGCGGTGGACAGCCACACGGCCGAAGAGGCCATCGGCCTGATCGACGTACAGTACGAAGTGCTGCCCCCGGTGATGACCGTTGACCAGGCCCTGGCCGACAACGCGCCGATCCTGCTGGAGAACCTGCTCACAGACGAGATGGGCGAGAAGGGGACAAAACCCACCAATCTGGCCCAGCACTTCCGCCACCAGCGGGGCGATCTGGAAGCGGGCTTTGCCGCAGCCGCAGTCATCGTCGAACGCAACTTCCGCACAGAGACGGTGCATCAGGGCTACATCGAACCCCATACCGGCACGGCCCAATACAACAGCGACGGTCAAGTGACGATCTGGGCTTCCACCCAGGGCACATTTGCCGTGCGCGAGCAGACATCTGAAATTTTGGGCATTCCTGTCTCCCAAATCAAAGTCATCCCCACCGAGATCGGCGGCGGTTTCGGCGGCAAAATCAATGTCTATCTGGAACCGGTGGCTGTCATGCTCTCCAAGAAGGCGGGCGGCAAGCCCGTCAAGCTGGTGATGAGCCGCACCGAAGTCCTGCAGGCCACCGGCCCCACCTCCGGCTCCAACATCCGCATCAAAATGGGCGCGGACGCCAACGGTAAGCTGACCGCGGCCCACGCCGACCTCTACTACGAGGCAGGCGGGTTTCCTGGCTCACCCGTGGGCGCGGCGGCCAATGTGGTCTTTGCCCCCTACGCCCTGGACAACCTGCAAGTGGATGGCTACGATGTGATTGTCAACCGCCCCCGCTCCGCGGCCTACCGCGCGCCAGGCGGCACCAATGCAGCCTATGCCACGGAAAGTGTGCTCAACGAAATTGCCGAAAAACTGGGGCTTGATCAGGCCCACATCCGGCTAATCAATGGGGCAAAGCAGGGCGACCGTCGCCCTGACGGCCTGCTCTATTCCGAGCCGATCGGTCTGCTGGAGACGGTGCAAGCCATCGCCGAGTCGGATCATTACAACACGCCCCTGACCGGCAAAAACCAGGGACGGGGCATTGCCTGCGGCTATTGGAACAATTGGGGCGGCAAGTCCAGCGCCAGCGCAGTTCTCAACGCCGATGGCACAGTCAGCCTGAACGAAGCCTCCACAGACATCGGCGGCAGCCGGGCCTCGATTGCCATGCAGTTTGCCGAGGCCATCGGCATTACTTACGAGCAGGTCAAACCCCGGGTGGGCGACACCGATTCGGTGGCCTACAACGACGTGACCGGCGGCAGCCGCACCACCTTCAGCACAGGCATGGCCGCCTACAATATGGGTGTGGAGATGCTGGCGCAGATGAAGGCGCGCTTGGCCGACCTCTGGGATGGGGTCTCTGTGGAGTATGCCAACGGTGAGTTTTCCGGCGGCGACAACCGTATCAGCTTTGCGCAGGCGGCCGCGCTGCTCTACAGCACCGGCGAACCACTGATGGTCAGCTCGACGGTCTATGCGCGCAACTTCGGCCCAGGCTTCTCCACCCAATTGGCGGATGTGGAAGTGGACCCGGAGACGGGCAAAGTCACGATTCTGCGCTTTACGATTGCCCAGGACGTGGGCCGGGCCATCCACCCCTCCTATGTGGAAGGGCAGATGCAGGGCGGTGTGGTCCAGGGCATTGGCTGGGCGCTGAACGAGGAATACATCTACAACGAGAAGGGGCAACTGCTCAATGGCAGCCTCCTCGACTACCGGATGCCTACCGCGCTGGACCTGCCGATGATCGAGACGATTCTGGTCGAGGTTCCCTACCCCGGCCATCCCTACGGCGTGCGCGGCGTGGGCGAGGTGAATATCGTGCCACCTGCCGGGGCCGTCGCCAACGCAGTCGCCAACGCCATCGGCAAGCGGATGTTCGAGTTGCCTATGTCGCCGGATCGGGTATTGGCGGCGATGGGGGAGAAGAATTAAGCAGTGAACAGTGAGCAGTAATCAGTAAAGACGCACGCAACACGACTGATAACTGATAACTGCTCACTTTTCGAGGAGTCAGCATGGCCGTAGTCTGGATTCCCCCCCTCATCCGTCCCCTGACCGAAGGCAAAAGCCAGGTGGTGGTGGACGGAGAGAATGTGCGAGTAATTGTCGAGGCGCTGGAAGCACGTTATCCCGGCGTGGCCGCGCGCATTGTCGAGGATGGCCGCATCCGCCCTGGCTTGAGTGTCGCGGTGGATGGAACCGTGGGCAACAAAGGACTGCGTGAACCTGTCGGCCCCAACAGCGAAGTCCACTTTGTGCCGGCTATGACCGGCGGGGCGTAGGGCGGACTGACAGTCCCACTCACCGGGAATTATCCAACAACAAGACCCGGCAGATCAGCCTAAGCCGATCTGCCGGGTCTTGTATTGGGCCTCTGACACGGAATAAAGCAGCTACCTCAGCACGGAATTGTGCCGCAGAGCTTGATCCCCTTGGCGACCAATGGCAAATAAATGGACGTCAGGTTTGCGCCCAGAGTTGTCTCTGTCAGGGCATAGGATATAGACAAGAGCAACAGCAGGGCAAAACCTAGCACAAACCAGAGGCGACGACTTGCAGACAGTGAAAGATTCATGATTTTCTCCGAGAACGGCGTTACACACACTTTGCGGAAACAGGTCGATTATAACAAGCCAGGGACTCAACGTCAACAATGACGACAGCACAGACTACCATTGAAATAGATACTGAGACCCCACGGGAGTCGGTCTTGCAGTGGCCGGGCAAGCGGCTGGCGGTGGATAGGATGCGCCCCAACGCCCAGTTAGTGGAATGTTTTCCCACGGCAAATGATCGGCCAGGATTACTTCTGCACGGGGACAACCAAGAGAGTCTCGCCTGGCTGCTGGGCCAGGGCTACGCAGGCAAAGTCCAACTCATTTACATCGACCCCCCTTACGATTCAGGTGTCGCCTGGACGAGCCGGGTGCGGCTGCGGGGCGAAGGGGCAACGGTCATCGGCGAGCGGGCCGAGTATGCCGACGCCTGGCCCCCCGGCGGCTATCTCCAATTTATGGCCGAGCGGCTGCTTCTGCTGCGGGAACTCCTGACCGCCAACGGCACGCTCTGGCTGCACTGCGATCATCGCCGCCAGAGCCATCTGCACCTGCTGCTGGAAGAAATCTTCGGCCCGGAATGCTTCCTCAACACCATCGCCTGGCGCAGTCAGACGGCGCGGGGGGCCAAAGTTCATGCCCACTATTTCCCCCACAGCACCCACTACATCCACATTTTCCGCCGCTCTGGGGAGAACGACCCGGTCTGGAATCCACCGCACAGAGAAATTATTCTGAGCGAAACCGAAGCTGCGGCCCAATTTATGCAGGACGAGGGCGGCTTCTTCCGCACCTCCCACCCGGGCAGCTACAGCTTTGAGAAGCTGGCGGAGTTACACGCGGCAGGGCGGGTCTATGCGCCTTACAGCGGGGAAGTCATTGTGGATGAAACCGAGCGCCGGGTCTATGCCTCCAATGGGGGCAATATCAGCATCAAATACTATCTGGAAAAGCGCGGGCGCAGCCGCTTCGCCGTCAGCCGGGCCGTGGACAATCTGTGGGAGGACCTGCCCGGCCTGGGCACAATCCCCAGCGAAGATGTGAATTATCCTACGCAGAAAACAACCGGCCTGCTGCGCCGGATTATCGAGACCGGGACAAACCCTGGGGATCTGGTGTTGGACGCTTTTGTCGGTTCCGGGACGACAGTAGCCGTAGCTGAGGAATTGGGCCGTCGCTGGATCGGTTGCGATGCCAACTGGCGGGCCGTGAGAACCAGCGAATTGCGAATTGTGAATTGCGAATTGCGAGTTGCGGGCGGGGAGATTTGGCGGGTAGGGGATGGGGAGCTGACAGGGTGGCAGGATGAAGGGGCGACGGATGTTTCGGAAGCTCGCATTGTTGTGCGGAGAAGAGAGGATCGTCTCCAGGTAGCGATTGAGTCATTTGACAGCCCAGCGGTTGAACGACTGGTTGCCCAGGCCGGGGTACAGAAGCCTACGGATTGGCGGGTGACGGTGCAGGCGGTGCTCATCGATCCGGCTTACGACGGGAAAGTTTTCCGGGTGGGGCTGGTGGACGCGCCGAAGGGTAAGGCAGCGCTGGTGGGGGGGCGCTACGATTTGCCGTTCAACGACGCAACGATTGGCCCGGTGGCTGTGCGCCTGTTGGATGTGGCGGGCGGCGAACTGTTGGTGGTGGTTGGCGCGGATGCTATAATTCAAGAATGAACATTCACCTCTTACCGGCGGACGTGGCGGGCAAAATTGCCGCGGGCGAGGTTGTCGAACGCCCGGCCAACGTGGCCAAAGAACTGATCGAAAACAGCCTGGACGCAGGCGCTCGGGAGATTCGCGTGGAAATCCGCGAGGGCGGTCAGCGCCTGCTGCGGGTGATCGACGACGGTCACGGCATCCCCGCCGATGAACTCGGGCTGGCCTTGCACCGCCACGCCACCAGCAAACTGCACACCGCCGACGACCTCAACCGCATCGCCACCTTTGGTTTTCGGGGCGAAGCTCTCTACAGCATCGCCGCCGTCAGCCACCTAACCCTTTCCAGCCGTCACACCAGCGCCCAGGCCGGTGCGCAGATTCGGGCCGAGGGCGGCCAGATCGTCGCGGAAGGTGCGGCGGGAATGCCAGTCGGCACAATCGTCAACGTCGAACAGATCTTTTTCAACACCCCGGCCCGCAAAAAATTCCTGCGCAAAGAGAGCACCGAAGCGGGTCACATCTCGGCAATTGTCCAGCGCTATGCCCTGGCCTGGCCCGAACGCCGCTTCAGTCTCGTCCACGATGGGCGGCTGCTCTTCCAGTCCACGGGCAGCGGTGACGTGACCGATGTGCTGGCGAAAATTTACGGGTTGGAAAATGCCCGGCTGATGGTGGGGGTAGGACGGGATCGGAGATTGGGGAGTGGGGAGCGGGGAGTGGGGAGTGGGGAGCGGTCGGAGGTGGATTTTCGGGGGGATAGCAAAGAGGAAGGGGAAAGAGGGAGAAGGGGAGAAGGGGAGAAGGGGATTCAGGTGGCGGGTTTTGTGAGTCTGCCGGTGTTGACCCGGGGCAACCGGGGCGGCATCGATCTCTTTGTCAACCGCCGCTATGTGGAGGATCGCAGTCTGACCCACGCGGTCATCCAGGCCTATCACACCCTTCTGCCCGTGGGGCGCTTCCCCATCGGCGTCATTTTTGTGGAGATGGATCCATCGGCTGTCGATGTGAACGTCCACCCGCGCAAGACGGAAGTACGTTTTCAGGAAGCCCGGGATGTCTTTTTTGCTGTGCAAAAAGCCGTGCGCCGTGTGGTGGTGGAGAATGCCAGCGTGCCGGGTTTCGCGATGGGCGCAGGCAACGACGGGGATGAGACCGATGCGGAAAGGGATGGCTGGGCCGTGCCGGATGAATCCCCGACTGCCGGGCTGCCATCGGGTTGGGCCGAACGCCGGGAGATGATTCTCGCCGCGGGGCAGACCCAACGGGCGATAGATTTATATGTGCCGCAGGATTCTGCGCCCCTTCCCGCCCCACAGACGGCGACCCCATCTCCCAGCACCCCGGCATCCCAGTATCCCAGCCCGCCACCGCCTCCCCCATCTTCCCCCCGTCAGCGCAACACCCTTCCCCCCCTGCGCGTCGTCGGCCAGGTGGGCGCAATGTACATTGTGGCCGAGGGGCCAGAAGGGATGTTTCTGATCGACCAGCACGCGGCCCACGAACGGGTGATGTACGAAAAATTCATGGCCCAGCGGCTGGCTCCCGGCGGCGGCATCCCCCGTCAGGGATTGTTGAACCCCCTGACCCTCCATTTGGGCGACGCCCTGGCCGGACAGGTGACGCTCTATATGCCCGAACTGGCCGCGGTGGGTTTTGAGGTGGAGCCTTTCGGCGGGGACACCTGGCTGGTGCGTAGTGTCCCCAGCGCGCTGGCTGGACAGGATGCGGGTCGGGTGTTGGAGGAGATTGTCCAGGGGCTGGCTCTGGAGCGGGATTTGGTGGGCCAACAGTTGGAGGCAGAGTTGGTAAAAATGGTCTGCAAACGGGCCTCGATCAAAGCCGGGCAGATTCTCAGCGACATCGAAATGAAAGAACTGCTGCGCCAATTGGAAGAGTGTCAATCCCCCCGCACCTGCCCCCACGGCAGGCCCACCATGATTCAGTTGTCATCCGGCGAATTGGAGAAAGCATTTAAGCGGACGTAAGTCGGACTGGCAGTCCGACCGCACTGGGCGGATTACCAATCCGCCCTACAGCTTTTCTGCTTTGGGTGTGTCCGTGGCCCTATGCTATACTGAACGATAGTGCCTGAAGCATTTCAGGCACTATGCCTTTTGGCGACGATGAGACCCACTTGGGCTGCGCCTGTCCTGTCGGGACAGAGCCGTCAGGACTGTGAGAGAACGATTCGACGCCGCAACAGACCTAAGGGACGCCGATTTCGCAGACTGAGTGATGACCGCCGCATATATCAGCGGTAATCATTTTTTCAGCGGCATCAGCGTCCTCATTTTCAGAACGGGAAACGGCGTCCGGCAGCCGGGCAATCACCAGACAGAGGGTAGAGATGTCGATCAAAATTACCAGAGAAGAAAAAGAACAACGCCAGTTGGGCCTGATTATCGAAGTGGACGACGCTCGTTTCCAACAGGAAATGCAGAAGGCCGCCCGCAAAGTTGCCACCCAGTACAAAATCCCCGGCTTCCGCAAGGGCAAAGCGCCCTACAACATCATCCTGCGCCATTTTGGCGTGGGCGCGCTGGTGGAAGAATTTGTGGACGAACTGGGCCAGGAGATGTACAAAACGGCCATTGAGCAGGAGGGGATTGAACCCTACGGCATTGGCTCGATGAACAACATCGAAATGGACCCTCTGCGCTACCACGTGACCGTGCCGCTTGCCCCCGAAGTCAAATTGGGCGACTATCGCAGCCTGCGGGTTGAAGAGACATCCGTCGAAGTGGACGAGGCCGAGGTGCAGGCCCGCATCGACCAGCTTTTGGAACGGGAATCGGGCTACAGCGATGTAGAGCGCCCCAGCCAATATGGCGACCTGATGAATGTGGATGTGCGGGCCGTTGTGCTGGACGTGGATGGCAATGAGAGCGAAACGGTTGTCATGGACGAAACCGACTGGGATATTACCCCAGACGCAGAAAACCCCATGGAACCGGCAGGATTTGATGCCGCTCTGCTGGGGATGGTCGCCGGCGACGAAAAGACATTTGAGATCGAATGGCCCGAAGCCAGCCCCAGTATGTATGCGGGCGAAAAGGTACGTTTCCAGGTTGTGCTGCATAGCAACCAGGCCTACGTCAAGCCGGAATTGACCGACGAGCTGGCCCAGTCGGTCGGCCCGGATTTTCAGACCGCGGACGATCTGATCGCCCGCATCCGGGAGAATCTGCAAGAAGAACTCTCCGATACAGCCGGCAACGAATTTCTGGGTTCGATCCTTGACCAGTTGGTTGAGATGAGCGAGATCAACTACCCGCCAGCCGCGGTAGAGATGCAACTCGATCAGATGATGCAGACGACCGATTACCGCTTCCGCCAAATGGGTATTCAGGGCCTGGATGCTTACCTGGAAATGACCAAACAGACGGCAGAAACCTATCGGGAATCCCAGCGGGAAGAGGCAGTGAAGGTGCTGCGCCACAATCTGGTGCTTTCCGAGATCGCGATTGCCGAAAAGGTCACCGCCACGGATGGAGAGATCGAAGTACAGATTGGGCAGATGTTCGGTGAGTTGAAAGAGGATGCTACCGATGAGCAGATCGAGGCCCGCAAGCGTCTGGTGGAAATGATGAAAGATGGGGCCAGCCGCATGTCCATCGTCGAACGCATCGTCACCGAAAAGACATTTGAGCTTGTCAAAACGATTGCCCGGGGTCAGGAGATTCCTGAGCCAGCGGCTGAAGTCGAAGTCGCCACTGAACCAACCGCAGAAGTGGCTGACGAGCCTGCGGACGAAGTCAAAGAATAATTTAGCCTGTGGAGAGCGTCTGAGAAACGCTCTCCACAGGAGCAATTCCCAGCCTCTAACGGAACGCAAACACGCAGACTGAGAAGTCTCCTACAGTTTTCCGCCTGGGTTGGGCATAGGGTGTGTGTTAGCGTGACAGCCGACAACGGATGCCAGCATTGAACCGAGAACCCACATCCATTTGAACAGGGAGAAACCAATGAATTTTTCATCCACGATCCCAATGCCCAGCGGTATGGTTCCGATGGTCATCGAGAGCAGCGGTCGGGGCGAACGGGCCTACGACATTTACAGCCTGTTGCTCAAAGAGCGCATTATTTTTCTGGGCACGCCCATCAACGATCAGGTGGCAAATCTGATTGTGGCCCAGCTGCTCTTCCTCAATTCGGAAGACCCCAACCAGACGATTCAGATGTTCATCAACAGCCCCGGCGGCAGCATCTACGCCGGTCTGGCTATCTATGACACCATGAAAATGATCGACGCGCCGGTCAGCACCTTTGCTGTGGGCGTCACCGCCAGCATGGGCACAGTGCTGCTCTCGGCGGGCACAAAGGGCAAGCGCTACGCCCTGCCCCACGCCACCATCCACATGCACCCAGCCAGCAGCGGTGCCCAGGGCTATACCGAAGATGTGCGTATCGCCTTCCGGGAGCAGGAACGCTTGCAGACCCAACTCTTCCACATCGTCGGTCGGGCAACCGGCAAAGATTGGAAAGAGATCGAGCGGGTCTTTGAGCGGGATCGCTATATGAACGCACTGGAAGCCAAAGAGTTTGGCCTGATCGACGATGTGCTGGGCGATGCCAACGACATCATCGCTGTGGAAGATGGGCGCATCAAATTGGCTTCGGCCAACGGCAGCGGCGAGAAGCAGTTGCCCGCCCCGGAGAAGACGCAGGAAGCGTAAGAGGAAGTTATCAGTGAACAGTGAGCAGTAATCAGTCGGGCGATGCCACTGCTTACTGCTCACTGCTCACAGTTTATTGTTCTCAGAATTCCAAACCCATGCGCACCTGTTCTTTTTGCGGCAAAGACGAATCTGAAGTCGAACGGCTCATACCCGGCGCGGATGGCATTTTTATCTGCGACGAATGTATTCGCCTGGGCGCGGAAATTTTGGCCGAAGAGGGGGTCGGCAGCGGTGCTGCCGCGCCGCGCTCAGCCAATGAACCGGTCAAAGTGCCCCGTCCCCGGGAGATCGTCCGCTTCCTGGACCAGTATGTCATCGGCCAGGATCAGGCGAAGAAAGCCCTGTCCGTGGCGGTCTACAACCACTACAAGCGCATTTTTGGTAGCGGCGCGCTTGCCCAGGATGTAGTCCCCGACGAGGGCGCAGCGGTGGATGATGTACAGCTCGCCAAAAGCAATGTACTGCTCATCGGACCGACGGGCAGCGGCAAGACACTCCTGGCCCAGATGCTGGCCCAGTTGCTGGATGTGCCTTTCACCATCGCCGACGCTACCAGCCTGACCGAGGCCGGTTATGTGGGCGAAGATGTGGAGAGTGTGCTGGTTGGTCTGCTGCAAGCCGCGGATTGGGACGCCCAGCGGGCTGCCTATGGGATCGTCTACATCGACGAGATCGACAAAATTGCCCGCAAAGGCGGCGACAACCCCAGTATCACCCGGGATGTGAGCGGCGAAGGGGTACAGCAGGCGTTGCTGAAGATCATCGAAGGCACGACAGTCAATGTGCCACCCAACGCCGGCCGCAAACATCCCCAGCAGGAGTTTGTCCCCCTGGACACCCGCAACATCCTCTTTATCTGCGGCGGTGCGTTTGTGGGGCTGGCCGAAGTGGTGCGCAAGCGTGCCCAACGCCGGGCCGGTCTGGGCTTTGTCCAGGACGAGGAGTTGGCGGCGATTACCCACGCCGAGTACGAAGAGAAGACGCCCGAGGATCATCCCCTGCCCGAGGATTTGAGCGAGCGGCAGCGTGAGCTAAAGATTCGCCGTCTGGAAAAGGATGGCCGGGACGAGAGCCGTCTGCTGCGTCAGGTGATGCCCGACGACCTGCTCTCTTTTGGGCTGATCCCGGAGTTTGTGGGACGGCTGCCGGTCTTCGTCAGCCTGCAAGCCCTGGACCGCAAGGCGATGATCGACATTTTGACCAAACCCAAGAACAGCATTGTGCGCCAGTTTCAGCGGCTCTTCAAGATGGATGGGGTGGTTTTGGAATTCGAGACGGATGCACTGGAAGCAGCCGCCACCGAAGCCTTTTTGCGCCGCACAGGGGCCCGGGGGCTGCGCTCGATTGTGGAAGAGGCCCTGCTGGATATGATGTACGAGATTCCCAGCCGGGATGACATTGCCCGCTGTCTGGTGGATCGGGCGGTCTTCACCCATCGGCGATCCCCCAAACTCTTTACAGCCCAGGGCCAGCCCGTGCGTTTGGAGCCGTTGGACCAGGCCGCGTAGAGAAAATCGTCTAGTTTATTCACAACAGAAACGTAGAAACGAGAAAGGTGAGATCATCGGATGATCTCACCTTTCTCGTTTCTTTGCATTTCTTCATGCCAATCGCTGCTCAGCCAGACCGCCACAACGATCAGCAGCGTGGCGTGAAGCTGCCAGCCCACTTGGCCAACCAGCGCCGAGAGCAGCAGTCAGACCAGCAGAACCGCAAGTCTATTCATCGCCGGGGTTCTGTGGTCATCTGGTCGGTTCCTCTGTCAAAGCGACGACCACTTCTAGCGGATTCCCATCGCTCAGAAGCGAAACCGTCACCTCGTCGCCGATCTGTTGTTGTTCCTGAAGTAGCTGCAACTGCTCCACCGACACAATCGGCATGCCGTCGATGGCGGTCAGGATATCGCCGCCGATGTAGACTCGTCGGTTGCCCAAGATCGCCTCTTTCTGCGCGCCCTGGGCACCGGCTCTGTCCAGGGGACTATTGCGATCCAACTGCACCAGCAGCAGTCCAGCGTCCACAGGTAAATTCAGGGATTCGGCCAGGCCGGGCGTGATACCATAGGCGTAACGGATGCCCACATAGGGATGGCGGAAGCGACCGAACTCCATCAGTTCCGGCAACACCCGCTTGATCGTATCCACCGGGACGGCAAAACCGACACCTGCATTCGTCCCGCTGGGACTGAAGATGGCGGTGTTGATGCCGATGACCCGCCCGCTGCTGTCGAGAAGCGGGCCGCCGGAATTGCCCCGGTTGATGGCGGCGTCGGTCTGGATCACGCCGCTGATGGGCCGCCCGTCCTGACCTTCCAGGGTGCGGTCCAGTGCGCTGACCACACCGGTGGTCAGGGTGCGGCTGAACTGGCCGAAGGGGTTGCCGATGACAATTGCCCGCTGGCCCACCCGCAAGGTCGCGGATTCGCCCAATTCCACCGGCGGCAGAAGCTCAGCCGGGGCTTCGATCTTCAGCACAGCCAGATCGGAGCGGGGATCCTTTCCCACTACTTCTGCCGGGAAAGTCTGCTCATTGTCCAGGGTCACCTCGATCTGCTGCGCGCCTTCGATGACGTGGAAGTTGGTCAGCACGTGGCCCGCCTGATCCAGCACAAAGCCGGAGCCAGCCCCCTCTTCCGGGACGATATCGAAGAAGAAGCCCCGGCGCAGGACTTGGGTTGTCACATTGACCACCGACGGCGCCACCCGGTCGTAGACATCGATCACCCGGCGCTCGGCAATGTCCAGCCCTGCCGCGTCGATCTGGGCCACAGCCAGCCCCGCTGCGCTGGCTGGCGCAAGCGGTGTCGGTGTCCAGGTGGGCGCGGGCTGGGGCGTGGCAGCAGAGACCATCGGGAATGGCCCAATCTGCGCACAGCCGCTGAGAATCAGCCCAGCGCAGACGATTCCCCCCAGCCATCGGCTCATCGCCATCCAGAATGCACCCTTACCCATGCCAGGACATGGCCTCGCCGCGCACAATGCGGGAGCGGCTCTCGTAGCGTCCCGGCCATTCCACCGGCAGGTCACCGTTCTCCACCATCAGCTTGAGCGGGTTGACTTTTGTCTTCAGAGGCAAGTAGATGCGCTGGCGTTTGCGGGCCGACTCGAAGAGGGCCATCATCACCTCCTGCACAGCCCGTGCCCGCTCTGCGCTGCTGACGGGTTTGTCGATGCGTCCCTCCACCCAGTCGATGGCCTCCTGGCATTGGCGTGCCCAGCAGTCGTGCCAGGGCGCTTCCACCTGCTGCCAGCCGTTGGATGTACCGTTGAGATAGCGCACGATGCCGATCTCGTAGTTGTAGCGGGCCGAGGGGCCTTCCGGCGCGTACATCGGCGCGTCGCTGGGGATTTGCTCGTCCGGGTGGCGGGTGGTGGTGAACTCCATCACCCCGTCTGTGCCGATGACCCGGCAGCCCTGGCCCAGGCCCTGGATCAGATTGCCCTCGATCAGAATTGTGGCGCCGTTGTCGCAGCCGGCGATACCCATGCAGGCATCCTCGGCGGGCAGACCCCGCTCCACCCGGTCGGTGGTGCGCTCTACGCTGCCCAACACCCATTCCACCTGGGGTTCGTCCATCAAAAAGAGAGCCAGACGGATGTTGTGGGAGTTGGTGTTGAGGATATTGCCGCCGTCCTCCACCTGCACCTGTGTCACCTTGCCGATGACGCCATCCCGGATCATCTGTCGGGCCTTCTGCCAGGTGGCGTGGTGGGGGCGCTGATAGGCGATGATGAGCTTTACGCCGTTGCGCTCGCAGGCGGTCATCATCGCATCGGCTTCGCCCAAATCTACCGCCATGGGCTTCTGGCAGATGATCGCCTTCGGTCGCCGGGCCGCAGCCGCAATCACCATCTCGGCGTGTTGCTGATGCCAGGAGCAGACGTCCACGAAATCGGGCCGCTCTTTGTCCAGCATCTCCCGGTAATCGCTGTAGCGATTTTCATCGTTCACATCAAAAAAGTCGCCATACTCCCGGCGGGCGTCCGGGTTGGTGTCGGCGATGGCAGCGATGCGGGTGGGTTGACCGGGCACGCCCAGCCAACCCCGGGCGTGGACCCGGGCGATGATACCACAGGCAATGACGGCAGTTCGGTAAGAGGACATGGGGGATTCTCCTGATAGGTAGGGTGTAAGAAATCGAGTAGTAGTCGGATTAGGCAACGGGATTGACGACACGGCCCAGAAAGAGCAGGCTGCCGGTCTGCTTCTCGCGAAGCAGAACGAGAAAGGGATGATCTGCTCGAACGACTGGTGATGGCGGTGGCAGGCCCCGAAACTTTATCACCACAGCCGTGGCCGCGGCAGCCTCGGCGCCTTCTTCGTTGGCTTCCATATAGGCCTGGTGGAAGACAGCCGCGATGTAGAGCCACTGGCTATATCCATCCATACCGGAGAAGTCCGCCTTCCTATCGACAAAGGCATCCACCATTCCCAACGCGACCAGGGCCGCGTCCAGCCGGAAGTTGCTGCTCACCCGGAAACGGGGCAAGAAGAGATCGATCTCGCGGGGGCGCAATCGCCTCAACAGTTCGTCCAAGCCGGTAGCGGAAAGGCTCTCTTCGATTTTTGGGAGTCCATCTCGCGCTTTGGGCAGCAGGACGACCAGTGCCAGATCGTCCCCGACAAAAGGCAGTTGGACAATCTGCATAGCACCGGTCTCGCCGTAGAGAAGCTCGGTCTTCTGGTACATCAGCCAGGCGTCGACACTTTCGTCCGGCCCAATCCAGAAGGGCGCGGTCTCGGTCTTGGCTTTGTCGAATTGGCTGGCCCAATTGCCTTTGAAGTAGACGGCATTGGTCAGCACCAGCGCGGTGAGTGGGTCCAGAATGCCGGGGGGAATCAGTTCCAGAATCTTCTCTTCTGTTTTGTCGGCCACCCAACGGTTGATGGTTTGGCGGGCTGCTTCTGGTTCGCTGTAGTCCAGCGGCACAAGCGCTGTTGCGTAGTGGTCCCGGCAGATGTCCAAGAAAGATTGCAGAAAGGGGTAGCGCTGATGGGGCCACAGACGATTGGCGATGCGCAGGGTGACCGCGCCGGAATCGTCAATTTTGTCCATACCTTCCCGCAGTTGGGCAAAGGCCGGGTGGGTTCCGGCCTGTTCGGGGAAGGAGAAAACCTGGGCCATCTGGGCTTCTGTCTCGCCCCGCGCCCCGGCATAGGTCATCGCCAAAGCGGTGGAGATGCTGTAGGGCGAGAAGAAGAGATTGCCTGGCTTGCCGCGCAGTTGCTGGTAGAGATTCAGGGCAAATTGGGTATTGCCCGCGACGGCGCTCTCTGGAGTTGAAAGGTTGGAATAAACAGGAAGGGGGCGATTATCCATAAAAGGTAGCTTCTCAATCATTTGGAGTTGAGGCGGGCCTCTGTGCCCATCCGTCGTGCTTCAATTGTATGCTCCCCTGCCCTCGTCTGTCAACGAAGCGAGACCTGTTTTCACGTCAGAGGAACACGCCCAATTGGAGGGTGTCTCCCTCAATCAGTTTGTTGTCTATGCGCCCATCACCAGCAACGTGGGTGCGACCGGGTAGTGGCCCGCCCCTTCGCCGTAGAGGGCCAAGCCGCCAGCGCTCTCGGCGGGAACGGTGAAGCGCACCCGCAGAGGCTCGCCCGCGGCCAGGGACGCCTTCACCCCAGCCAGTGCGTCGGTGCTGGCGGAGGCATCGGTCAGATAGCCGTAGGAGCCGGGGTCGATCCAATTGTGATGGCTGAGCACGCCACGGGCATCCGCGGGGTCGTCGGGCAGGTGGGCGCTGCCGATTTCCACGCCGTTGACAGAGACAACCACATCGGAAGGCGTCTTGCGTTCTACTTCGGTCTGGGGATAGTTGAAGCCCTGGATTTTGGACGGCCAGTCGATTTTGGCCCGCCCGGCCCGTGCCCCGGCCTCACAGCGCAGCTCCAGCCCAGTAATGGCCGTGGGGTCCACACCTTCCGGCAGGGCGATTGTGTACTCCACCCAGCCGCTGCCCGTGGCCGAAAACTTCTGCCGGGAAGGGGCCACGCCCGGCTGATCCCAGGAGGATGCACTGAAGTCGCCGGGGCGGAAGCGCAGGGCATAGCCGTATTCGTTGCGCTCCACCGCCGGGCTGAGGCCGCCGCTGACCTCCACATTCACGTAATTGCGGGCAGCCACGGCTCCGCTGCCATCCACCAGCCAGAGGGCCACCGTCGCCAGCCCGTTTTCACCGGGCAGGGCGAAGCGCAGATCGCCCAGGCCGGTCACGTCAAAGCGGGTGAGGGTGACGGGGATTTCGCCGCTCTGCTCTGTGCGGCGCTGGCCGTAGCGATCCACAAAGTCCACCTGCCAGCGCACGGCCGCTCCACTGAGCGGAGCGCCCCAATGGCTGACGAAGAGGGGGGCGCGGAACTCGTTCCCCAGCGCAAGGGTCTGGCAGGGGGCCACATCCAGCCCCACAAAGTCGGCAGCATTCAGGTCCGCCACGCTCATCCCCGGCACAAAGGCGTCGTAACCGAACTCTTTGGCGCTGCGGTCGTAGTTGACAAAGCCGTTGTGCTCCCACTCGATATCATCCAGCTCGGTATAGACGTAGCCGCAGATTTTGGCGTGGCGGCGCAGTTCCGTCGTCTGGTATTTGAAGCACCAGGCGATGTCTGTGTCGCCGCTGCGCGCGGCAATGCCGCCGTACTCGCTGTTCATCAGCGGCGCGCTCTTCTGCACATATTCGCCCCCGACGTAATTGAAGGCCGAGCCGGGGAAGGTCTGGTCCACCACCCGCTGCACGTGGCGGCGCACTTCGTGATAGTTGTTGATGTAGAAGTGCCAGGAGTTGATGTCCGTCTCCACGTGGTCGTAGTTGCAGGGGGAGTTGTCCTCCACCAGCCGGGTTGGGTCAAGCTGCCGGGTCAGTTCCACCATCTGCGCCAGCCAGCCCTGCCCGTCCGCGGTCTGGTGTCGGCTCAGCCCCCAGGTTTCGTTGAAGATAATCCAGGCGATGATGGACGGGCTGTTGAAGTCCCGGGCGATGGCCCCCCGCAGCGCGGCCTGGAAGGTGCGGCGCATGGACGGGGTGTCCATATCCGGGCTGGGGATGTCGTAGAAGATCAACAGGCCCAGCTTGTCCGCCCAGTAGTAGTAGCGGGGGTCGTTGATTTTGATGTGACAGCGCAGCATATTCAGCCCCAGCTCTTTGGCAAGCTGAATATCGCCCCGGATGATTTCGTCGCTGGGATAGGTGTGCAGCCCGTCCGGGTGGAAGGCCTGGTCCAGGGCACCGCGCAGGTAGACCGGTTCGCCGTTGAGGAGAATGTACTCGTAGGCTTTGCCGTTCCACTGGCCCCGGCTGACTGTGCGCATCCCGAAATAGGTGGTGGCTGTGTCGCTCCCGCTGCCATCGGCGGGAGTCAGTTCTACCTGCACGTCGTAGAGGTGGGGCGTCTCCGGTGACCAGAGCTTCGGGCCAGGCACGGCAAAGGTGATAGCGACGGTCTGACTGCCCGGTTGAAGGTTCTGGCTGCTCTCGACTGCGGGAAAGCTGCCGTCGGGCGAGGAGAGGCGTAGGCGATAGCTACCCGGGGCTGCGATGGAGAAATCGACCTGGGCCGTGGCCTGCTGGTGCGCCACGTCTGGGCTGATGCGCACCCCTGCGATGTGGCTGGCGGCCCGGGGTTCCAGCCAGACACTCTGCCAGATGCCGCTGCTGTAGGTGTACCAGTGGGGGACCTGCTTGCCCACCAGCGTGGTGGCCTCGGCGATGTCCCAGGCGCGCACAGTGACGGTGACTGTCTCGCCAGGCTGGGCGAAGGGGCTGAGATCGATGGAGAAGGGCAGATAGCCGTTGTCGTGTTCAGTCGCGATCTGGCCGTTGACCCAGACCCGGGCGCTCCAGTCCACCGCGTTGAAGTTGAGGAAGGGGCGCATCCCCGGACCCAAGTCCGCCCATTCCGTCGGAATGGTAATCTCCCGCTCGTACCAGCCCGCGCCCCGGTATTCGGGCGCGGCCACGCCGGAAAGGGGCGACTCCCAGGGGAAGGGGACAGAAATCGTCAACTCTTTGTGGTTGCCGCCCCGAGGGAAACCGGTAGTCGAGGGATTGTTGCGATGCCAGCCCATCTGCTCGCCGTGGACGTGGGGGTCGAAGGCAAAACGCCAGGGGCCGTTCAGACTGCGCCACTCGTCCCGGCGCAGGTATGGGCGTGGGTAGTCGGGTCGGGGGGTGTTCGTCATTTCTATTCTCTCAGTAGTGGCGGGATCAAATTTCGACTGCGAAGTGAAGAATAACCACAAAGACACAAAGAAAGAGCCGTGGATGACAACAGTTCAAGACTAGCGCTGGGCGGGTCTCCGCTGGGTTATTCCCCAGCCAGCACAGCGTTGACCGCGGCCAACTCCTCCGCGCTCAGCGACCAATCGGCCGCGGCCGCGTTGCTCTGCACCTGGCTCAGCTTTGTCGCGCCGGAGATGACCGAACTGATCTGCGGCTGTCCCAGCAGCCAGGCGTGGGCCAGTTCCGCCATCGTATGACCGCGTTCCTCGGCCCAAGCGCTCAACTTCGCCACAATCCCGTAGTTCTTGTCGGTCATATAGCGCTGGACATAGGGGCTGTTTTCCCCGCGCGAACCCGCCGGCGCGGCCTCGCCCTGTTTGTACTTGCCGGTCAAAAAGCCACCGGCCAGGGGGAAATAGGGCAGAATCCCCACACCGTAGGCATTGCAATAGGGGATCAACTCCTGCTCGATGCCCCGCTCGAACATATGATAGTGGGGCTGAATCGTGACCAGCGGCGACCAGCCCCGCAGCTCGGCCAGCAGGTTGGCCCGGCTCAGTTGCCAGGCCGCAAAGTTGGACGCGCCCACATAGCGGATTTTCCCGCCCGCGACCAGATCATCCAGGGCGCGCAGGGTTTCGTCGATGGGCGTCTTGTCGTCCCAGCGGTGCAACTGGTAGAGATCGATGTGGTCCACCTGCATCCGGCGCAGGCTGGCTTCCACCGCATTGACCAGATGATAGCGGGAGGCGCCCCGGTCATTTTCGCCTTTGCCCATGGGGCTGACACCCTTTGTGCCCATGACTACTTTGTCCCACTTGCCCTTCAGCGCTACGCCCAGCGTCTCCTCGGAGCGCCCGCCCGTGTAGATGTCGGCGGTGTCGATGAAATTGATGCCCAAGTCCAGACAGCCGTCGATGATTTCGTTGACGCCGTTCTGGTCCACTTTGCCGCCGAACTGGTTTGTGCCCAGCCCGATGACAGAGACGCGCACACCAGATTTGCCAAGTTGTCGGTATTGCATGGGGGGAAGTCCTTTCGTGAAAGAGAGTTACGAATTGCGAATTGCGAATTACGAGCAGCGAGGATGGAGCATCATTTTTGCCTTCCCTCTTGCCTTCTCTACGAATCCGCCACGCCGCCATCTTTGTGGGCCGCGCTGTACCAGCGCACAGTCTGGCCGCCGTAGCTGGGCGACGTGAAATCGGGCTGGCGGCGCAGACAGGCGGCCTCGTCCACCTCCACGCCGATACCCGGCTTTGTGGGCGGCAGAATGTGGCCGTTCACCACTTCCAGCGGCTCGACGACAAATTCCAGCATGGAAATGGGCGACGTGTCCGGGTCCACCATCTCCTGAATCACAAAGTTGGGCATGGCAAAATCCACCTGGACACAGGCCGCGGTGGAGATGGGGCCGTAGGGGTTGTGGGGGGCCATCCCCGCGTAGTAGACTTCGGCCAGCGCGCCGATGCGCCGGATTTCGCTGATACCTCCCGCGTGGCAGGTGTCCGGCTGGAGGATACTGGCTGCGCCGGTTTCCAGAATCTCCCGGAAGCCCCAGCGGGTGAGCAGCCGTTCGCCGGTCGCAATCGGGATTGTTGTGGCTCTGGCTACGGCAGCCATCGCCGCCGGGTTCTCGGCCTGGGCCGGTTCCTCCATAAAGAAGGGGGCGTATGGCTCAAAACGGCGGGCGTATTGGATCGCCATTTGGGGCGTCACCCGCCCGTGCATATCGAGCAGAATGTCGATGTCGTCCCCCACGGCCTCACGCACGGCCCGCAGACCCGCCTCGGCCTGCTTCTGGACGCCAATACCGTCCACGATATTGGTGATGGGCACGGGCACTGTCTTGACGGCTGTCCAGCCCTTCGCCACTTTGGAGGCAGCGTCCGCGGCCATCTCATCCGGCGTGGCCCCGCCGAAATGGGTGTACATCCGCACTTTGTCCCGCACTTTGCCCCCCAGCAACTCGTAGACCGGGCGGCCCAGTTCCTTGCCTTTGATGTCCCACAGGGCCTGATCGATGCCGGAAATGGCCGACATTCCGATAATCCCCATCCGCCAGAAGGCGCTGCGGTAGAGAATCTGCCAGCAATGTTCCACATCCCGGGGGTCCCGGCCCAGAATCATCGGCTCCATATCCAAAATGCAGCCAGCCACGGCCCGGGGTTTGCCTTCCAGCGACGCCTCGCCCCAACCGATGAGACCGGGCTGATCGGTCTCCACTTTGACAAAGACAAAGACCCGGTGCTCGCCCTGGGCGAAGATGGGTCTGATGGCGGTGATTTTCATTGGTGTTTCTCCTGTGGGTGGGGGTTTATGACGGCAGACGACAGACCGTAGACCGCTGGAAGTCGAGGCACCTGCGGCTAACTCGCTGTTGGTTTTGGATATACCCTATCGGTTCTTTAGCCTTTCCTCGTCCAAATCTTCAATCAGAGCCGCCAACAGCCGCCGCTCTGCCGCCTCCCCGGCAATCTCCCCATCCAGCAGGGCCGCGGACAGGTGACGCAGAATGTGACCAAATACCGGGCCGGGACGAATGCCCAGACCGGCCAGGTCCCGGCCCGTAACCGTCGGGCGGATGTGCCGCCATTCGTCCTGGAAACGGCGCAGATAGCTGTCAATGACCGGGTCGTTCTCGGCCAGACCAAAGAGCAGGCGGGCGGCCAGGGACGAACGGTCCAGAATCTCCACCGCCCGGCTGGGGCGCAGAGAAGGGTCGGTCATTTCGTCTCGATGGGCCTTCAGATGGGCCAAACGCAGCATCAGTCGGGTGGTCTCGCCCCGCAGTTTGAGCCTTTCGGTCAGCTCCCCGATGACGCCGGAGACGACTTCCTCGTCCGCGTCCATCCCTTGGCTGGGCAAGAGCGGATAGACCAACAAACCCCAATAGAGCCGCTCGATCGCTTCGCCCGTCTCTTCCAGGGACGGATCAGCCGTGGCAAGCCGGAGCCGCAGAGCCTCGCACTGAGCTGCCAGCGCCGGGGTCGTCGCCAGTTGAGGGTAGATGGCGGCCAACACGCCCAATTGATCCATCCGGAAAAGCGCCTTGCACGGCTCGGCTTCCTGAAAGATGCGGTCCAGTTCGTGGCGGATGCGGGCAGGGGAGACCCGATCCACCAGGGGCACGGCATCCATCAGCAGTTCCAGCGTGCGCTCTTCGATGCGGAAATCGAAGCGCTGCTCGTAGCGCACCGCGCGCAAAATCCGCGTGGGATCATCCACAAAGCTCAAACTGTGCAACACTCGGATCAACCCCAGCCGCAGGTCCGCCAGCCCACCGTAGAAATCCAGCAGATCGCCCCAGCGGTCGGGTGTCAGCACAATCGCCAGGGTGTTGATGGTAAAATCCCGCCGGTGCAGGTCCAGTTTGATGCTGCCCTGCTCCACAGTGGGCAGGACAGTCGGCTCGGTGTAGAATTCCGTGCGGGCCGTTACCAGGTCCAGGTGAGCGGGCAGCACGCCCATTTCGGCCAACAGTTCGCTACCGACAATCGGATGGGCTGGCTCGTCCAGCAGCCATTTGGCCGTACCAAAACGGCGATGGGTGACGATACGCCCGCCGCAGCGAGCCTGCATGGCTTCCAGCAGGGCGATGGCGTCTCCCTCCACCACAATATCCATATCCGGCCCGCCAATCCGGTCGCGGATTCGGTCCAGCAGCAGGTCCCGGGCAAAGCCGCCCACCACATAGACCGCATGGCCGTACTCCGTCGCCATCTCCCCGACCAGCCGCAACAACCGGTGTTGGATGGGCGTCAGATGTTCGGCCAAGTGACGGCTCACATCGGGCAGGCTGTGGCTGGCCTCCGTCTGCTTGCCCCACAGTTTGATCAGGTCCGTGCGGGTGACAATGCCGATGATCCGGCCTGAGCCGTCCACCACCGGAATCTGTCCCCAACCGCTCTCGATCATCAGCCGGTGCAGTTCGGTGATGGGCGCGTCCGGCCCGATGGTCACGGACCCGGCCTTCATCAGCCGTTCCACCGGGCGTTTGTCCAGGCCGTGATCTGTGGCCCGGTCTGCGTCCCGGCGCAGAAGAATGCCCAATAGCTTGTCCCTGCCGTCGGGCAGGGTGCGCACCACCGGAAAGCCCTCGAACCCGTAGCGGCGCATGAGTTTGGCAGCTTCGCCTACAGCCATCTCCGGCGGCAAGGTTTGGGGACGGCCCCGGCTCATCATTTCCCGCACGGTCAGCGGCGGACGGACGGAGACGCCAGCCATCTCCAAAATTTTGGCGCGCACATCGGCCAGCACCCCCCCGCGGATGAGGGCGGCCGCGGCCCGGCTGTGCCCTCCTCCACCCAGGGCTGCGGCAATGGCACCCACATCCACACCATCGCTGCGGCTGCGGGCCACCATCTGCACCCGGTCGCCCAAATCCACCAGCACAAAGACGGCGTCGGTTTCGTAGAGTTCGCGCAGTTTGTGGGCCAGCGCACTCACTTCGTCCCGAAAGTCTGGTGCGCTGGCGGTGGCGACGACGAGGGTCTGCCCGGCTACCTGGACGTGCTCGGCGTTGGCGATCAGATCGTCACCCAACGACTGCTGGGCCGGGCTGAGCGGGTAATGGGTAAAGCGGTGGATTACCTCCACCTTTGCCCCCTCTTCCAGCAGCCAGGCCACACAGCGGGCATCCCGGTGGGTGGTGGAACTGTAGAGGAGGCCGCCTGTATCCTCGTAGATGCCCAGGGCCAGGAGGGTGGACTGAATCGGTGTCACATGCGCGCCCTGCACCATCAACTTTTCCACCAGCAGGGTCGTGTTGGCCCCAGTGGAGAGCGGCCCCAGGGCCCCGTCCCACCAGCGCCAGCCGTCGGGCAGGGATTCTGTGTGGGAGTGGTGGTCAATGAGCAGATAGTGGGTGGTTTCGTCCATCCCTTTGAGGGCGTTGAAAGTGCGGGTGTCCACCAGAATGGCCTGTTCCACTTGACCCCGGGGCATCCGCTCCGGTTCGACAAAGGAAAAAGACGAGCGGTAGAGAGCCAAAAATGCCTGACCGTTGCGATTGATCGTGCGGGGCAGGACAGGAATTGTGCCGGGGAATAGCAGTGCTGCGCCGAGGAGGGAGGCCAGGGCGTCAAAATCCGCGTGTTCGTGGGTCAGGATGACAGTGTGGTTTGGCATAAAGGCGAGACGGAACGCGGATGACACGGATCGGGCGGATCAATACGGATCGAAACAGAAAAACCGGTAAAGTGATTATAGCAGATGTCAGGGGTTTTTCCCACGGAGAGAGATTTTCGGGTGTATTTCAATTTTAGGGCGAACTGGAATCGCGCACACCGCCCGGCTCTAAAGAGGCCGGGCTACAAAGCAACGCCCCCTGAAGGGGGCTTGAATCGTCGAAAATGGTCCGATAACAGCCGGATTTATCCGGCGTTGCTCTGTAGCTCCGGGTCTTCAGCCCGGTGCGGCCATCACAACCGTCGATTTTCCCTAAAAAAGAAATACACGTGGGCAATTTTTCGCCATTGCCAGAGATAAGGTTCGGTCGTATAATGCACAAGACAAACTTAAACTATCTGTCGTGTGGTCCAGTTGTTCCGAACGGGGAAATCAAATGCAGACTGAATTGACAGCCGAAATTACCCAAGCCGAGTCGGGTGCTGGTGCTGATCTTGTAGAGAGGCAAAACGGAAATGGGGTGCGGCCCACGCTGCTGACCAGCCATCCACTGCTCGCCCGAATTTCCGGTCTCCCCCCGAGCCCAGACGGGGAGACCCCTTTGCAGCCCACCCTTGTCCCCGCGGAGCTGCAAGCGCTGGAAGATCTCTTCGCCCGTCTGCCCAAAACTTTCACCCCCGAACATCACGACCTGATCCTGCGCGCCTATGTGGTCGCCAGCGCCGCCCACAACAGCCAGTTGCGTAATTCGGGTGAACACTACATCCTGCATCCTTTGGCTGTCACTAAAATTCTCTGCGAACTCTATCTGGACCCGGACACCCTGGCTGCGGGTCTGCTTCACGATGTGGTAGAGGACAATCAAGAATATACCCTGGACTATCTGAGCACCCACTTCAACCCGGAGGTCGCCAATCTGGTGGACGGGGTGACGAAGCTCAACCGCATCAAAGAGTTGAGCAATATGCGCCACAGCGTGGCCGACGAGAAGGCCGAATCCCTGCGCAAGATGTTTCTGGCGATGGTGGAAGATGTGCGGGTGGTGCTGATCAAACTGGCCGACCGGCTGCACAATATGCGCACGTTGCAGGGCCAGCCGGATCACAAACGGCGACGGACTGCAAGAGAGACCCTGGAGATTTTCGCCCCGCTTGCCAACCGGCTGGGCATCTGGCAGATCAAATGGGAGCTGGAGGATTTGAGCTTCCGCTATTTGGAGCCGAGCACCTACCGGGAACTCTCCAATGCCATGGCCCAGAAGCGCGCGGAGCGAGTGCAGTGGGTGGACGAAGTGCAACGTCTGCTGCGGGCTGCCCTGGAGGAGCAGCACGTCAAAGCCGAGATCAACGGTCGCCCCAAGCACATCTACAGCATCTACCGCAAGATGCAGCGCAAGGATGTGCCCTTCGAGCAGATTTATGACATCCACGGCTTCCGCATCGTCGTTGGCTCCGTGGGTGATTGTTATGCGGCTTTGGGTGTAGTGCATAGCCTGTGGCGGCCCATCCACGGCGAATTTGACGACTACATCGCCAATCCCAAAGACAATCTCTACCGCAGCCTGCACACGGCTGTCGTCGGTCCCCAGGGAAAATCCATGGAGGTGCAGATTCGCACCCAGGATATGCACCAGCTCTCCGAGTTTGGCATTGCCGCCCACTGGCGCTACAAGGAACAGTCCAAGCCCAACCCGGAGATGGACAACAAAATCGCCTGGATCCGCCAGTTGATGGAGTGGCGACAGGACGTGACCGACGCGCAAGAGTTCGTCAACGGGATGAAGACCGATGTTTTTCAGGATCGGGTCTACGTTTTCACGCCCAAAGGCGATGTGGTGGACCTGCCCAGGGACGCCACCCCCATCGACCTGGCCTATCACATCCACACGGAACTGGGCCACCGCTGCCGGGGCGCAAAGGTCAACGGCAAATTGGTGACACTGGACACGCCCCTCAACAGCGGTGATCAGGTGGAGATTGTCACAGCCAAGCGGGGCGGCCCCAGCCGGGATTGGATCAACCCAAACCTGGGCTATGTGGCAACCCAGCGGGCACGGGCCAAAATCCGCACCTGGTTTCGCAAGCAGGCCCGGGAGCAGAATATCGCCCAGGGGCGGCAGGTATTGGAGAAGGAGCTCAAGCGGCTCTCTGTCACCCTGACCTTTGAATTTGTGGCGAAGCTCTGTGGCAACGAGAATTTGGACGACTTTCTGGCCGCGATTGGCTATGGGGATGTGAACAGCCAGCACATCGCCAAGCAGATATTGGATTACGAGCGTGCCCAGGAGAAGTTGCTGGAAGACGACGAGACGATCCTGCGCAAGGCCATCGGCCCGGAGAAGAGCGCAACGACCATCGATGCCATCAGTGTGGCCGGGCTGGACGGGCTGCTGGCCCACCCGGCCCGCTGCTGCGACCCTGTACCCGGCGATCCGATTGTGGGCTATGTGACCATCGGGCGGGGCGTCTCCATCCACAAAATCACCTGCCCTAACATCACTGCCCACATTCGCCGCCAGGACAATACCCGACTGATCGAAGTCCAGTGGGGGGCTGAATCCACCGACACCTTCCCGGTCAGCATTCAGGTGCGAGCCTATGACCGTTCCGGCCTGTTGCGGGATGTGACCGGGCTGGTGGCCGACGAAAAGATCAATATGCGCTCGGCAGAGGCGATTACCGGGATGAAGAACAATATGGCGCTGATCAACGCCACATTGGAGATCAGCAATGTGGCCCAGCTCACCCGCATCCTCACCCGCATCGAGCGGCTGCCTAATGTGGTGGAGGTGGTGCGCAAGGTGGGGTAGGCACTACGAAAATTGTAGCGAAGACAACAGTGCATTCTACGAAATGCACCCATACTACAACGAGTTTGACAAAAGGCGCTACAATCCGTATAGTATTGCCAGTCTGCAACAATAGCTGCAAACAATAGACGCAGAGAATTGTAAAATATCTATGACAATCGTCCACGCAACCATTATCGCGTACACCTGCTTGTGTCGTTAGCGGGTTCAGCCAGCACGAAGCTGGATGTGCCCGCCAACCAGACGAGCGGTGAGCGCGTTGCCTGGAATTGATTGCTCTGGATCGTTGCAAACGAATTGTTCGGATTCTGTCTTGCTGGTTGTTGTCTGAAACCAGCGGAGTGGCACAGCCGGACACATCCAGACACAAGCCAGAGATCGGTCTCATCGTATGTGATGGGGCCGTTTTTTGTTTTCTAGCCAACTTTTCAAGGAGTTCAACGCATGGCAACTGTGCATGTTCCCACCCCCCTGCGCCGATTCACTGGCGGTCAGTCCAAAATCGTCGAGAGCGCAGCCACAGTGGGTGAGCTGATCAAAAAATTGGACAGTCAATATCCTGGCTTCAGCGGAAAGCTGCTGGACGGTGAGGGCGGCGTCAAGCGCTTCATCAACGTCTTCCGCAACGACGACGAAATCCGCGCCCTGGACGGGCTGGCGACAACGATCAGCGAAGACGACAAAGTGTCGATTGTCCCGGCGATGGCGGGGGGAAGATAGGGACTGGGGACTGGGGATCAGGCATCCTTCTCCCAGTCCCCGATCCCTACTCCCCAATCCCCTTTTCACAGGAGAAACCAGAAATGACGAGATTGAACCGGGACCAGTTGGTCCAGTTGGCCAAGAGCCAGATTACCGAGTGGACGCCCAATCAGTTGGACGCCCGACGCAAGGCCAAAGAGGCCATCACCGTCGTGGACATTCGCGAACGGGACGAGTGGATGCAGGGACATATCCCCCAGTCGGTCTTTATTCCCCGGGGGTTTCTGGAATTGCAGATCGAGCAGCACCAGCCGGACCGGGACGCACCGCTCGTCATTTACTGCGCCGGTGGTGTGCGCTCGGCCCTGGCCGCCCGTAATTTGCAGGAGATGGGCTACACGAAGGTCATCTCCCTGATCGGCGGCTTCAACGGCTGGAAGAATGCCAGCCTGGGCTTCAAAGTACCGAAGGTGCTGAACGAAGAGCAGCGCATCCGCTACAGCCGCCACACAATGCTCCAGGAGATCGGCGACGAAGGCCAGCTCAAATTGCTGGAGAGCAAAGTTCTGCTCATCGGCGCGGGTGGCCTGGGCAGCCCGGCGGCGCTCTATCTGGCCGCAGCCGGGGTGGGACAGATCGGTATTGTGGATTACGACACTGTGGACGTCTCCAACTTGCACCGCCAGGTGCTCCACGGCCAGAGCGACGTGGGCCGCTACAAAGTCGATTCCGCCGTCGACACCCTGCGCGAGATCAATCCAGGTGTGAAGGTCGTCGGTTACAAAGAACCTATCACCAGCTACAACGCCTTTGAAATTATGAGCGGCTACGATCTGGTGATGAACGGCTCGGACAACTTCCCCACCCGCTATCTGGTCAATGACGCCTGCCAGATGCTGGGCATTCCCTTGGTGGACGCCAGTATCTTTATGTTCGAGGGCCAGGTGACGGTCTACCAACCCAAGCACACCGAATCCGGCGTAGAGGGAGGCCCCTGCTATCGCTGCCTCTACCCGGATCCGCCTCCTCCCGGCGAAGTGCCGAGCTGCGCCGAAGCGGGCGTGCTGGGTGTCTTGCCCGGCATCGTCGGCAGCATCCAGGCCATCGAAGCCATCAAACTGCTGGTCGGTTTTGGTGAGCCGCTGATTGGTCGTCTGTTGATGATCGATACGACGGATATGAGCTTCCGCACCCTGAAAGTCAACCGCAACACCGAATGCCCGGTCTGCGGCGACCACCCGACGGTGACGGAACTGATCGACTACGACCAGTTCTGCGGGCTGCCTTCCTCCACCCACGCGGTGGAGCCTGTGGTGGTGGGTGTCAACGGACATCACGCGGCGGAAAAAGTTTTGGCCTAGCGGAGATAATGGGATGCGGAGATGATGGTTTTTCTCCCCATTATTTCCGCATCCCACCGCCCCAAAGGAGTTTCGAATGCTGATTGTGGAAGCGCCTGTTCAAATCAAAAATGTCGATTGGGCCGTGGCCGAAGCACCCGGCCTGAGCGGATCGACTTCTCTTCTGGAGCAGATCGGCAATACACCCCTGCTAGATTTGAGCGACTTTGCCCGGCAGTTGGGCGTACCCGCCGGTGTGGGCCTTTATGCCAAAGCCGAGTGGATGAATCCCGGCGGTTCGGTCAAGGCCCGGGCCGCGCTGCGCATTATCGAAGATGGGGAGAAGAGCGGCAAACTGGCGCCCGGCAAAATCCTCATCGACAGCAGCAGCGGCAACACCGGCATCGCCTACGCCCTCATCGGGAGCCTGAAGGGCTTTGAAGTCCATCTGGTCATGCCGTCCAATGTGAGCCGGGAGCGCAAGGCGCTGGTGAAGGCCTACGGCGCAAAGCTCATTGAATCGGACCCGCTGGAAGGTTCAGATGGCGCGATTCGGCTGGTGCGCAAGCTGGTGGCCGAGCATCCCGAACGCTATTTTTACGCGGACCAGTACAACAACGACGCCAATTGGCAGGCCCACTATACCAGCACCGGCCCGGAAATCTGGCAGCAGAGCGAGGGGCGCATCACCCACTTTGTGGCGGGGCTGGGCACAACCGGCACCTTCACCGGAACCGGGCGCTATCTGAAGGAGCGCAAGCCATCGGTGGAGCTAATCGCCGTGCAGCCGGAGGACGAGCTTTCGGTCATCGAAGGGCTGAAGCATCTGCCCACGGCTATCCGTCCCGGCATCTACGACGACAAACTGGCCGACGAGCAGCTCCCCGTGGCCGCCGAAGATGCCTGGGAGATGACCCGCCGCCTCTCGACGAAAGCCGGTCTTTTCGTCGGTTTCAGCAGCGGCGCGGCGGTGGCGGCGGCCATCGAAGTGGCGAAACGGCTGGAAAGCGGCGTCGTTGTCACGCTTCTCCCGGACGACGGCAGTAAGTATGTGAGTTTGGGGATTTTTGATTAACGCAATTCGTATTGCGTAAGGAGTGGCGATTGAGGGGTTTAAGCCGCCCATGCAGACAACGGCAAATGGCACTACCCTTCTGCATAATAGACGCCAGATTCTCACTTACCGATACGCAATACGAAATACGCCATAGGAACAGAGGCCACTACCTTATGCCCGCATCTTCTTCCAGTCGTGTCGACTACACTGCATTAAAAGTAAATCAATCCTTTATCATCGGTCTGCTCGTTTTGGCCTTCTTGCTGGATGCGTCCTGGCTCGTGGCTTTTGTGGGGCTGGTGATGCTGGTAGGGACAATCTGGCCCCAGGCCGGTCTGTTCAAGCGCATCTACAGTGACCTGCTCAAACCGGCAGGGCTACTCAAACCAGACCCACGCCCAGACACACCCGCGCCCCATCTCTTTGCCCAGGGCGTGGGCGCGATTGTATTGGGGATCGCTATGCTGGCTTTTGCCACAGGTGGAATTGTGGCTGGTTGGCTACTGACGTCGGTGGTGATCGTCCTGGCCGCGGTCAATCTCTTTGCAGGCTTCTGTGCGGGCTGCTTTATCTATTTTCAGTTGGCCCGACGCGGGATTCAACTCGATTTACCCATCTGGCGAGCATAACCACCCTCGTGACGCAAGCTAACAGCTTGCGTTACAGTACTCTGCGGAGAACGGATGATGCTGGAACGGTTCTATATTGTGCTCTACGCAATCGCATTAGGTGGATTGATTTGGGCAGCCTATTGGGGCTGGCTGCGACTGCGGGTGCGGCGGTTGGCTGTTGCCGTGCTGCCCCCGTCTCTGCAACAGCTTGTCCAGCCAGGACGGCCCGCCATCCTCTACTTCACCACAGACAACTGTGTCCAATGCCGGATGCAGCAGGCCCCGGCCCTGGAACGGCTGGTCGCGGCCACAGGCATTCCAGTTCATAAGTTCGATGCAGTCACCCAGAGCGACCTGACCAGTTTTTACGGGGTGATGACTGTGCCGACAACCGTTGTCCTCGACCCCCAGCGACGACCCCAAGCGATCAACTACGGATTGGCTCCGCTCCAGAAGTTGCAGGAGCAGGTGGGAGCCTGGCTGACTGTTTGAGACAAAGTTGGGAACGCCGCCATCCCTGGCGGCAGCAGGCGGCCAGCAGGATGCTGGCGCTCCCAGGAGTAACTGCGTAAGTCCTGTATTCCTATTTCCACAAATCGCAGGAGACAAGAAAATGGCTGAGCAATCCAATCTACGCATCGCCAATAGCATCACAGAACTGATCGGCAATACACCGCTTGTGCGCATTAACCGACTGACTGGCGACGCCCAGGCCCAAGTGGTCGCCAAACTTGAATTTTTCAACCCAGGCGGCAGTGTCAAAGACCGCATCGGCCTGAGTATGATTGAGGCTGCCGAAGCCGCCGGAAGGCTCAACGCCGACACAATTTTGTTGGAACCGACCAGCGGCAACACCGGCATTGCCCTGGCCTTCGTGGCTGCGGCCAAAGGCTACAAATGTGCGCTGGTCATGCCCGACACAATGAGCGTGGAACGACGTCTGCTGCTCAAAGCCTACGGCGCGGAGCTGATCCTGACCCCCGGCTCGGCTGGTATGAGGGGGGCAATTGCCAAGGCCGAGGAGATGGCCGCGGCCGATTCCCGCTATTTCATCCCCCAGCAGTTTGAGAACCCGGCCAACCCGGCGGTCCATCGGCGCACCACCGCTGAAGAAATCTGGCGGGACACAGACGGCCAGGTGGATATCGTCGTCTCCGGCATCGGTACGGGTGGGACGATTACGGGCATCGGCGAAGTGCTGAAGGCGCGCAAACCAGGGCTGCGGATGGTGGCGGTGGAACCAGCCGATTCGCCTGTGCTTTCTGGCGGCAAGCCGGGGCCGCACAAAATTCAGGGCATCGGCGCGGGTTTTGTGCCCGGTGTGCTAAATACAGAGATTTATGACGAGATTGTGCAGGTGCAGAACGAAGAGGCTTTCGCGATGGCCCGCCGCTCTGCCGTAGAAGAGGGGCTGCTGGTGGGCATCTCCTCCGGCGCGGTCCTGCACGCAGCCGTACAGGTCGCCAGCCGTCCCGAAAACGCAGGCAAGCTGATTGTCGTGATTATCCCCTCCAACGGCGAACGCTATCTGAGTACAGCACTCTTTGCCGATTTGCGGGAGTGATTTGGGGATCGGGGACTGGAGACCGGGGACTGGGGATTGGGGATCGGAGATGCGCTCGGCCCAATCCCCGATCCCCAATCCCCAATCTCCCAAAAGAGGCGCAGCTTATGTTCACAACCCTACGCAACGATATCAACTCCATCTTCGACCGGGACCCTGCAGCGCGCAGCGTGGCAGAAGTTATACTCTGTTATCCCGGACTGCACGCCATCTGGATGTACCGCGTCGCCCACTGGTTTTGGACCCGGCGCTTCTATCTGATTGGGCGCTGGATTTCTCACTTGGCCCGCTGGCTGACCGGCATCGAAATTCACCCCGGCGCGCGGATCGGGGCGGGTTTCTTCATCGATCACGGCATGGGCGTCGTCATCGGCGAAACCGCCGAGATCGGCGAGTTCGTCACCCTCTATCACGGGGTCACGCTGGGCGGGGTAAGTTGGCGCAAGGAGAAACGCCACCCGACGATTGGCAATCACGTCGTTGTCGGTGGGGGGGCTAAAATTCTGGGGCCAATTACAGTGGGCGACCACTCCCGCATCGGGGCCAATTCGGTGGTGGTGAAGGATGTGCCGCCCAACTCCGTTGTCGTGGGCGTACCCGGACGCATCACCTCCCAGGACGGCAACCGTACCGGAAGCGTCAGCGCCCAGGGCCACGAGGATTTGCAGCACAACGTTCTCCACGACGTGACGATGGAGGGCGTGCAGCGGCTGAGCGTGCGACTGGCTGCGCTGGAAAAAGAAGTGGCTGGTCTGCGCGAGCAAAACAGCCAAGACGAGTGGGTTCTGGCCAACGGCTACACTGGGCCGTGGGACATCTGAAGGGTTTCACGTCCTCTCCTTCACCCGAATCACCAGCTTCAGCCCCGACCATACCGCGTCCAGCGCGGCCACTTTCACATCCACCAGCCCGTGCGCCAGCGCGATCTCCCGCACCACATCCTCTGTCACGTCCGTAGCCACTTTGGCGGCTTTCTTTGGCCACGAGACCCAAATCATCCCGTTCTGGACAATCTGGCCGCGCAAACGGGGCAGTTCGTCTTCCAGTTCGGTGCGCGCGGTCGTAAAGATGTGAATGAAGTCGAAGGGCGCGTCTCCATCAATTCTGAGACCGTCGGGCAGGTCGCCGAGCAGTTCCCAGTAATGGTCTGGCCGGTTGAGAACCGTCAGCGCCATCCCCGTTTTGATCCCCAACTTCTTGACCAGCGATGTGCCTGAATAACCGGCCCCTTCTACTTCAGCCATACGTCTGCATCCTTCAGGCCAGTGGCCCGCGTCTTTTCACACCACCGGTTTTCTGCGACCAAAAAGGAGGGTGGGCGTCGCAATCCCCACCGCAATCGCCGCCAAAATCAGCGCGGTTTTGGTGGCGTTGAAGCTGATGTTCCACAAAATAGCGCCGCCAGCATCGCTGTTGCTGGCCGCGGCCAATTGCAGCAGACCCAACATTGTGCGAAAGGCAAAGGTGCCCGGCACCAGCGCAATCGCGCCGGGAACGGTAAAGACAGGGGTGGGGGCTTTCCAGAGGCGGGCACAGCCAACGCCCAAAAAGCCGATCAGCACAGCCCCGGCCAGGGTGGCGGCCTCAATGCCAAGTCCGTAGCGCATCAGCAGCGTGCGCAGGGCGTGGCCCAATGCGCCGTTGACAAAACAGGCGGCCAGTGTACGCACGGGCACGTTGAAGAGAATGGCAAAGCCCAAAGCCGCCACCCCTGCCCACAGGGCATCCCTGCCCAGCAGCCAGAGCAGCGCAAGATCGATTGTCACAGCCCAGTCACCCCCACCAGACGCATAGCCAGCCAGAGGCCCAGGGCAATGCCCAGCGAGATCAGCGCGCCGGTCACACCCCGCGCCAGCCCGATGAGTACGTGGCCCTGGATCAGGTCTTCGGCGGCATTGATGAGGGGCACACCCGGCACCAACAGAAGGACTGACGCAGCCAGGGCAATCTGCCGCCCGTCACCGCTGCCAAAGCGCACAAAAAGGCTGGCCAGCCCGCCGGCCACCAGCGCCGTGCAGATGACGATCACCAGTGGGTTGAAGTGGCGGCGCGACAACGCCTGGCGCACCGCCATAGCTGTGCCCGCGGCCAGAAAGGTCGCGCCAAAAACCGGCCAATCCCCGCCCAGCAAGTGGCTGAAAGCAGCACAGGCCAACCCAACCATTGCCACCACAAGCCAGCCCGGATAGTGGGGCGGCGTAGCCACAATGCGCTCCAATTCGGAACGCACCTGCGCCCGCGCCAACTCCCCGGCCACTACGCGACGGGTGAGCCGGTCGATTGCGGAAACTTTGGTCATATCCACGCCCAGATGGACGACCCGGCGCACTTTTGTGCGAAACTCTTCCCCGCTGATGGTGGAGACGAACAGCCCATTGGGCGAAACCACAATGTCCATCCAATTGCAGCCCAGGGCCGTACCCAGCCGATGCACAGTCTCCTCCACGCGCTGGGCCTCCGCGCCGTGTTGCAGGAGCAGTTGCCCAGCCCAGAGGGCCAGATCGATCACATCGCGCAGCTCTTCGCGGGGGAGCGGATGAGATGAATTATCCGTCACGGCGATTTTTCTCTGTTTGGTAAAGGTCACACAATCGCTGCCATCCAATCTACGGTGCTTGCACTGGTTGTTCGGTCTGATCATCCCACACCCAATAGCCTGCTGCATCCGGCAGAAAGTCGTCCCAGACAGCGCCCAAATCGGACGTCTCGGCCAGATGCCAATCTGCGCCGAATTGACCGGCGCACAGACGATCCCCGGTTGCCTCGTCCACGAGAGTCGGCTGCGACACAGGCGGCGTGAGCGCGGCGGGCTGGTCAGTGGATGCGCCAGCCGCCAGCCGGGTCAGGGCGATTTCGCTGATACAGAGAAGGGGCAGGCCGTTGTTATCGGCCGGGAAGGGCGGCGGCGTCGGCGACGCGTCGGCGGTTGGCTCTGGCGGCGGCGGCTTCTCGGCGGCGGCGATCACAACCACTGCCCGATAATCGGCGGGGGCGATGGGCTGGTCGTGGCGCGCAGGGTAGGGCAACACCTGCTTGAGTTCCAGTGTGTAGCCCTCGTACCACCAGCCGGTGGGCCCGCTGGCCCCCACAACCGGGCCGGTGACAAGCCCCTGGCGGTCTGTCACGCCGCCCACCACAAAAGTCTGCGCGGGCCGCCCCTGCCGGGCAAAGGTCATTTGCGCGTCCACAATGCCAGACCAGAAGCAGTTGATATCGGCGGGGCAACGGCTGTCTTCGTTCACTTTGTCGAAGGTTAGCTGTAATTGCTCTTGGGCAAACCGCGCAGTTTCGCCCACGGCCAGTGTAATCGCCCCCCCCAACGCGCCATTGGCGCTGGCGTCAGAGCTGTCGGGTGTGGCCGTTACTGCCGGCGGCTGTTGCGTCTCCCCGCCCGTGACCAGCAGTGTCACCCGGTAGTCTGCCAGCGCGGGCTTGCGCTGGACATCGGGATAGGGCGTCACCGCGAGCAGAGAAATTGTGTTGTCGTCGTAGGCGGCGGAGGTGACAACGCCGGGCGCAGTGGGGATGACTGCGCCGGTGTTATCCGTATGCGCGCTGAGCCGCAGGGGAGTCCCGACACCAGCGCCGGTGCGCACGATTGTCAGTTCAATTTCCACGGGCAGCGTGGCGGCGCACTGAATCCCCGTCGGGCAGCGTCCATCCACCAGCACAGTCACAAACGCCACCTCCAGATCAATGGCAGGCAGGCGCGCCGACTGGCCCGTTTGCAATGTAAAGGGCTGATCCCTTTCAGCCACGCGTGGCGGGGCACTGGGGGTGATGAGTGTGATGGGTATTTGGCAGCCAGCCAAAAGCAGACAGAAGAGCAGTAAACAGGCGCGACGTTTCACAGAAAAAGCTCCCTTTCTATCTCGACAATGTTGCATTACGAAAATCCGTGAATTCAGCGCCGGTTTCAGGCCACTGAGCGTATGGACCAGTGAGCGCTGGTTGAGTAGCCGTCAGAATCCGGGATTCTGCGTCTGCGAGGCGTATCGAAACCAAGCGAACGGGTGAAACGACTGAGCTTCCTACCCGCTTGATTTCGATACGGCGGCAAACAGCCTCCGCCTACCCTTCGACAGGCTCAGGGACCGCTCAACCGGCGCTAGTCTCCCAGCGTAGGCCAACGGAAATGTAACATTGTCGAGCTATTTACTCCATCCGTAGCGCGTCCGCGGGCTGGGTGCGTCCCATCCGCCAGGCCGGGTATAGACCGGCCAGCAGCGCGGCCAGCAGCGCAATCAAAAAGGCGTTGACAAAATCGCCTGCCTGAAGTTGCATCGAGAGGGTCCAACCGAAGGAACGCAAATTGATAATGTAAATCAGGACGAGGGAGAGCAGAAAGCCCGTGGGCATGGCCACCAGCCCGGCTACGCTGCCCAGCAGACCGGTCTCCAGGAGGGTCAGCCGCCAGAGTTGGCGACGGGTCATCCCGGAGGCGCGCAGGACGCCGATCTCCCGGCTGCGTTCCAGCTGCAGACTCATCAGCGTCGAGAGAATGCCGATGAAAGCCACAAGCGTTGCCAGCAGACGCAGGGCAAAGGTGATGGCGAAGGTGCGGTCGAAGACATCCAGCGCGCTCTGGCGGGTGCCCCGGTTGCTGCGGATGACCAATTCGGCCTGGCCCGCAAAGGCAGTCCGCAGTTCGGCCACCGTCGCGTCCACATCCGCGCCCGGCTCCACAAAGAGCGCCACCGCCGAGACAGCCGTGTCGTCCCAATTGGCCCGATAGATCGCATCGGCCATCAGCAGCGCGGGCTGTACGTCAAAATCGTAGGCCACACCCACAATCGGAAAGGGGCGCGGCCCGGCGTCGGTGTAGAGTGTCACTTCGTCGTCCAGCGCCAGCCCGTAGCGGTTCGCCATCGGCTCGTTGACCACCACCCCGCCCGCTTCCACCGCCAGCCAGGTGGCAGCAGTATCCCCCACCGCGGCTTTGTAGCGCCGGTCTTCCCCGGCCAAATCTTTGAGAATCCCCGCCACCCGCACATCCAGTTCCGTACCGTCAGCCAGCCGAGCCGCCACCTCCACCTCCCGGCTGGTGGAGGCGTCGATCACCCCCGGAAAGTCCATCAATGCCCCGGCCAGTGTAGCGTCCAGCGTCGCGGTCGTGCGATTGGCCCCCAGCGTTGGCGCAGAGACAAAAATGTCCGCTTGCAATACGTCGTCCAACCACTGCTCCACAGTCAGGCGGAAGCTGCCGATCATCACACTGACGCCGATAATCACACTCACCGAAATCATCAGCGCGGCGATGGCGACCGATGTGCGGCTGAGTGAGCGCACAATATCGCGGGGGGCCATACGGATGACGATGCCCAGCCGTTGGCCGATCAGCCGTTGCAGGGCGTTCATCAGCAGCAGTGTAATTCCCGGCGTGAGCAGCGCAATGCCGATAATCAGCCCAAAGAGACCGGCAAAGGAGAGGATCAGATTGCCAGTCGGGATGAGCAGCAGCCCGCCCAGAACCACCAGCACGCCACCCGCACCGCTGATCCAGGGCAGGATTGCCAACACCCGCTGCTCCACATCCGAGCGTTTGAGCGCACCAGCCGGGGGCACGCCCGCGGCTTCCCAGGCCGGGATAGCCGCGGCCACCAGCGCGGCCGCCATCCCGCTCACCCCGCCTTTGACCAGCGTCCAGACTGGAATCGAAATATCCCGCACAGCCACCACAAAAAAGAGATCGTTGACCGTCTGCGTCACTGCGCTGACCGCGCCCCGGCCCAGCACAATCCCCAGCCCCAGCCCCAGCCCAGTTCCCAGCAGCCCCAGCAGCCCGGCTTCCAGCAGAATCATCCCGAAAATTTCCCGCTGGGTCATCCCCAACGCACGCAGACTGCCGATGACCGGTCTACGCTGGATAACGCTGAAAGTGACGGTATTGTAGATGAGAAACATCCCCACCAGTAGGGCCAGCAGACTGAGCGCGGTCAGATTCAGGCTGAAGGCGGCGGTCATCTCGGCCACGCTGCCGCCGCGGGCCGCCGACGACACTACCCGCACGCTGGGGGGCAGGAGCGGCCGGATGGAGGCCAGCACGGCTTCCCCTGCCGGGCCGTCAGGAACGATCAGATCGATGCGATCCAATCGGCCTATTTTGCCCAGCACCTCCTGGGCGGTAGCGATGTCAGCAATCAGCAGTCCATCCAGGGCCCGGCGGCTGAGGTCGTCGGTGGGCTGGAGCAGGCCGGCGATGGTAAGGGTGTGATCGTTGATGCCGATCTGAATGTCCAGGGGATCGCCGGGTTGCAGGCCAAAACGGGCCGCTGTCTCCGCGCTGATCAGCACAGTATCGGGCCGGACGAGGAGGCTGCTGAGAAAGCCGCCGCCGGTGTCGATGCGGGTTTCGCCGCCCAGATAATTGCGAAAGGGCGGCTCGGCGAAGGGGTCCACGCCCAGCAGACGCATGGGCTGGGCGTCCAGCGCGGGCGCGGCCACGTACTCCTCCACCACCGGTGCGCTGAGACGATAGCCCAGCTTTGTGCGCAGATCCACATAGACCTGCTCGTCCATCCCGCTCGGCCCGCCCACAATCTGGTGGGTGGCCTTGCCGGTGATGGTCTCCGTGCCCAGTTCAAAGGCCCGGCCCGCGGAGCCGTTGGCCAGATCGATGGCGACAATCATCGCCACGCCAATCGCTACACCGACGATCAGAAAGGCTGACTGGAGGGGGCGTCGCCAGGCGTGTCGCCAGGCCAGGCGCAGGAGAGGACGGAGGGTTGTCATTTGCGACTCGCTTGTTTGGGCCGAGTGAAACAGATGAAGAGAACGCGTATCATACCAACAGCCGGCGAGCCAGACAAGGCAGAACACTCCACAGCCTGCGTGCCGGATTGTAACCGGCCGCGCGTGCATCGTCCAAAAGGGTGTCTAGCATATGGAGCCGTGTGTAAATGGTATGGCGAGCTTCACGAACGTCGGCGTCTGGCGCGTTGCGCAGGGGTGCTGTTCGTTGGAAGCCAGGAGCGCTCATCGCATGCCATACTTGCTCCACCCGGTGGGCGTAGGTGTGTTCAGCCAAAGTGCGCCGTTGCCCCGCGGCAGCGATGGCAGCGCGTTCTTCCTCGTTAGCCAAGTAGTGGTCGATGAGGCGCAACAAATCCGCCTCATCCTGATAGACCACAATCTCTTTCCCGATCTCGAAAAGCTCGTCCAGCCCATTGGCGACTGCATCGGTGAGTACCAGCGCGCCTGCCGCCGCGCCTTCAAAGACGCGCATTGTCACATCCCCGGCGATGCTGGTATTGAAGACAATACGGCTTCGACTGTACACGTCGCCGACCTCCGCAGGCGGGTAGTGGCGGTAGAAGTCGTTGGTCTGGTAGCTCTGGGTGAGTAGGGAAAGACGCTGGGCGCGGGTGGTTTTGCGATGGGCCGCAGCCAAATTGCCCACAAAACCCACATCATATGTGCGGGGTAAATGATGGTCTCCATGCACATCCGGCGCGGCCGCCAAGGGCAACCAGTAGACTTGGCCATGGCCCACGGCCTGGGCGTATTCCTCCACAAAATCCTTTTGGGCGATAAAAACCATATCAAAGAAACGGGCGGCAGCTTTGCGCCAACTGCCGATATGCACATCCACCAAATAGCAGGCCGTGGGCATGGGCAGCCGCTCGATCCCTTGAGGGAAATAGCGATCAGCCGGATCGATCCAGAGGAAGAGGTCCGGAGTGTCGGGCAGCCGCTCCACAATGCGGTCAATACCGGTCGCATTCTCATAGCCGGGTCGTTCTTCGTGGCCGAGCCCCACAAACGTCACCCGGTGGCCCCGTTCCAGCAGCGCCCGCTCCCAGTGATAGCCTACGGCGGTGGGGAACCAACTATAGCCAATCGCAATGTGCATGGAAGCGCCTCATTCGTGTCCGGCAGTATGCCGCGCGGCCCGGTACCATTCGATAGTGCGCTGCAACCCTTCCCGAAAATCGGTGCGGGCCGTGAACCCAAACGCCTCTCGCGCCCGTTGGGTGTCCAGACTGCGCCGGGGTTGACCGTCGGGTTTGGAGGCGTCCCATTCGATGCGCCAGCGAAAGCCGGTCAGCTCGGCGATGAGAGGGACCAACTCGGCGATGCGTACTTCGCGCTGCGCGCCCAGGTTCACCGGCTCTGGGCTGTTGTAGCGTTCCGCCGCCAGGACGATCCCCTCGGCCGCGTCGTCCACGTAGAGAAATTCCCGGGAGGCGCCACCCGTGCCCCAGACCGAAATGCTCTCGTCGCCCCGGTCGATGGCGTCGAAGCACTTTTTGATCAGCGCGGGGATGACGTGGGAGGAGGCTGGGTCGAAGTTGTCCTCCGGGCCGTAGAGGTTTGTGGGCAGAAGGTAGATGGCGTTGTAGCCGTACTGTTCCCGGTAGGCCTGGCCCTGGACGAGGAGCATCTTCTTCGCCAGGCCATAGGGTGCGTTCGTCTCTTCTGGGTAGCCGATCCAGAGGTCTTCCTCTTTGAAAGGAACAGGCGTGAATTTGGGATAGGCGCAGACGGTGCCGATGGAGACGAACTTTTCGATGCCGCGCTGACGGCCAATCTCCAGGGTATAGACACCCATCAGCAGGTTGTCGTAGAAGAACTCGCCGGGTTTTTCCCGGTTGGCCCCAATCCCGCCCACCCGGGCCGCCATGTGGATCACCAGATCCGGGCGGGCGTCGGTGTAGAGCTGCTCCACCGCGTCCAAGCGGCGCAGGTCGTACTCCGCGCTGCGCGGTACGAAAATCTCGGCGCAACCGCTGCTTTCCAGCCGCTTCACCACGTGGCGGCCCAGAAAGCCGCTGCCGCCGGTGACGACGATGCGTTTGTCTGTAAGTGAATTTGTCATTTTTGTCTCCTCAAAATCCGTGTAAATCCCGCAAACCCGTGTCAATCCGTGTCCTTCTTTTTATTTCAGTTTGCCAGAATCCGCCCGTAGAACGCTTCCAATTCCCCGATCAGCCGCGGCCAGGCAAAGACCGTCTCGGCTACGTGGCGGGCCTGGCTGCCCATCTGCGCCTGCAAAGCCGGGTCGGAGAGCAGCCGTTCCAGCGCCGATGCAAAACCGTCGTCCTCGGCCAGCAGACCCACGCCGTAGTCCTGGCAATAGCCCGCAATGTCGCCAATGGGGCTGGCAACGGTTGGCCTGCCCGCGCACAGATAGTCCAGAAATTTGTTGGGCAGACGGCCCCGGTTGGCCGCCCGGTCGGTCAAGGGCAGGCACATAACATTCGGGCAGCCCAGATAGTCGCTCACCTGCCCGTCCGGAACAAATCCGGTCTGCCAGAGGCGGTCGGCGATGCCAAAGCGCTGGGCCATTTGCGCCACGCCGGGATTCTTGTTGCCGATGACCATCAGCCAGACGCCCGCAAGCTGCTGGATGGCGGCCATGACAATTTCCAGATCGCCCTGGCCCATCCCGATAAAACCGACAATCGAGCGCTCCACCGGCACGCCCAGCCGTTGCCGGGCTTCTGCCAAGACAACCGGGCGGATGCGCTCACTGGCTGCACCGGTGGGCAGGAAGATCACCCGCTCCGGGGGGCAGCCCAGGTCCAGCGCCCGGTCTTTGAGAACAGTGCTGATCGTCACAACGCCGTCGGACCAGAGTTTGGAACGCTCTTCCCACCAACCCTCGAAGCGGCCCACAACCGGGAAGCGGCGGTGGGGCACGTCGTTGATGCCGCCCGGCCCGCCCCACCAATCGATCCAATCGGAAACGAGCTTGGCCCCCCGCAGCCGTCCAGGGAAACCGGCGAAGGTGGCGTTGGGCTTGTGATCGCAGAGGTGGATGATATCGTAGCGCTCCAGCCCAGCGTGGGCGATACGCAGCGGATTGTCCAACGGCCCGTAGCCCTCGCCGCTGTACTCTTGCCCCCAGTTGGGCATCTCGCCCAGACGCACACCGTTGACCAGCGACCACTCGGCCCGCCAGCGCCGTTTGGGGGAAACGGTGAGCAGCGTCACCGCGTGGCCACGCGCGGCCAACTGTTCGGCCATCGGCATCGCCCGGTAGTATGTGCCGCCGAAACGGGTGTTGTGGTTGAGGAATAGGAGGCGCATAGGGATTGGCGATTAGTGATTGGGGATTGGGGGATGGGTCACGCACTACGCACTATACCGAGCCAGATGCTCTCGATAGAATTCCAGCGTCAGCCGCAGCCCGTCCTGTAAGACTGTCTTCGGCTGCCAATCCAGCGTGCGACGCAGGAGGCTGTCGTTGGCGTAATAGTCGCCGATGTCGATGCGTTTGCGGTCGGCGGGGAAGGTTCGGGTGATGAACTCGCCGCCACCGTTGGCTTCGATCAACAGTTGCGCCGTCTCCAACAAGCTGACCACCGGTTCGCCGCCTACATTGAAGACTTTGCCAACAGCCGCGTCGCTTTGCCCTGCCATGAGCAACGCGGCTACAGTGTCATCCACGTAGGAGAAGTCCCGCAACTGTTCGCCGCCCCACACCTCAAAGGGTTTGCCTTCCAGCAGCAGGCGAATCCAGATGCCCAGAAAGGTCTGGCGGGCGTCCTTCACCCGCATACGCGGGCCATAGGTGTTGGTCAGGCGCAGGGCGCAGGCGCGCAGGCCGTAGACGTTGTGGTAGAGGATGTGATACCACTCGCCTGCCATTTTGTTGATGCCGTTCACATCCACCGGACGCAGGGGGTGGTTCTCGTCAACGGGCAAGTAATCGGGTTTGCCATAGATTTGACGGGTGCTGGCGAAGACAATCTTGACTCCCGGATTATACTTGCGGCACGCCTCCAATATAGACAACTGGGCTTTGGCATTGATTTCCAGATCGGTTTGCGGGTCTTGCATAGAGTCCACATGGCTGGTCTGTCCGGCCAGATTGAAGATCACCTCCTGGCCCTGCACCAGATATTTCATTGCGTACTCGTCGCGCACGTCGGAAATGTTGACGCGCACCCGGTCTGCGATCCCGGCGATGTTGTGCAGGTTGCCGCCGTATTCCGGGATGAGGCTGTCTACGAGCGTTACCCGACTGCCCGCGTCCACCAGACGGCGGGCCAAGTTGCTGCCGATGAAGCCCAGGCCGCCGGTGATGAGGATGGATTTGTCGCGATAGGATGAGGTCATAAGAACGCTGCGCTCTCCTAGTGGGGGAGAAGTGACGTGTATACCGAATTCATCTGCTGAATTAACTTATCCCAGTCGTATCGTTGGCGGACTTTGGCATAGCCCGCCTCCCCAAACGACTGGCGCAGAGTCGAGTCGTTCAGCAGTCGCAACAGCGCGTCGGCGATGGCTTCTGGTGTCTGCGCGACCAGCAATCCGTCAGTTCCGGAATCGATCACTTCTTCCAGTGCGTCAATTTTGGCCCCGACAACGGGCTTGCGGAAATTCCAGGCTTCCAAATAAACAATGCCGAAGCTCTCGTGGGTTGATGGCATACAGAAAACGTCGCAGGCTGCCAATGCTGAGTTCTTCTCTAACTCATCCACTGCGCCCATTTCCAGAATGCGGGGATCGGTCTGTGTCTGGAAAAATTGCTCTGATTCCGGGTTGCGCGGGCCGATAAAAACGAAACGGGTTTCCGGCATCTGTTCCCACACAATCGGCGCGGCGGCGGCGAGCTGCGCAAACCCTTTGTAGGGTAGTTTTTGGCCTACGAAGAGTACAACGGGTGCATCGCCCACTTGGTGGCTCGCCCGGAATCTCTGCGCGTCACTGGCGGGTGGCTGGGTCAGTCCGGGCGGAATCACGTAAACCCTCTCCTGTGCTGCGCCCTGTTCGATGAGCCAGGCCTTCTCCCGACCCGTCATAGCAATCAGTGCATCGGCGGTGCGGTACAGGCGGCGGAATCGCTTACCACTCCAGCCGGCACCCTCAATGTGGGGGACGGGTGTCCACACAAATGGGATATCACACAGTTGAGCCGCCGCAAAAGCCGTCTCCGAAGAATAGACCAGACCGATATGCACCGTATGAACGATGTCGGGCTTGTAGCCCTGTAGGATTGTCACAAACTGGTGGACAAGCGATTGGTTGAGCGCGTAAGCGAAGATCGGATTGACAGGTCGGATCATCCCGTAGAATTTGGCTAATTTTTGGACCAGTGGCTGCCAAAGGCCGCTCGGTCCAATGCGATGGACGGGGACGTTCCCATCGAAGTATTGAGTAGAGACTGGATTGGAGACACTTGCAACAAATGAGTCGTTGTCTGCTGTAAATTGGGTGATGACACGCACTTCGTGCAGGTGGGACATACGCTGCACGACTTCCCGCGCCAGATTCTGGGCACCGCCCAGACTGGGCCAGTAGCGGGGGACAATATAGACGATACGCATTATTTGTCTCAACTATTCTTGGCTTGGATGCAGAAATTTCCATACTTTTGTTTGTCGCAGGCTGTTGCCCATTTCCGGCCTTACGTAGCGCCGGAAGATCGTTGAAAAAACCAATAGGCCGGCCCAAATTCGTTGGATACGATTGAGGGGAGCATAGGCAGTTGGATCGGAAATGATTTCCCTAACCGAATAGGCTGCAATTGCCAGCCAAAATAGCCAAGTGCTGCTTGCCAAGAAACCGGTTGAACCTGTGATATTGACAACGCTTTCCGCGTTGGCGGTCGCGCCGCCCAATGCACGGTTAATAGAGATGGTTGGTAACGAGGAAAATTTTCCACGACACGCCATCGACGCGATCAGAGACCAGTCACCCCCGATGGTTTTCGGATAGGGAGTGCGCAGCAGTAGGCTTCGGCGCATCAGCCCGTAGTATTCGCCATTGCGTGAAACGACACGGAAGTAGCGGAGAAGTCGCTCCAGGGCGGAATCCTGCAGCAAAGACATACCCATCTCTTCCGAAATCAGGCTATCGTTTTGATAGTATCTGGCCCTGCCGCAAACCAGAACTGTTCCGGGATTGTTTTCTAACGTCTCGACACACCGGGGAATGTAGCCGGCATCGATCCAATCGTCATCGCCCAACCACATAAAATAAGTGCCCTGCGCAGAGCGCAACGCGGTCATGAAATTTTCGTGCGCGCCTTTATTAGTCTCGTGGCGCAGATAACGCACACGCGGATCGTTTCGAGCGATCTCTGCGCAGTAATCGCGTGTGCCATCGGTCGAAGCATTGTCAGAAATTACCAGTTCCAGATTGGCATACGCATCCTGCAAAACGGATTGTATGGCGCGCTTGAGCATAGGCAGGCGGTTGTAAGTAGGAATACCCACACTTACGAGGGGGGACTTCTCGATGTGGGGCAAAGGGGGGACTTCTGTCACGTCAGCCTCTGCAAATGGAGCGAGCAGAGCATTTGACGCTGTCTATGCCCGCCCGCAATAGATGAACCGTGCGCATTTATCCCTGTCCCGGTTGCGCTTTCGACACCCTTTGCAGCCAGGCGCTGGGCCAGTGTGTGATGTTGTTGCGTAATTCACTCTCGTTGAAAGGCCAGGAAGGCTGGTTGATCGCAAACTCTGGGTGGTTCTCGGAAAATTCAAGCGCGGCAGCGCTTGGGTTATCCTCTCTCCACTGGGGCTGTCCCCTCGGAACGTCGAACAGATTCTGCATAATACCATCTGTAGCAACGATGTATGAACCCGGACTCACCAGCGGAGAATAGGCATTCAGTTCACGCAATACGTGCTGTCTGCTGTGATTTGAGTCGAGAAATACAATTGTGACGGCATCGGGGCTGACCAATGAATAGACTTGGCGAACCGTTTCTGAAGAAGTTGAATCGCCCTCTATTAACGCAATGCGGTGGCTGAGGAAATGTTCTTCGATGGCCCGCCGATTGTGCGGACGAATTTCTATGTCGATCCCGATGACCCGTCCTTTGCCCATCGCTTCGCACAGACTGGCGTAATAGACCAGCGATCCGCCGTGGGCAACGCCCGTCTCAATAATCACATCCGGTTTCAACTGAAAAATGACTTCCTGTGCGCGAAGCATATCTTCCGGCAGTTGGATAATGGGACGGCCCAACCAACTAAAGGTATATATATATTTCTGATTCCAACCAATCTTGAGCCAGTGTTCCGATAGAAGTTCAAAGGCTTCTGTGGAATAGAGGTCTATCTCCCGGTTTGTGCCTTCGCCTTCAATCAGTAGTTTCCGCGTTTCCGTATCAGTAGTCAATCGCATGAAAAAGTCCAATCAGGAGGGTTACTGTGGATTGACAGTGCGTTGCTGCTTCCACCAATCAATTGTCTGTGCCAGACCGCTTTCCAACGTACATGCAGGCTGCCAGCCCAACTCATCGGTCAATCGGCGAACATCGGCGACGAGGAGAGGCTGCTCGCTTTTTGATGCCGGTCGTGCGCCGAAGCGGATCAACTCGTGACTTGCCAATAAGTCCGCTACGGTGGAGACCAGATCGCGAACGGACAGAGGAATTCCAGACGCAATGTTCACAGCGCCTTGTAATTCGCTGTCCAGCAAAGCAACGAGTGCCTCTGCGGCATCCTCCACATACAGATAGTCTCGGATCTGTTTGCCGTGGCTACACAGTGCGAGTTGTTTGTCGAGCAGAGACTCGATAACAGACGGGACAAGCCGCTCTTTGTATTCGTGGGGGCCGTACAGAAAGAAGATTCTCCCCCAAGCCAGGCTCAATTCTGTGTGACACGCCCAGGCGTCCGTCATCAGATGTAGCGCGTGTTTGCATACTCCGTACAGTTGGGAAGGTGCCAGTGGCGTTACACCTTCTGCGCAGTAGCCGAAACGCCAGTCGTACTCAGCGCAGGTTCCAGCCACAACGAGCCGCCTTCCTTGCCAGCGGGCAAACTCCTCAAAGAGCGTAAGACTGGCCTGCACCCAGCGAATGTTCTCTGGAGAGACCCAATACTGGTCCGGCAACGCAAACCAGGCCAAATGGAGAAGATGACTTGGCTGGATATCTGCCAATAAGGAAACTGTGTTGTGCGTGTCCAGCAGATCTGCCCGGTGCCAAGTGATATATTCGATTGGGGAGAGAGGCAGCGTCTTCGATGTGACGGCATGCACTTCGTAGCCCCTGGCAATCAGAGAGGGTAGGCAATGTTTGCCAATGAAACCGGATGCACCCGTCACCAGTACTTTTTTTGTCATGGAAAATCCGGATAGCCCTGATCTCTGGGAGAAATAATCAATTCCTCAATTGGCCACTGGATATTGAACTTTGGGTCATTCCAACGGAATCCCCGTGCGGCCTGTGGCTGATAAAACTGCGACATTTGGTAGAACACTTCCGTGTCATCTTCTACTGTCTGAAAACCGTGGGCAAGCTCCTCTGGCGCATAGAGCGACCGCCGATTGGCGGCCGTCAACTCCACACCAATCCATTGTCCAAAGGTCTGTGAATCCTGGCGAAGGTCGACAATGACGTCGTAGATAGCGCCTTTGGTACAACGCACCAATTTCGCCTCGGCATACGGGTCGGTCTGATAGTGCATGCCACGCAGCGTACCCTTTTGTCGATTGTAGGAGATGTTGCATTGCACGATTTGTGGGTTCAGGCCGCGCGTGGCAAATTCCTCAACACAAAAGCTACGAGCAAAGAAGCCGCGCTCATCCTCAATAGACTGTGGTTCGATGATGTAGGCACCTTTGAGTTCGGTCTCGATGAAGCGCATTGTCAGGCCTCACATCACCTTCAACGTCGGGATAGGGACGATGAACCGCCCGCCGCGATGCCGATATTCGTTCTGTTGGGAAAGAATCTCATCCGCGAAGTTCCACGCCAGGAGCAGAGTATACTCCGGCTGCGACTCCAGCAGTTTCTCTGGCGCATAGATGGGCAGATGAGTGCCGGGTGTATAGCGCCCCTGCTTCGCTGTGCTACGATCCACGACATATTCGAGTATCTCATTGCCGATTTGAAAATAGTTGAGGAGAGTCGTACTTTTGGCCGAAGCCCCATAGACCGCGATGCGCTTCCCTTCGCCTTTGATGCCGTGCAACAATTCCAGCAGATCCCGGCGCAGTTTCTCCACTCGACTGCCAAAATTCTGATAGAATTCGTATCCCTTCACCCCCCAGGCATTCTCTTCTGCTAACAACTGCTCCACCCGGCTGCTGCCACCGGTTGCGAGCAGGGAGCACGGCCCATCGGTTCGCTGGAAGAAAACCCGCAGCGATCCGCCGTGGATGGGCAGTTGCTCGACATCGACCAGTGTAAGCCCGTGCTGGGCGAACAGGTGGGCAAACGATGTGGCGGAAAAGTAGCAGAGATGCTCGTGATAGATCGAGTCAAATTCAACTTTATCGATCATCGCTTTGACGTAGTGATTTTCGATTACTGCAATGCCGTCTGGCTTGAGCAATGTGTGGATGCCTGTCACCACGCCGTGCAAATCTGCGACATGCGCCACAACGTTGTTGGCGTGGATCACATCTGCCTGCTGGCCCTGATCCGATAGACGGCGGGCCAGTTCGGCGTTGAAAAATTCATTGATTGTGGGAAGACCGCGTTCTTGAGCAACCGCAGCGATATTGCGCGCCGGTTCGATCCCCAATACCGGGATTCCTTTGCGCTGGTAGTTCTTCAGCAGATAGCCATCGTTGCTGGCGATCTCAACCACCAGATGAGATTCATTGAGATGACGTTCTGCCGTAATTCTTTCTGTGATCTGATTTGCGTTGTCCAGCACTGTGTCGGAGAAGGACGAGAAATAGGCATACTCGCTGAATAGTTCTTCAGCGGGAACGGTTTCTGTGATTTGCACCAGCCCACAATTGGGACAAAGAACGAGATCAAGCGGAAAACGTCTTTCGGGCGTCTCCAATTGTTCGGCAGTGAGCAGGGCATTGGCCAAAGGCATTTGACCCAATGAGAGTATATGGACAAGCAAATTTCCGCCGCATGATCGACAAGATATTTGAGTCTCACTCATGTGCAAGTCCTCGGAAAAACGAAATTTCATCTGTTCATCTGTCATGACGGTAGACCTTCGTCGTAATCCTTTCTGGTCGATTCTTCTCGTCAAAACTTACGTTAAAATTTGCGGCAGAATTACGGCTTAATCAAAAGCCCTTGGCCAGTCGGAAGAGTTAGCACCTCGACTTTTGCAGCTAAACAAAGAAGGTGTCAAGCTGGATAAAAAAGGCGAAATGAGTCGTCTATAGCTGATTGAAGGCAACGCCGAAGCGAACTCACCGGGACGAGCCAGGTGAGAACAGCACCACGTAGTCCAGCAGAAAGGCTCA
>CAMDQF010000005.1 GCA_945905745.1 Litorilinea aerophila
TTATGGGCATCAATGTGGAGCGGGTGATTATGACCACCTTTTTCATCGGCGGTGCGCTGGCTGGCGCGGCCGGGATGATTTTTGGCAACTTCCTGCACACTGGGCGCTATCTGATGGGCTTTGACGCTGGCCTCTTTGCCTTCACCGCCGCGGTCTTTGGTGGCATCGGCAACATCACCGGCGCGATGCTGGGCGGGCTGATCATCGGGATGATCAAAGCCTTCAGCGACCAATACCTGGCCGCCCAATGGACACGCGCCGTCATCTTCGCCATTCTGATTCTGGTGCTGGTCTTCCGGCCCCAGGGCTTGCTGGGACAGGGGGAGGCGGAGAAAGCCTAATGGCACAGACACCGATTAAACCTACTCTCACTCAGGCCAGCCGATCCACCGACATCACCCGTCCAGAACAGATCAGCAATTGGGTGCTGGTCAGCGGGCTGCAAGCCTTCATTCTGATTGCCCTGACCCCTGCCCTGATCAACCAGTGGGGGGCGCTGGGTTGGGCTGCCTTTGCCCTGGGCGCGGTGATGGCCTTCTTCGCCTACGGATGGTATACGGGCAAAGCTGGCGCTTATCCGGTGCTGGCGATCTTTTACGTCTTCTCTTTCATTAGTCTGCTGGGCGCGGTGCTGGCCTTCCTCTCTGCCCAGCCGCTGCTCACCGCTCTGATCTTCCTGGCTCTGACTTATCTCACCGCCGGGGCCTTTGCCCGCAAGGAGCGGGGCGCGTCCATCACTTTGGCGATCGTGCTGGTCATCGGCTTCGTTGTCCTCTTTGCTTCTGCCAGCGAGGGCGCAAGGGGTCGGCTGAACCTGATGCTCCTCTTCTTTGGTCTCTATATACTGACCAGCGGCGCGGCCACTTTTATCTTTGGCGTGCGCTTCAGCGATCTGCGCCGGGCCGATGTGCTGGCCTTCTACGGGTTTACCCACGAACCGGCCATTCTGACCGCTATCGAAACAGTCCAGACCCGCCTGACCGGTTTTCTATCCAGCAGCTACGGACTGATCACAGGATTTGCACGCCCGCTTGGGCGAGGCTCCGCGGCCACAGGACGGGCCTGGCGGGGCGCGCTGGCGGGTCTGCCCCGGCCCGCGCTGAAGGGGACGCAGATCGTTCTGCTCGTCTTCGGCCTGCTCGTCTTCCCCCTGGCCATCCGCCAGTTGGAGATGGCGACGAACCTCTCCCTGCTCATTACGATGAATGTGGGGCTGCTCTTTGTCGTCCTGGCCCTGGGGCTGAATATCGTGGTCGGTTTCGCTGGTCTGCTCGACCTGGGCTATGCAGCCTTCTTTGCCATCGGTGCCTACGCAATGGGTGTCTTCACCTGGCCCAATCTGGGGCTGGAGTGGAGCTTCTGGGTGGTCATCTGGCTGAGCGCGCTGGTGGCGGGCCTCTTTGGGATTGTGATCGGCGCGCCCACTCTGCGTCTGCGCGGCGACTATCTGGCGATTGTCACCCTGGCCTTCGGCGAGATTGTGCCCCGCGCAATCCGCGAGATGTGGGAGATACGACTCAAGATACCCTTCACCGACATCTATCTGATCGGCTCTGAGCAAAAGGCCTTCAACCTGACCAACGGACCCCAGGGCATGAACCCGGTGGGCAGGCCCCAGATATTCGGCGTGGAAATCGGCGTGGACCCGCTTCAATTGGGCAGTCTGACCATCAGCCCGCCTATGCAGTGGTATTTTCTGATTCTGTTGGTGGGTGGGATTATCCTCTTGGCCGCGCTGCGTCTGGAACGCTCCCGGCTGGGGCGGGCGTGGATGGCGATCCGGGAGGACGAGACCGCGGCTGACGCGATGGGCGTGGACCCCATTCGCACGAAGCTGCTGGCTTTCGCCCTGGGTGCCTCCTTCTCCGGCTTTGCCGGCTCCATCTACGCCGCGATGATCCAGGCCATCTTCCCCGAACTTTTCAGCTTCCTTGTCTCCATCTTCCTGCTGATTCTGGTGATTGTGAGCGGGATGGGCAACATTTGGGGTGTGCTGGTGGGCGGGCTGATGATCTCGCTTTTCGACCGGGTAGTGCTGGCCCAAATTGTGCCCCAGTTTGTGCCCGGCGGCGATGTGCTACAAAAGTGGCGCTGGGTAATGTACGCGGCCGGGCTGATTGCGGTGATGGTGCTGCGCCCGGAGGGTCTCTTCCCCAGCGCGGCCCGGCGCGCCGAACTCCACGCCGACGATGACAACTTCGATTTTGACGAACTGGACCCGGAAACGGTGACCGTTGTAGGTACAGAGACCGCAGCCGATAAGGGGGGCAACTGGTAATGGCACTCCTGGAAGCGAAGGGACTCACCAAACGCTTTGGCGGGCTGACCGCGGTGGACGCGGTGGATATGACGATTGAGCCGGGGCGGATTGTCAGCCTCATCGGACCCAACGGCGCGGGCAAGACGACCTTCTTCAATATGGTGACGGGGCTTTACACCCCCACGGAAGGGACACTGGACTTCGACGGTCACCGGTTGGGCCGCTACAAACCCAACCGGGTCACGGGGCTGGGCATCGCCCGCACCTTCCAGAATATCCGCCTTTTCAAGGCCATGTCGGCCCGGGAGAATGTGCTGGTGGGGATGAACTGCCGTCTGCGTTCGCCCTGGTACGCCTCCTTGCTGCACACGCGGGGAATGAAGGCCGAAGAGGCCGCAGCCTTCAAGCGGGCCGACGAACTGCTGGAATATGTGGGGCTGGGCGCAGAACGGGGCGACGCCGTCTCCCAGAATCTGCCCTACGGGATGCAGCGCCGTCTGGAGATTGCGCGTGCCCTGGCCACGGACCCCAAACTGCTCCTGCTGGATGAACCCTCGGCGGGCATGAACCCGCGGGAGACCCAATCCCTGACCGAATTCATCCGTCAGTTGCGGGACGATCTGGGGCTGACGATTCTGCTCATCGAACACGATATGAAAGTGGTGATGGGCATCTCCGACGAAATCCACGTGCTGGAATACGGGCGCAAAATCGCCCAAGGCGCGCCGAAGGAGATTCAGCGCAACCCGCGCGTGATCGAAGCCTATCTGGGCAAGGCGGCGACAAAGGCGTAGTGCGTAGTGCGTGGTGAGTCAAGTGGTATGGCATCTGTTCGGTCAAGTGGATCATTTGTGGATTGTACTGCCCAAAATTGTTGGGTGCCCCATCATTCACCCTTCTGGTTCACGCACCACGCACCACGCACTACGGAGAGAATCGAACAATAAAACCGTACAGGTAATCCGCCATGTCTTCTCACATGCTCGAACTGCAAAATGTCCACTCCTTCTACGGCCACATCCACGCGCTGAAGGGCGTCTCCCTGCACGTAGACCGGGGCGAGATCGTCACCCTCATCGGCTCCAACGGCGCGGGCAAGAGTACGACGATCCGCACGATCTCTGGGCTGCTGCACCCGAGGCGTGGGACTGTGACGCTGGAAGGCCATTCCATCGGCGGGATGCCCGCACATCAGGTGGCCGGGTTGGGGGTGGGACAGGCCCCGGAAGGGCGCTGGATCTTCCCCAAGCTGACGGTGATGGAAAATCTGGAGATGGGCGCGTTCAGCCGTCTTTTCAAGGCCATGTCGGCCCGGGAGAATGTGCTGGTGGGGATGAACTGCCGTCTGCGTTCGCCCTGGTACGCCTCCTTGCTGCACACACGGGGAATGAAGGCCGAAGAGGCCGCGGCCTTCAAGCGGGCCGACGAACTGCTGGAATATGTGGGGCTGGGCGCAGAACGGGGCGACGCCGTCTCCCAGAATCTGCCCTACGGGATGCAGCGCCGTCTGGAGATTGCGCGTGCCCTGGCGACCGAGTCGAAACTCCTTCTCCTGGACGAGCCGTCGGCGGGGATGAACCCACGAGAGACCCAATCCCTCACCGACTTCATCCGCCAGTTGCGGGACGATCTAGGGCTGACAATTCTGCTCATCGAGCACGACATGAAAGTGGTAATGGGCATCTCCGACGAAATCCACGTGCTGGAATACGGGCGCAAAATCGCCCAAGGCGCGCCGAAGGAGATTCAGCGCAACCCGCGGGTGATCGAGGCCTATTTGGGCAAGGCGGCGACAGAGGCGTAGTGCGTGGTGCGTCAAGTGGTATGGCATCTGTTCGGTCAAGTGGATCATTTGTGGATTGTACTGCCCAGAATTGTTGGGTGCCCCATCATTCACCCTTCTGGTTCACGCACCACGCACCACAGAGAGAATCGAATAACAAAACCATACAGGTATCTGCTATGCCTTCCCATATGCTCGAACTGCAAAACGTCCACTCCTTCTACGGCCATATCCACGCGCTGAAGGGCGTCTCCCTGCACGTAGACCGGGGGGAGATCGTCACCCTGATTGGCTCCAACGGCGCAGGCAAGAGCACGACGATCCGCACGATCTCCGGGCTGCTGCATCCGCGGCGGGGCAGTGTGACCCTGGAAGGGGAGCGCATCGACGGGATGCCCGCACATCAGGTGGCTGGGTTGGGGGTGGGCCAGGCCCCGGAAGGGCGCTGGATCTTTCCCAAGCTGACGGTGCTGGAAAATCTGGAGATGGGCGCGTTCAGCCGCAAGGACACGGAAGGCATCGCGGACGATCTGGAATACGCTTTCTCCCTCTTCCCCCGATTGAAAGAGCGCACCCACCAGCAAGGGGGTACTCTCTCCGGCGGCGAGCAGCAGATGCTCGCTATCGGCCGCGCCCTGATGGCCCGCCCCCGTCTGCTGCTGCTGGACGAACCGTCCATGGGTTTGGCCCCGATGCTGGTGGAGTTGATCTTCGAGACAGTGACGAATATCAACCGCCAGGGGATGACGATTCTGCTGGTGGAGCAGAACGCTCTGATGGCCCTGCAGGTGGCCCACCGGGGCTATGTGTTACAGACCGGGGAGATTGTGCTGGGCGGGGATGCGAAGGCATTGCAGACGAATGAGCAGGTGAGGAAGGCGTATTTGGGGGAGGAGTAGGGAAGTAGACGCGAAATAATCCAAAGGTCGCCATGCACGAATTATCTTCTCACTTTTCGTATAGGGAAAAATCCAGACGTGATAAACAAAGTCCGAATAGCTCAATACAGCACCAAACATGGCCATGCCGGTTCCAAGATGGATGCCATGCGCAAAAATGCAGAAGTGGAAGTGGCTGGCGTCTACGAACCCGATCCGGAACGTCGCCGTCAGGTTCAAGCGAATGATCCAACCTATCGTGACCTGCACTGGTACAACAACGTCGAAGAAATGCTGAATGACCCGACAATCGTCGCTGTCGCCTCAGAAGGACTCAACCGCGAAAGCCTCGACCATACCGAAGCGATCATCCAGGCCGGCAAGCATTGCTGGTACGACAAGCCGGCTGGCGATAACTGGCAACAGTGGCAACGTATCATCGCACTGGCCGAAGAGAAGAACTTACAAGTGCAGATGGGCTATATGTTCCGTTATCACATTGGCTTTCAACAAGTGACGGAGTGGGCACGAACCGGTTTTCTCGGCGATGTCTTCTCGGTACGCGCGCATATGTCCACCTGGATTCCCTACGCGCGGGGTGATAATCTCGGCTACAATACGCGCGACACCATTGCCTATCACAAGGGCGGTCTGCTCTTTGACCTGGGCGGGCACATGCTCGACCAAATTTGCTGGATGCTTGGACGCCCCCACAGAGTGACATCTTTTCTGCGTAACGATACTGGCATCGTTCCTGAATTGGCAGACAACACACTGGGCGTCTTCGAGTTTGAACGTGCCTTTGCTATGGTCGATATTGCGGCCATGGAGACCCGCCCGATGGCGCGCCGCTTTGAGATTTACGGCACAAAGGGTAGCGCGATTCTGGTCGAGCCTTTTGAGCCAGCCAATGCCATTCGTCTCTGTCTGGAAGAGGCAGCGGGTGGTTACGAGAAAGGCGTCAACACGATCCAACTACGCCAGCAACAGCGTGACGAAGCCCACGAGTTGGAACTAAAGTCATTTGTCGCGACGATTCGCGGGGAACAGGCGCCGGATCGACCACTTTCGCACGAGTTGTTGGTGCAGGAGACGTTGTTGCGGGCGACTGGGGGAGTTGAGTAATCAAGTCTGCGCTGAACCCAGGCCCAGCGGAACTCAGTCAAGCATCGTCGAGAAAAGCATTGATCGGTCTGGTCGGTGCAGGCCAGAAGCGGTCTTGACAAAAAAAGACGTGGGGGTGAATGGCGTCAACGTCTATTTTGATCAAACTTCCCGCCCTGTGCTACAATTCTTTCTACCACGCGCCCGTAGCTCAGTGGAATAGAGCACTGGTCTTCGGAACCAGGTGTCGGGGGTTCGAATCCCTCCGGGCGTACTATCAAAGAGAGCCATCGAGCCACTCGTTTTCGGGTGGCTCGATGGCTTTCTTGCGTATGGAGAATCTGCTTCTATACCGCCACCATCCGGGGCGGCGCGTCCCAGCGCACAGGCAGGTTCTTTACCCCGTGCAGGATCACCCCATCCGTAGGCGGCAGCGCGCCGGAAGTGGTGCGGGCCAGATTGGGCAGCCGTTCCAACAGAATGGGCAGAACGACTTTGGCTTCCAGCCGGGCCAGGGGCGCGCCCAGGCAGTAGTGGACGCCCTGACCGAAGGCGATGTGGCGGTTGGGCTTGCGGGTGATGTCGAAGCGGTTGGCGTGCTCGAACACAGATTCATCCCGGTTGGCCGAGCCGATCAGCGCGATGACCCGCTGGTCTGGCGGCACTGTGCGCCCACCCAGCTCTGTCTCTGTCGAGGAGACCCGGAACATAAACTGCACGGGCGAGCGGAAGCGCAGTACTTCTTCGATGGCGTCGGGGAGCAGGGCCGGATTCTTCTGCACGGCCTCCAGGGCGTCCCGGTGTTCCAGAAAAAGCATCACCGCATTGCTGATCAGATTGGTCGTTGTCACATTGCCCGCCACCAGCAGAAGACTGCAAAAGTCGAGCAGGTCCCACTCGCTCAACTTCTGCCCGTCCATCTCTGCGGCCACCAACCCACTGATCAGATCGTCCTGGGGAGCGGAGCGCCGCTCTTCGATAATCTTCTTGAAGTAGTCCCCCATCTCCCCCGCGCCGAGGGGTGCATCGGCCCCTTCCCGATCTCCCCGCTGATCCTCGGTCGAGGAAAAAATGTCGTCAGCCATGCGCACAATTTTGTCCGACCAGATTTTGAACTGGGCACGATCCGCCGCAGGCACGCCCAGCATCTCGGCGATGACCATCACCGGTAGGGGATAGGCTAGGTCTTGCACCAAATCCATGCGCCCGGCGTTGGCCACACCGTCGAGCAGTTCGTGGGTCAGCTCGCTGATGCGGCCTTCCAGGCTGGCAACGGCCCTGGGCGTAAAGGCTTTGGTCATCAGCCCCCGCAGCTTCGTGTGTACCGGCGGGTCCGAGGCAATCAGACTGATTTTGCTGGACTGGTCAATCTCCTCGCCGGGACGAAAAGCCCGACGGAAATCTGACGAGAAGTGTTCGTAGTCGGAGAGGACTTTCTTCACGTCGTCGTAGCGGGTGGCAAACCAGAGATCGTAGCGGGCAATGTGGACAATCGGCTGGACCCGGCGCAGCACCCAATAGAGTGGGTAGGGGTTGCGCCGCTGTAAAGCCAAAAGACGATTGAGCATTGAGGATTCCTCCCTTGTAGGAAAGGTGACACTTTTAATCTGTCGTAACGAATAAGGCTGAAAGGCCAAAGTCCCCGGCACTTTACGTCTGGCTGCGATGCTGGTGTGACCTACCGACCCGCTCGCAAAGAAAGTGCCGGGGACTTTTCGGCAGAGGCTGAACAGCGACAATCTGTCGATAGCAGCGAAACGAATCGCCGATGTCTCATACAGTATCTGCCTAAATCTCTCTCAGGGGTGGTATCTGCCTTCCGATTGCCAAAGGCTGAAATGTATTCACTTTTTATGTGACTGGTCGGCAGCGTCCATCTGTGGGATAATGGACACCTGCCGATTCTTCCCATCGTCCCAGCGTCCTAACCCATGTCCCACGAAACCACAACCGTCGAAAAACTGCGCGGCCTGCCCTGGAGCTACGCCACCAACATCGCCAATACGGTCTTCACCCAGTTTATCTACTTTGGCTCGGTCTTTGTCCTCTTTCTGGATCATCTGGGCCTCTCCAAGACAGAGATCGGCTTCGTCCTGGCCCTGACTCCCTTGGCCGCACTGATTGCTCCTTTTGTGGCCCCCTATACCGCCCGTATCGGTTACAAGCGCGCCTTTGTCCTCTACTACGGTGGACGCAAGGCGGTGACTGTGCTGCTTCTGCTCACCCCCGTCGTTCTCAGCGCCTTTGGGGGACGGTCCGCCTTCTGGTTTGTGGCTGGGGTCGCTGCGATTTTTTCCCTCAGCCGAGCCGTGTCGGAGACTGCCTATTTTCCCTGGGTGCAGGAATTTGTGCCCAACTCTGTGCGGGGCAAATACTCGGCCACCAGCAACATCTTCACCGCCTTCACCGGTTTTCTCACGGTCTGGGTGGCGGGTATCGTCATCGGCCACACCAGCGTACTGAACGGTTTCATGCTACTCTTTGCCGCGGGGATTGTGGCCGGTTTTGTTTCGGTCTGGGCCTGCACATTCATCCCCGGCGGCGCGCCCAACCCGGCAGAGGCCACAGGCAAACGGAATCTCAGGGCGGCTGTCCAAGACCGGGACTTTCGCAACTATCTGCTCGGTCTGGCCCTGATTACTCTGGGCACAGTACCCCTGGCCTCCTTCCTGCCCCTCTATCTGCAAGACCTGGTGGGGCTGAACCCCAGCGCCGTGGTCTTTATCCAGATGGGCACACTCCTGGGCACACTTTCATCCAGCTATCTGTGGGGCTGGGCTGCTGACCGCTACGGCAGCAAACCGGTGATGATCACCGGTGCGGCCTTGCTGGTGATCACTCCGCTACTCTGGTGGCTGCTACCCCGACAGATGGCATGGAGTCTCTACCCGGCCCTGGGCATGGCTTTCTTGCAAGGCGTGGGCAATCTGGGCTGGGGTATCGGCGCGGGGCGGCTGCTTTTTGTCACCATTGTACCCACAGACAAAAGGATGGACTACCTGGCGCTCTACTTCTTCTGGGCCGGCATCATCAGCGGCGGCAGCCAGCTGCTGGGCGGCCGCGTGCTAGACCTGACCCAGAGCATCGCGGGCCAGTGGGGGCCGCTCACCCTGGATCCCTACACGCCCATCTTTCTCATCTCCCTGCTCATGCCCCTGGCCAGTATTCTGCTCCTGCGCGCCATCCGTGCCGACAGCCCCTTCTCTACCACCCAATTCGCCGGTCTCTTTCTGCGCGGCAATCCTTTCCTGGCCATGGGATCCCTGGTGCGCTTTCACTGGGCCAAGGATGAGGAAGATACAGTCGCTGTCACCGAGCGGATGGGCACCATCCGCAGCCCGTTGGCCGTGGATGAGCTGTTGGAGAGTCTGGCCGATCCCCGTTTCAACGTGCGTTTTGAGGCGATTCTGGCGATTGCCCGTATGCCCGCGGACGAGAGGCTGATCGCCGGGCTAGTCAAAACACTGGAAGGCAGGAATCCGGCGTTGAGTGTGCTGGCGGCCTGGGCGCTGGGACGGCTGGGAGATGAACATGCCCAGGCCGCGCTGCGCGCCGCTCTGGATAACTCAGCCTATCGTTCGGTTCAGGCCCACAGCGCCCGCTCTCTGGGCACGTTGGGGGACCGTTCATCAGTGCCCCTGCTGCTGGAACGCTTGGCTGGTGAAGAAGACGAGGGCTTGCAGGTGGCCTATGCGTCGGCCCTGGGTCGGCTGGGCGCGGTGGAAGCCGTGGGGCCCCTGCTTCGGCTTTTAGAAAGTAGCGAGGATGAGATGACCCGGCTGGAGGTGGCCCTGGCCCTGGCCCGGCTGGTGGGGGACGAGCGCCACTTTATCCGGCTGCTGCGCCAGCTACGCGCCGAGCCGGGCACGGGCGCGGCCCAGGCTGTCGCTGGGCTGGTCCGCCATCTGGTCGCAGAGGGCAACGTCGGCGCAGAAGCCCAGGCCACTTTGCTGGCAAGCAGTGAAGCCTTTGCCCAAAACCGGATGGAGGTCGGGACGGCACAATTGCTGGCCGGGATCGAGACTCTCCCTCGCCTGGCCGAGCCGGGAGCAGACGACATCCGTCGGGTCTGTGCAGCCGGGCTGGCCGCTACCCGTCTGGTCGCCAGCCTGGATCCGCCCCTGGACTATCTGCTGCTGCTGCTCTTTGTGCTGCGGGCGTGGTGAGAGGCTGGGTTTCTACGTGGCGTGTCGGCGCAGCGTCGATGTTTGCCCTGCTTGCGGTGGGTCACTGCCGGTGGTGCGTGGTGCGTGGTGCGTGTACTGGTAGTGATATGCGTGTACTGGTAGTGATATTGGTACATGCACTACGCACTACGCCTGTCATTGCTTGCGGCTTTTCCATCTGGATGATTTGCGTTTCCCGTTTGGGGCTGAAATTTGACGAATCGCCGTCAAGCGGGTACACTACTCGACGTATGTGCGGTCCGCTAGCTCAATGGCAGAGCAGCTGACTCTTAATCAGCGGGTTCGGGGTTCGAGTCCCTGGCGGATCACTAAGAGAGGCTACCGGTTGCGGTGGCCTCTCTTTTTGTTGTTTGACCAAACACTCAAAACAGCAGACGGCGGACCCCAGACGGCTACTGCTGGCTCTATTGTATGTCAATGGGCGGCGGGGGTCCATTTTCGTTAACGCGGCCGCCGGGGGCTGATTCTTAGCGGGTTTGGGATTCAATCCCCTCAATCTGCCCCAACAAGACTTGCGGATCTCTGCACACATGGAAGACCCAGCGCCCCATCTTCCCCCAATTGTTCAGCGCATCCCGCCATTTGTGCGCGGCCTGATGCTTGGCCCGGTCTTGGTCATCTTCCCAACCTTTGATTTCCAGCACCAGCGTCAGTTCGTCGTGGATGCGCACCAGATAGTCAGGCTCATAGGCAAGGGACTGCCCCAGGTATTCGTATGGAATCGTAAAGCCCAAGCCATCGTTGCGGGCGTAGCAGCCAATCAGCCCGCGCAGAGCAGCCTGCTCCAAACGGAAAGCGGCAGATTGCTCCCAGGTGGCTGTATCGGCCACCAGCGCGTTGGCGTGGGTGTGAAAGGTCGCATGGACGGGACGCACAGTCGTGAAGTTCACATCGGCAGTCGTGCCTTTGGGCTGATAGCGGTTGAGGATGGGCAACAGGGGCGCTTCCCCCTCGGCCTCGTCTGGGCGAATGGCGTCCATCAACCGGCCTACCACCTGCTCAAAGTAGCGTTGCAGACCCAACTCCCGTTTGTCCAGCCCCCGAAAATCGATCTTGGCGTCTACAAAACGATCAACCAACTGGAATACCTGGGGGAAAAGTTGGTGGCGGGAGATATAGCGGAACTTCGGGTCGCCTTTGCCATTGCTCTGTCCATCACCAGCCAGCTTTAGGACAATATCCCCGGCTATCTGGAATTTGATTGTCTGCAAGTGGGTGCTTTGGTAGAAACGCACTCTGTCCTGCTCCTCAAAAGTGCCGGGACCGTCGAGTGTGAAAGTGCCCACCTGATAGCCCACGCGTGGCTTGACAAAGACCGACGAAGGCAGGTACTCCGGTTGCAGTTGCAGACGCTCCATTGCGCCAATGTCAGCGGTGATGGCATTGCGGCGCAGAGCAAAGACGTACCCTTCCACCACCGGAAACTGAATCTCATACTGGGCACGTTCGGGCAGGGCGCGGATGTGATTGACCGGTTTGTCTACGACTTCGGGCTTGTCTTTCACCCGCCCCCGGAAGGGAATCAGGCTGAACGGCACGCCGTAGATGTCCACATACTCCTCTGTCAGCCGTCCTGTGTCTGGGTCCGGTGTATAGTTCATCCGGCGCAGACCCCGGCCCACCACCTGCTCACACAGCAACTGAGAGCCAAAAGCCCGCAAACCCAAGATATGGGTCACATTGTTGGCGTCCCAGCCTTCGGTCAACATCGCCACCGACACCACACAGCGCACCTGTTCCCCCAGTTCGCCCCGTTTGCCCACTGTGGCAACCACCCGGCGCAACTGTTGGGCAGCATCCTGCCGGCTCACATTGGGGTCAGCGCTTTCCGCTTCGGCCAGCAATTTGCTGTCAATGCGAATGGTAGGGGTGAACTTTTCCGTGTTGGAGAAATGCTCCGGGAAGACCTCCCCCGTGCCGTAGACGGTACGGGTTTTCGTCTTGCCATCCTCATCCACATATTCTTCTTCCCGTTCACCGGAAATCTTCTCGTGAAAGAGTTTGGCAATGTCCGTGTTGTCACAGACGACAATCAGCACAGGCGGGGTCTTGTCTGCCGTGTTGGATGACTCCTGAATTTGGGTGAAACGCTGCACCCACTGGCTGGCAAGTGTGGTCAGGGCGTCCTGGGCTTCTCGGTAGACCACTTCCGGCTTGGGTTTGCCGCCTCTGGGCAGCTTCTCGCCCGCACGCAGATTGCTAGTGATGGCCTCCCACAGCTTGAAATAACGGGCTTCCGGGCGGCCTGTGGTGTCGCTGACTGGCAGACGGGGAATTTTGACAATCCCAGACTCAATCGCATCCACCAGGGCAAAGTCGCTGACCAGCCAGGGGAAGGGTCGACCCTCCTGATAGCCGCTGCCCGCAATGTAGAAGGGCGTGGCCGAGAGGTCCACACAGAAGGCCACCCCCGCGCCGTGATTGAGCATATCCAGCCCGTTGACCCAGACCGTCGCCTCTTTCCACTCCTCCTGATCCACCTCCCCGCTGACACCCTGCACAATGCGGGCGGGACGCCAGGCGTGGTGGGCTTCGTCGTTGAGAACCATCACCGGCGCACGCTCGAAGAGGTCGCCCAACCGTTTGCGGGCAAAGGCTTCTGGCCCTTCCGCCCCTTTGTTGACAACCGCATAGCTCTGCCCACCTTCGGCGTGTTCCGACTCGGGCAGAAAGGCGTGCCAGTTCTCCACCAGCACTTTGCCTGTGTGCAGCAGGGGACGCAGTTTGGTGGGCACCAGATCGAACTGCTCGTAATAGTTGCCCGGATTGTCGGGGCGCAACACCTGTAGCCGTTCCCGGATGGTCAAATTGGGGCAGACAGCCAGCACCGCCCAGGGGAAACGTTCATCGCTGTGTACCTGTCCCCGGTTGCAGAAGGCCCAGGCCACCAGCATCGCCATCACAACCGTCTTGCCCGAACCCGTCGCCATCTTCACCCCCAGACGACGCAACGACAGTGGGAGTGAAGGGTTGCCAGGAGTATCTCCCAATTTGTCTAAATCTTCATCCCGAAACTGGGGAGTAAAGCGCAGGTAGCGTTTGCTCAGGCGAATCTCCTGCAGAAAGATGACGCTCTCCACCGCTTCCAATTGGCAGAAGAAGAGCCGCCGCTGCCGGTCTGTGCGCCACCAATGGCGGAGCAACTGTTTGGTGATTTCGGTTGCGCCTTCATAGCCGGAGTCACGCCAACGCTTCACATCGCTGCGCAGGGCATTGACCAGAGGCAGTTCTTCCCGTTCCTCCTCGGCAAACAGGCGTATCTGCTGCCTGCTGGCGCTGGATTCGTAGCGAAACCAGTAGGAGGCCGGTCGGCGGCCTTCCATCAGCACGGGCATCCCTGTGTCGGAGGCATAGACCCAGTGGCGGTCTGGCTCCGTATAGGGGCCACACAGAATCGGTTCGTTGACCGGCTGCACGGCCAGGGGTTCTTGGAGCGGTGCGCCTTTAGCCATACGTCACCCCTCCCTCCAAGTATTTCACCCGCATCACTTCATTGCCGCGTGGGTCAATGACTTTGACGGCAATGCGCTTGTGTTCCCCGGCCCGGAAGGGCAAGGAGCGGGTGGAGGAGAAGGCGGCAAAGAGTTCTTCGTCGATCACCGACTTCAGCGCCTTGGCCAGCTTCTCCCAGGCGTCTTTGTCTGGGAAGAAGGCTTGGGTCACATAAAAGGTCTTGCCGTCGTAGTCGCTGTCCAGAAACCAGGCCGCCACCTTTTCCGCCCGTGTCGCCTGAATCGTATTGCTCACCGGGTCGTAGATGTCCACCCCTTCCATCTCCACTGTATATTCCCCGTCGCCTGCGTCGTGCAGCGCCACGCGGGGCAGACCGGTCACTGTGAAAATCTGGCTGCTCGGCGTATCTTTGAGCAGATCGCCCATCAACACATCCGGGCGGATGTGGGCCAGATGGCAGCGCACCCGTGGATTGGGGTCGCTGTCAATGGCTGCCTGGGCCGCGCCGTCAATCGTGAAACCGGCAAAAATCAGGTCATCAAACCCCCGACGACTGGCTTCCCACAGGCCATTCTCCACCTGTTTGGCCGTCAGCGGGCCGTATTGGGGGCCGAAGGAGACGCCCACCCGTCTACCATTTGCCTCGTTGGATGGATTCCACTCCCCTTCGGCGTGGATGCTCTGGCTGCCTGCCAGCGGGTCCAGTCGCTGGATGCTGACCTGCTGGTTGCCCAGAAAGCGCACCCCGTCCTGGCGCAGCAGACGAATCATATTTTCCAGATACGCGCCCGCATTGGCCGGGTCTCTGTCCAGAGCAGCCGCAGGCGCAAAGGTATCCAGCGCATCCGGCGCACCGGCAATCGGTGAGCCATCCAAATCCATCCGTTCTTCTCCCGGCTGCACACCCTCCACAGTAAAAGGGCCGCTCACCCGGACTACCCCTTTCACCACCTGGGGCCGGTCTACCAGGGTCTCCTGGGGTGCGCTGGCCGCAATCGTAGCGTTCACCTCGTCCATCTTCCCCCGCCACGCCGCCCGATAGTCGGTCAGGGCCGCCTGCAATTGCGCGGGCCAATCCGGGTCCGTGTCGTAGGGGACTTCCCACTCCTGCCAACTTTCTGCGGGTAGCAGCCAGCGCCGTCTGTCCGCGTCGGTGATGGCCCGCTTGCCTTCCGCCCGCTCTTTGGCCGCCAACTTCTGGTGCAGACGGGTGCGCAGGGCCGGGGTCACATCCAGCAGGGCAATGTTCAGCGTCTCCAGCTTGTCGGCCAAGACCGGCTGCCAGCGGGCAAAAACCGGGTCCAGGGCCGCGCACTGGGAAATTGTACTCAGCATTATGTGGGGCACACTTTCGTAGCGGAAGCGGTTGCGCACCGGGTGCAGGGGCTGGTTGGGTCCTTCCTTTGCGTAGTAGTCGAATTTGGCCGTGAGCAACCGTTGCCGGGCCAGAGCCAGAGCCACCCGGCTGGTGTCAATCGTAATCCAGCGCCGCCCCCACTGCTCGGCCACGTATGCCGTTGTGCCGCTGCCACAGGTGGGGTCCAACACCAGATCGCCGGGGTCGGTGGTCATTAGAAGGCAGCGTTCGATGACTCTCGTGCTAGTTTGAACGACATACGCTTTGTCACTTTCGGCAAAGGTATCACCCCACACTTCGTTGATTTCTTGAACTGGATAATCATCCAGATAGTAGATATACCGAAGGCTAGTTGCTAAAGGTTGCAAACGCCCCGCAAGTACGAGTCGATTCATTCCTTCTTTAGTAGTTTTCCAACTATGACCACGCGGCGGTGGAAAAGTTTTCCCATCCATTGAGAATGAATACGTGCAGGATTGAGTGTATCCCGATGACGCAAGATTTTGGGATGTGAATAATTTAGCAGTTGCTTGAAGTTTATCTGTTAGAGCCTCAGACCGAGATGCTGCAATTCGCTCACCGGTCTCCAATTGTAGGAGGCTAAACTCTTTCTGCTCGATAGCGTTTTTCTCGAGATACAGTTGTCGATACTTCATTGAGCTACTGTTCTTGGCATACCAAAGCAGATAATCAGAGATTCGACCCAGCCCACTTACATTCAAAGGGCTTTTTACACGAAAGATAATCTGACCAACAAAATTCTCCGCCCCAAACACCTCATCCAAGAGCATCCGCACCCGATGCACATTCTCATCGGAAATCTGAACAAAGATGCTGCCGCTGTCTGTCAGCAGTTCCCTGGCCGCTATCAGCCGGTCACGCAGATAGGCCAAATACGAATGGACGCCCAGCGTCCAGGTATCCCGATAGGCTCGCACCTGCTCCGGTTCACGGGTCAAGTCCTGCTCCCGCTCCTTCACCTCCCGGTTGTTGACAAAGGGCTGGAAGTTGGAGGCGAATTTGATACCGTAGGGCGGGTCCATATAAATCATCTGCACCTTGCCGGCCAGGTCTTCACGGCGGGCCAGGCTGGTCATCACCGTCAACGAATCGCCCAGAATCAGCCGGTTGGCCCAGTCCATCTCGTGCTGGTAGAACTTCACCTGCTCCCAGAAGTCCAATGTCGGCTCGGCAAAGAGGCTGCGCTGTAGGGGCTGGCGCTGGGCCAACTGGACAATCGCCTCGGCGGAGAGCCGTTCGTGGATGTGCAGGGCCACCGGGTCTACGGCAAAGCTACGCTTCTCCCGCTTGCCTGTCCATTCCAGCCAGGGCTGGCGCACACGCAGGGCTTCGGCCAACGCGCGGGCTTCGTCGTCGCTCAAGGGTCGCTGTGTGGCTGCTTCCAACAGATCGGGCAGGCGGTCGCTCTGGCCGGTGTCGTCAAAGCGCAGAAGCGGGGGCAGGTGGGGGTCATAGCTGTAGCGGGTGTGGGGCTTCTCCTCAACTTTGCCCTGGGCGGCCAGACCGGCAGGGGGAATGTTCTTGCGCGTCTCGTCATAGCGGTAGGTGCGCACCAGTTCCCCGGCCTCGCCCGCCCGCCGCACAAAGTCCAGAATGGCCTGGGCTGTGCTCTCCCCCACGCCGCTGATCCCCAGCAGCGCTTCCAGCGTCACATCTTTCAGGTCGTCCAGAGAGCCGTAGCCAGCGTCAATGAAACTGCGCACGGTCTTTGCGCCCACGCCGCTTACCTGGCGCAGGCTGTTGATGTCGAGAGAAGGCACGATGCGCTCTCCTTTTCGGGGTCAGAGTGATTGGGTGGGATCAAAGTGTCAAAGGGCTGTCGGTTCTGCTGCGCCCCTGCCAGCCAGATAGAGACTGAGCAGTTTGCGTGTGCGAAAACCGATGTAGGCGTAGCGCTGTTTGGCCCCCTTGCCCCGCTGGATGTTTACCGAACCAGTGGCGTCGTCGAAGAAGCGCCAACCGGCGTCTTCGAGGAGATGGTTGATTTTGATGCGTGCCTTGGCTTCTTTGGCGGGCATACGGCGGTTTCCGGGGTGGGGCGCTGCTTTTTCGATTTGTCAAAATTCGAGGCTGGATTTTTCACTCACGTACTTTGAAAAATACGAGACCAGATAGCCCAGGTATTCTTCATACTTTTTCGTCTGCTTCTGTCGTTTGTGGCAGTCGTTCAGCATCTTTATCCATCTGTCCTGACGTTGCAAATCACCCCAATCTACATAAAAGCCGTGGTAGTCGAGATACAGGCTGACGAGCAGACGAGCGATGCGCCCATTGGCGTCGTAGAAGGGGTGGACACGAACAAATTGCTGGTAGAAGGTCACGCAAGCGGCGATCGGGTTGCTGGCATCTTTTGATAAATGGGGGAAGACATCCTGTAACGCCTTCTCGATTTCCCCAGCCGCAATGCCCGTGAATGGTGGTTTGTTGCCCCTGCCACTGACCGGGAAAGCGGCCATCAATTCTGCTAGATAGTCCAGTTCCGGGGAGGTCATTGGATTAGAACTTGGGGAGGCTGCTAATCAACTTCTCAATATCGACTTGTGCTTGCGCACCCAGCGCTAGATAGTCGTCGAACGAAGAGAATTGAGCGTTCCGTTCCATATCGTCTACGGTCATATCCAAAGTGTATGCGTGCCAGGAGCTGCTTTGTACAACGAAGTATGGCTTGTTGGCTAAATCGAACGGGTTGAAGTTTTTGGCGAATGGCTGCTGAGAATAAAACTTGAAAATTTTATCATGACTGATGACGGAATTCTGCGGTGTTTCTATCCAAGGCGATTCTTTGTGCGTCATTGCGCTCAAGGATATTGCCGAAATCGGCATGTATGAAGCGACAATAAAGTCTATCAGTTCTTTTTCCCGACCGGCAACGTTGGGCTGTTCAATATGGGGGTCTTGTACGATTGGGTCTCGGCCAAACGATTTGTATTTGTGATAGACATCAGTATTTACTGGGCCGCGTTCCCACTTCTCGAATTCTCCCTGATATAGTTCGACCCCAGCCACAATGCCCCACACCTTTACATAGTAGAGTAACTTTTGCAGCTTGAGATGCGTAATTTTCTCATGGGGATATTGTCCCAAAATGTATTGTGGCAACTCGAATGTTTTCAGCATCTTCCCCCCCTCTCTATCCATGCACCTTCTTTTGTAGTTGAATTATACCACGCATTGTCAATCGTTCCTGCGTTTCCAGCACGACGGAACAGCGGGGTATCAGGAGACATGCGCAGGCTGACCAAAGGGATTGAGGCGAGCGGAATTTGTGGGCGTACAGAAACATCACAATTCTCTGGCGGATCACCAATGCAAACAAAAAGAGACCACCGATTGCGGTGGTCTCTTTTTGTTTGCGTGCAAACTTGCTTCACTTCGGCTACGCGACCGGTTCAGCGACAAAAACCGGAATGAGCCGCTCGGTCTTCTGCTGGTATGTCTGATAGGGGGGGAAAGCGGCCACCGCAATATCCCACAGACGCTGTCGCTCGGCGGAATCGGTAACTTCTCGCGCCCGCATAGCATAGACTTCGGTCTTATCACGGATTTCCACGTGGGGATCCGCCTTCAAATTGTAGTACCAGACTGGGTGTGTCGGCGCGCCGCCCTGGGATGCAATGAGGATGTAGCGATCCCCGTCCACGGCCCGCATCAGTGGCGTTTTGCGGATGGCACCGGTCTTGCGCCCCCGGTTGGTCACGATAATCACCGGCAGACCCGTATCCCGCAAAGTCACGCCTTCTGTGCCGCCGCTCCCCTCGTACAATTCCACCTGCTCCGCCACCCACGCGCTGGTACTCGGTATGTATTCGCCCATGACCCTCTCCTTGCTGTTGCCTGCTTTGTGTATGACTCCGTGGCTTATTGTACAACAAAATAGACCAGCGTAAAGACAATCAGATCCAACAGGAAAAGGCAACCGACCATCAGCTACCACAACGGATGGCGAGACGAAACGATTCCGCCAATCAGCGCCCCAGCATCGGAAGCCACAACTGCCGTTCCACCGCAGCCTGGGGCACAGTCAGCGGATCGCCCAAGATGACGAAAGTGCGCAGACTATCCTGGCAGCAGACACCCTCGCTGAAGAGAGTCCGATAGCCTGCCTGGGCCAAAGCGCCCAGCCGTTTGTCACTGGCGGTCTGGGACCAGAAATGACTATAGAAGCCCCGTTGTAAGGCGTCGTGGCCGTAGGCCACCCCTAGACCTGTGGACGACCAGATGGCCGCCGCGCCCCCTTTCGTATGCAGCAGCAGCCGCTCGTCAATGGTTGTCCCGCTTAACGCAGGCATTTGAAACATCCCCGTCAGGCAGGTCATCTCCAACAAAATCGACAGATTGCTCTGGTTCGTCAGCCCATCCGCGTCGTACAGACCCAGCAGATAGGGCGGCTCCACATTCAGATCCGTGGAGGCCCATTGCTGCTGGTGGGCGTGGCCGGTATAGCTGGCAAAGCCGCCGCCCCGGTTCAGCGCTTCCACCGTTTTCTGCCAGGCTCGCACCGGGTCTGGCTCCCGCCAGGGGTTCTGGCTGTGGGTGGGAGACGGGTCAAAATAGACCCGCTCGATCTGCGCGCTGGCTGGCTGTAGGGCCACCACAGTCTCGGTGGCAAGGGCGAAGTCGCCCGCCGGGTCCACCCGCCCGGAGGCGTCCCGGTAGTTGTCGGCCACAAAGACCATCCGCGCCCGCTGGTCCACGGGCGCTGGCGTGCGCTCGTAGCCCAATAGTTTCTCTACGTAAAAAGTTACTTCCGCTGCGCTTTTTGCGGGGATGCGCCCCACTGGGATATCGGGCAGGGGATCATCCAAGGGCGATAGCCCATCCACCTGGCCGAAGCAGGAATCGCAAGCCGTCTCAATTAGCCAGGGATCCACGTGCAGAAGATAGGGGGGGATAAAATTCGTGTTGCCCTGCCTGGTAAAGTTGAGTGGGTCGCTGGTGGCATCGCCCACCAGAACGATGGCCTGGGGTGGCTGCTCCCCGTTGGCAGTTCGCCAGCGCACAAAGTCCCGGATGGCCCCGGGATCGACCTGGCCGCCGCGCCAGCCCTCATAGATTTGGTCCACATTGACCAGCGCCACCCGATAGCCCTGGCTGGCCCGCTGATCGAGCAGCGGTTGCAGGGCCGTGTGGAAGAGGGCCGGGGCAATGTAGAGTGCGTCGGCATTTAGGAATGGCTGGAAACTCAGGGCCGGGAGCAATGCCAGGTCGGGCGTGGGTGCGTCGGTTTGGGCTTCTCTGGCTGGGAGTTGACCCTCTTCCGCAAGTCGAATTTTCGTGTTCGGCCCCGCGCTGATCAGCGGCAGGTGCAGCCGGCTTTCGTCGGCCAGGAGCAGGAAGCGGCGGTGGGGCGCACTTTCCAACAGCAGAGTGCCGCCACTGGGGGCTGGCAGAATGATGCGCACGGGCTGGTGAGGGTCACTGATGTCATAAAGGCGGCTAGCTGCGGCCACCTGTTCCAGTTGCAGGAGGCTCTCATCTGGTCCGTTGACGAAGCTACCATCGCCGAAGCCAAAGCGCAAGGCGACCGGGCGCCGCCACTCCATCGAGTCGATCATCACCCCGTCGGGAACGGCCTTTTCTACGGTCGCCAACGCCAGGTTTTGCCCGCGGGAATCCACGGCAAAGGAGAGGCTACGCGCACCGCTGCCTTCCCAAGCGAGCAGTGTGGCTGTGTAGCCGGGTGGCGAGATGCGAAGCTGATGGCTGTGCTTCGTATAGCCGGAGACGTGGAGTGTGACAGCGGCGCGGGCCGAGAGTGGTGGCAGGAGCGACGAAATGGGCAGTGTGTGGGTGATGACAGGCAGCTCCGCTCCGCTGCGCAGGTCAAAGGCAAACCAGTGGTCGCCGTCCTGCCCGGCCAGGGTGGAGTCGTAAAGAACGGGGCTGGACCATTTGCCGATCTCCCAGGCCCACTTCTGTGGGGAAAGGGTATCGATCTCGTCGCTTAGCAGCGGACGGCTATTGATGCGTGTTCCGGCGCTGCTGCCCAAAGTCAGCCAATAGCTATCTTCTCTGTTCCAACGGTCGCCGGGCACAGGCGCATAGAAGCGAAGCAGATTGTCAACGATTTCAACGGCGACGGCTGCGCCCTGTCGGGTCAATTGCAGGCGGGCAAGCTGGCTGGGGTTGCTGATCAATCCTAGTTCGGTCAGGGCGGAGAGGGGAATCTCCTGCATACCCGCCTCGCGGACGCTCACCCGTAGTCGGGGCCGGGCCGTGAGGGGTGAAGGTGGGGCAGCTTCGTCCAGAATCATCCGGTCCACGTCAGGCAGCCTACCGGCGGGTTCCAGCAGGCGGCCACCGGTGACAGTCAGGCGCAGGCTGGTGAGTTCCCGGCGGCTTTGGGTGTCGCCAAAGAGGGGGCTGACAGCTACGACCAGCAGTTCCACACCGGCCATGCGCCCTCGGCGTAGCTCAATGGCCGGCGCGGCGGGCAGGGAATCTTCGACTGCCAGAGCCAAATCGGGGCGGGGGGGCTGGCCCAGAGGCCGGGGGATAGCCGGCGTGACGGGCTGGCCCGGCAGTGTGCGTCCCAACCAGGCGCGGCTGGTGACGGCGCCCAGGCGTAGCTGGGGCGGGGTGGAGCCAGTGGCGACAAAGGTCAGCAGATGGGCGGGTTGTTGACGGCCAGCGATTGTGACCAGGGGCCAGTCGCGCCAGGTCGCTTTGTCTGTGCGGGGCTGGGTGGTTGGCTGCCAGGTAACAGAGACTCCCAAGGCCGTTGATTCACTGTGCCATTCGTCGGCGACAGGCTCTCTTTCCTCGGCTTGCGCAGTTCGAACTCCCGTGGGAGGAACGGCGGCAAGCCCTGAGGGCCAGGTAGCAAGCAGAAGAGCAGCGCAAAGCGATAGACGGATCAAGAGAGGGAGTTTCGATTGACTAAGCAATTATCCACTTCCTTTGGAAATAAAACATCCGCTGGAACAGAGAGATTCTCTCAGCCAGCGGATGCGCTCGTACATAAGAATTGTGGCCTGCCAGGTTTAACGGGTTTCCCTGTACATCACGTGGCGGCGCAGGGTGGGGTCGTACTTTTTCAGTTCCAACCGCTGGGTATCGTTGCGGCGGTTCTTGCTGCTCAGGTACATATGGCTGCTTTCCGTGCTGCGTAGTTTCACAAGTACGCGGGGGCCTTTCTTAGCCATTCTTCTCTCTCCTTCATTCGGTCCATAGCGGGCACAAAAATAACTGACGTATTATAGCGTAGCGGTGGGCAGAGTGCAAATGTGGCAAGTGGCAGGTGCATTGCAGTTATGGGTCAACTGTAATCGTATGGGCCGCCCGGCCCTAAAGAGGCCGGGCTAACGAGCAACGCCCCCTGAAGGGGGCTTGAATCGCCAAAAATCGTCCGATGATCAGCCGGATTTATCCGGCGTTGTTTGTTAGCTCCGGGTCTTTAGCCCGGTGCGGCCGTCTCGCAATTCGCAACTCGCCCACTTTTGCCTTCCCCTTTTGCCTTTTGCCTTCTCCGTCTATCTTCTACCCCCTGGGTGTCGTCGGATAGCCGATGGGGTCGATATGGACTTCCACCAGAAAGGGGCCGCCGCTCGCCGCGGCCCGGGCCAGGGCTGCGTCACATTCGGCTTCATTGGTGACTTTTGCGCTGGGGATGCCGTGGGCGGCTGCGATGGCGCAGAAGTCGGGTGCGGGAAACTCCGTGCCGTGGATGGGCGCGCCCTGGCGCATCTGATGGGAACGGATGAGGTCGATGGCGTTGTCCACCGGCACGATGACGGTTACGGGCAGCTTCAGCCGGGCCAGGACGCTCAACTCGCCCAGACACATCGCCAGCCCCGCGTCGCCGATCAGACAGAAGAGCGCTTCGTCGGGACGGGCCATGGCGGCGCCGATGGCGGCGGGCAGGGCAAAGCCCATACAGGAGAGACCGTTGGAGAGGAAGAAGCGGTTGGGGTGCAGGCTGGGCCATTCCAGGCTGCTGAAAATCTTGTGGCTGCCCACATCCACAGCCAGCAGCCCGTCCGCGGGCAGGTGGCGACGCATGGCGGCCAGATAGCTCTGGGGTAGAATCTTCCCGGCTTCCGGTGTGGGCAGAGAACGGGCGGCCAACTTCTCCCGCAGTTGTTGGACCCGGGCCACACCCCAGGCCGGGTCGGTGGCAAAGCTGTTGTCGCTCAATTGTTGGAGGATCGGTCCAATCGGCCCCACGTATTCCGCGACCGCGGGTAACACCGGGTCCTCGTTGGCCCAGTTAGCAATCCAGAGCAACGGCGCGGGATGCTCCCATTTTTTTACCAGTTCCACCACATCGAAGCCCACCGCCAGCACGCAGTCCGCCTCGTCCAGAATCTCGTAGACCGGGTCTGTGCGGGTCAGGCCGAGGGTTCCCGCAGAGAGCGGGTGATCGTCGGGCAGCGCACCTTTGGACTTAGGCAGGACGATCACCGGCGCATTGGCCACTTCGGCCAACTCCCGCAAGGCGGTGTAGGGGGCCTCTGGTTCCAGGCCGAGACCAGCGAGGATGACCGGGCGTTGGGCGGCAAGGAAGGAGTCAAAAGAAGAAATGCTGAATGGTGAATTGTGAATTGTGAATTCTGAATGGGAGGCGTCACCGCCTGCCACCGCCTGCCACCTGCCACCTGCCACCTTCACCGCCTCCTCGTTGCTGATCTGCAAATGAACCGGTCCGGGGCGGCCTGCGGTGGTGAGGGCGATTGTTTCCGGGATGGCTGTGGCCGCGTTCGCAGCGCTGATTTTGACCGTGCGTTTGGTGATAGGGGCAAAAATGGCGTGGAGGTCCACCACCTGATGGGTGTAGTCGGGCAGCAGATCGTCCGGCTTTTGGGCGGTGATGACGACGACGGGCGCGCGGTCCAGCCAGGCGTGGGCCACACCGGCCACCGCATTCGTTGCGCCCGGGCCGAGGGTAGTCAGCACACAGCCGATGCCCCCGGTAGCCCGAGCGTAGCCGTCAGCGGCAAAGACGGCGCTGGTCTCGTGGTGCATCAACTCAAAGCGGATGCCCCGCTGGCGCATGGCTTCCAGGATAGCCACCACTTCGCCGCCGGGCATTCCAAAAACGACGGAAATACCCGCGGCGTAGAGGGAGTCGGCGAGGAGTTGGGCAGTTGTTTTCATAGGATATTGGGTATTAGGTATTGGGTAAGTGTTGGTGGTGGGTAGGGTGGAGTCATCGGTGAGCAGTAATCAGTGAGCAGTGACCAGTGAGCAGTGACCAGTGTCTCGACGACACAACTGATTACCGTTCACTGATTACTGCTCACTTTCTTCGCCGAGAAACGCACCTGACGAAATTTCCAATATCAACTATCAAATACCAAAACGCCCCGCGCCACCTTCCCCGCCTCCATATCTTCAAAGGCCAGGGCGATGTCGTCCAGGGGATAGCGTTTGGTGATGAGCTTGTCCAGGTCCAGCTTGCCCGCCAGATAGAGCCGCTGCAGGTTGGGCAGGTCGATGTCGGGCCGGGCAGAACCGGCAAAGGAGCCGAGCAGGGATTTGTTCTGGAAGATGAGCTGACCGGCGGAGATGGGTACATCCGCCAGCGCGGAGTGCAGCCCCATCACCGTCGCCACACCAGCGGGGCCAACGGCATTGAGCGCCTGGGGAATCGTGCGGGCCGAGCCAACGCTGTCGAAAGCGTAGTCCGGGCCAACGCCGGTGATGGCTTTGAGCGCTTTCACCGGGTCTTCGTGGCGGGCGTTGACGGTGTGGGTGGCCCCCAGTTGCCGGGCAAATTCCAGCTTCTCGTCGAAGACGTCCACGGCGATGATTGTGTGACAGCCCGCCAGCACGCAGCCCAGGATGGCGCTCAGGCCGATGCCGCCGCAGCCGATGACGGCTGCGCTGCTGCCGGGACGCACTTTGGCGGTGTTGATGACCGCGCCCACGCCGGTAATCACTGCGCAGCCGATGATCGCGCCCACTTCAAAAGGCACGCCCTCCTGCAAATGGACTGCGCCATCCTCCGGGATAACTGCGTAGTCGGCCATCGTGGAGGCGCTGAGATACTGCTTGACCGACGCACCTTCCAGCGAATGTAGCCGGGAGGTGCCGTCGATCAGCGCGCCCTGGTAGGTGGTGGAGGGCAGCCGCTCGCACAGGTTGGGACGTCCACTCTGGCATTGGGTACAGATGTGGCAGGCGGGCAGCCAGTTGACCAGAATGCGGTCACCCACGGCGAAGCGGGTGACGCCCGGACCCACAGCCTCCACGACGCCCGCGCCTTCGTGGCCCAGCACCAGCGGCGGCATTGTGCGCAGTTCGCCTTTGAGGGTGTGTAAATCCGAGTGACAGACCCCCGCGGCGTGGATGCGTACCAGCAGCTCCTTCTCCTTCGGTGGGTCCAGTTCGACTTCGGCGACGATCAGTCGGTTGCTTTCGGGGACATAGGCGGCGCGTATTTTCATGGCTGGTGCTCCGGGAGGGATGACGGGTTGCAGGTGGAAAGTGGCAAGTCGAATGTCGTTGGGGATATTATAGCGCAAAAGGGGCGGGGAGGAAAGGCGAGCCGATACCCCGGGGTCTGCTGCTGAAAACGGTAGAGGAGACGAACGGAGACGCAGACGGCGGACGACCGACGGCAGGCGACACAGCGAACAGCACTTCCCCAATATCCAATATCCAATACCTGATTCCCCGCCTCACTGACCTGGGCCTGCTGGACGAGGCCGACGACGGCAGCGTCCAGATGCATCGGCTGTTGGCGGCCTTTGTGGGGCAGGGGGCGGAGGCGGTGGATGCGGTAGAAAGGGCGGCGATTTCGGAAGCCTATCGCCTGAATGTAGCTGGTGATCCCCGGATGTTGCTTGTGTGGCAATCCCATTTGCGCCATCTTATGGACCGCGCATCCCGCCGTTTGGACAATCAATCCGCTACGCTTGCTACGAATCTCGGCTATCATCTGCAAGCAATGGGGGATTTGGCCGGTGCCCGGCCCTACGTCGAACGGGCGTTGGCGATACGGGAGGAGGTGCTGGGTCCCTGCCACCCGGATACCGCCAATAGTCTGAACAATCTGGGCGTTCTGCTGCGTGCTTCGGGAGATTTGGCCGGGGCGCGGCCCTACTACGAAAGGGCATTGGCGATATGCGAGGAGGCGCTGGGTCCCCGCCACCCGGACACCGCGCGGAGTCTGAACAATCTGGGGATGCTGCTGCAAGCGATGGGAGATTCGGCCGGGGCGCGGCCCTACTACGAACGGGCGTTGGCGATTGCAGAGGAGAGATCGGGGTCGGAACATCCCCAGACACGCATTTATCGGGGCAATCTGGCCGGTCTGCTGGCGAAGATGGGTGACAGCGAATAGGAGGATGGCGCGAATGGTTGTCGCTTGGCCCTCACCCCCGGCCCCTCTCCCAGCCGCGGCGATGGCTGGTGGGGTCTGTTGGTCGGGCTGGGAGAGGGGAGTCTGTCGACGGTGTTGGAGGCGGATTTGTGTCAATAAGTAGGGGCACGAAGTGGGGCGGGACGAAATTTGCCGGCGAAGGCGAATGATCTGCCCGCCCCACCTCATGCCCCTACGCGTGTCACCCCCAACCCCCTCCTCTCCCAGAGCGACCAACCCCATCCAAACCTCAAACGTCCTTTCTGGGAGAGGAGGGGGCGTCCCTCCAACAACCGACCTTCCCTCCAATAAGTAGGGGGTGGTGAGGGGCCGTCCGCCGTCTGCCTACCCAAACAGCGCTCGCGTATGCCCGTTCAAAAACGTCCCCTGCGGGTCAAACCGGCGGCGCAAGGCCACGAAATCCCCGTAGCGGGGGAAGAGGCGCTCGATGCGGTCGGCGGTCATAAAATGCAGTTTGCCCCAGTGGGGCCGCCCTTTGAACTCGGCGAAGAGGGCGTCCACCGCGCGCAAATAGGGCCAATAGTCCACCCCCGGCTCGCCGGAGACCGAGACCACCAGATTCTCCCGCTGATAGTTGGGGCTGAGCCAGGCTTCGTCCGCGGCCACCGTGCGAATCTCCAGGGGGTAGACGCTGAGGGGCAGCCAGCGCTGCATCAGCTTGCGCATCTCGCACAGAATCTCCCGGGCGTGCGGCATGGGCAGAAAATACTCTACCTCGTGAAAGTTGGGGTCGTAGTGCATGGGGTAGATGCGGTAGGAGCGGTCGATGCGCTGGTTGTCGGGCAGACCCTCTCGCGGCGTGTCGGGCGTGGCCTGCTGGTAGAGTTTGATGACACAATCGTCAGCTTGCCCCTTGTCCAGACAGTAGAGTGGGGCTGAGGCGTCGCTGGGCAGCCAGAAGAAGGCAAAGCTGCGGTAGTTGTGGACAAACTCGTCGAAGCGCTCTATCAGCGCCTCGTAGGGTAGGAGCAGATGGGTGGCGTGCAGCTCGTAGGCCGGGGCCACCTGAATCGTCAGCCGAGTCATCAGCCCCAGCAGACCGAGCGAAGTTTGCAGCGCGGGCAGCACATCCGCGTTCTCCTCCGCCGAGACTTCGACGACGTTGCCCAACCCATCTACAAAACGGCCACCCACCAGTGTGGCGGAAAAATTGGGCAAGCGCAGCCCGGAGCCGTGGGTGGCGGTGGCGATGGCCCCGGCGATGGCCTGGGTGTCGATGTCCCCCTGATTGTTCAGGGCCAGGCCCGCTTCCCAGAGGGGATCGCCAAAGTCGCCCACTGTCGTTTTGGGCCAGGCGGTCACCTGCCGCCGCTCCCGGTCGATGGAGAGAATACCCCGCAGTCGGCTCAAATCCAGCAGCAGGCCCTCCGTCTCCACAATCGGGGTGAAGGAGTGGCCCGTGCCCGGCGTGCGCACGCCGATTCCCTCTGCGGCGGCCTGGGCAATCAGCGGCGCGATCTCCTCCTCGGCCTGGATTTCGATCATCTGCCGGGGTGTAAAGGATTGGTTTCCCACCCAATTGGTCCAGCGCGGGGTGGTTGTGGGCGTTGTTGTCATTCGGACTGGCCTTTGATGTGGTTATGGACGAAGGACGATAGACGAACGTCCGGGATGCTTTCTCGTGTCAAAGCTCTACTCCTGAACGAGAATCATCGGACTTAACGTTCGTCTGCCGTCCGCCGTCCGCCGTCATTCCACAAAATACTTCCCCACAATCAGCCGGGTATTCTCAATGGCCCGTGCGGGAACTACCGCTTTGTTCGTAATCAGCGCATCTTTCATCGCGTCGGCGTATTGGCTCGGCCCGATGCCGTCCAGGAGGGCGATGGCGTTGGAGACCGCCTGCTTCGCCACCCCCGCGTTGTGGAGAAGGGTGCGGATCACCGCTTCGACGGTCACCGCCTGCTCGGTCTCGTGCCATACGTCGTAGTCGGTGACGTGGGCCATACAGGCATAGCTCATCTCCGCCTCCCGTGCCAGGAAGGCTTCCGGCGTCGTCGTCATGCCGATGATGTCCATCCCCCACTCCCGGAAGGCGAAACTCTCGGCCCGGGTGCTGAAACGGGGGCCTTCAATCGTCACAAAATTGCCGCCCCGGTGGACCCGCGCCCCGGTCTGCTCCACGGCTGCGGCGCAGATTTCGCTGAGTACATCGCAGAAGGGATGGGCCACGCTCACGTGGGTCACCAGGCCATCGGTCCCCACGCTGGGGTCATCGAAGAAGCTGAGTGCCCGGCCATTTGTGCGGTCGAAGAGCTGGTGGGGGATGACAATGTCGCCGGGATGGATGCGCTCGCGCAGGCTGCCGCAGGCGCTGACCCCAATCAGATATTCCACGCCGAGCATTTTGAAGCCGTAGATATTGGCCCGCTGGTTGAGCCGGGTGGGGCTGATGCGGTGTCCCCGGCCATGGCGGGCCAGAAAGGCCACCCGCTGGCCGTGGAGTCTGCCGCTGATGTAGGCGTCCGAGGGCGCGCCGAAGGGGGTCTCCAGCACGACTTCTTCGATGTCGGTCAGGCCGTCCAACTGGTAGACGCCGCTGCCGCCGATGACGCCGAAACGAATGGGAGAGGTCATTGGGTGTGGTCTCCGTTCTATGTGAGTGAATGGGATTGCGTATTGCGTACTGCGTATTGCGTAGGTAGTGCTGTTGGTTGCATGGCTTGTGTTGGCGGGTGGGTGAAGCCGTGCAATCACTTACCCGTCTCGAAGTTCAGTGCCTCAATCGTCCTCACCTACGCAATACGCACTACGCAATACGCCTAACCCCCGGCCAGACTTTTCGCCAAGAGTGTTCGTTCCTGACTCTGCTGCCGGTGGTGCAGAAGTGTTTCGCCGGAGTAGAAGGCCAGGGCCAGCCAGATGAGCACGAAGCCGATGGCCCGATCAGCGGTGAAGCTTTCGCCGTAGACATAGACGCCGATGAGAAATTGCATGGTGGGGGCCAGATATTGCATCAGGCCGAGGGTTGTCAGAGTCAGCCTGCGCGCGGCCGCGGCAAAGGCGAGCAGGGGAAGCGCCGTCACCAGCCCCGTACCCAGCAGAAGGGCTGTGATATGCCATTCGCTGGTGAGCAGGGAGGGCGAAGCAGGGTCGCCGGAAAAGAGCAGGTAAGCCAGGGCGGGCAGGCTGAGAATCGCCATTTCCAGCCCGATTCCTTCCAACGCATTCAGCCCAGCCGTCTTTTTGAGCAGGCCATAGAAGCCGAAGGAGAAGGCCAAAGTCAGGGCAATCCAGGGCAGTGCGCCTACGCTGAGGGTCAAATAGAGCACTCCGCCACAGGCGATGGCGATGGCGACTTTCTGCACAGGGCGCAGCCGTTCACCCAGGAAGAGGCCGCCCAGTAGCACATTGACCAATGGGTTGATGAAATAGCCCAGGCTGCTCTCGACGATAAAACCGGCGCTGATGGCCCACAGATAGGTGTACCAGTTGACAATCAGCAGCAGGGCCACCGCCACAAAAGTCAGTACAGCCCGACCGTCAATGCGTCGGATCCAGGCCCACTCTTTGCGCGCCGACAGGATCACCGCCATCAACACCAGGGACCAGACCATCCTGTGCGCAAGGAGAGCCGCAGGGGAGACGCTTTGCAATGCCTTCCAGTAGATAGGCAGTAAACCCCAGCATCCGTAGGCGACGAAGGCGTAGAGTAGTCCGCGGTTCATGTGTACCTTACCAGTGAGATTCCTGAGTATCAAAACCGCAACCACAAAGGCGCGCAGAGACTAAGAATCGTTGTTTCTTTCTTTGATCTTTGGCATCCTTGTGATTCATTGTATGCCTACGTGCCGCTGCGGGCCAAGTTCCTGGACCAGGGAATCTATACTTGCGTGGCGGCCCATTTGTCATTTCTCCCAAATTGGGTATGATTGTTTTACCCCTCCCTGTCCTCGAACGATCTACGGAGCAATTCTTATGCAATCACTGCTCAAATTCAGTCGAGCGATTGATGCGATTTCCGAACGCTTGGGCTGGCTGTCAATGATGTTGGTCATTTTGACCGTCGCCATCGGCTTCTACAATGTGCTGGCGCGCTTTGTGGGTCGCTTTATCGGGATGCAACTTTCGTCCAACGTCTTTATTGAAACCCAGTGGTATCTCTTCTCGCTTGTCTTCTTTCTCAGTTTTAGCTATATCCTGAAAAACGGCATCAACGTCCGGGTAGACTTTATCTATACCCATTGGACGAAACGCAGCAAAGCCTTACTCGATTTCTGGGGCCATCTGCTATTTCTCCTCCCCTACTGTCTTCTGGGCATCTGGGTAACAGTCAATCCAGTCATCACCTCCTGGATTCAGTGGGAGCAGTCCCCAGACCCCAGCGGACTGCCCCGTGCGCCTATCAAATCGATGATTATTGTCGCCTTCGTCATGCTCACCTTTCAGACGATTTCAGAACTGATCAAACTGTGGGCTGTGATCCGGGGCGAAAATATGGCAATCGCTGATTGGGAAGCGGAAACCCCTCTGCGCATCGAATAGCCTTCGACTGCCATCTACCGGACAGAACATCCCAGCACCCGAAGAGGAAATTTCAATGGGTTACGAATGGCTTGCCATCGCAATGTTTGTCTTCTTTTTTGTCCTTATACTCTACGGCTATCCCGTAGCCTTTTCTTTTGCGGGTACTGCCATCATCTTTGTGGTGATTGGTGTGGCCGTTGGCGCATTTAATCTCAATTTGCTCAAATTGTTGCCCAATCGCTGGTTTGGCACAATGTCCGACTTCACCCTCCTGGCGATCATCTACTTCGTCTTTATGGGCGCGGTCTTTGAAAAGTCGGGGCTGGCCGAGAGGCTGCTGACGACTGTGGGTATTCTGCTCGGCCCCATGCGCGGCGGACTGGCCCTGGCCGTCGTATTGGTGGGTACACTCCTGGCCGCGGCCACAGGTGTGGTGGCCGCCACAGTGATTGTGATGGGGCTGATCTCCCTGCCCATTATGCTGAAATATGGCTACAACCACCGGTTTGCCACGGGTATCATTACTGCGTCGGGCACAATGGCCCAACTGCTGCCCCCCAGCCTGGTGCTGGTCGTCCTTTCGGATCAGATCGGCGTGAGTGTCGGCGATCTCTTCCTGGGCGCGCTCTTCCCCGGCCTGATCCTCTCGGGCATCTATGCGCTCTACGTCCTCTTCATCGCCTGGGTGCGCCCCCAGTATGCGCCTGCTCTGCCCCCGGAAGCCCGCACGATCAAAGGCATGGCGCTTATTAAGCAGACATTTGTGGCTGTTGTGCCGCCGGTGCTGCTCATCTTTGCTGTACTGGGCAGCATCTTCTTTGGCCTTGCCACGCCGACGGAGGCCGGCGCGGTCGGTGCGATTGGCGCTTGTATTCTGACTGTACTCAACAGCAATATGAGCTGGGGGCTGCTCAAAGCCGCTGGCCGCGCCACGGCCAATATCACCGCACTGGTAATTATGATTCTCTTCTGCTCCACCCTCTTTGGCCTGGTTTTCGATGGACTGGGCGGTCAATCGTATATCAAAGGGCTGCTGCTCGACCTGCCCGGCGGCTTTTGGGGCTTTATTATTGTCGCCAATATCGTCATCTTTCTTTTGGGCATCAATCTGGAGTTTATCGAAATCAGCTTTATCGCCATGCCCCTCTTTGTGCCCGCCGCCCGGGAATTGGGGGTGGACCTGGTCTGGTTTGGCGTGATGATGGCCGTCAATCTGAATATGGCCTTCATCTCCCCGCCGGTGGGTTTCTCGCTCTTCTATCTCCAGAGTGTCGCTCCGCCAGAGGTCAAAACCATCGATATCCACAAAGGCGCGTTGCCTTTTATGGTCTTGCAAGGAATTGCCCTGCTCATCGTGATTCTCTTTCCGCAAACCGTCCTCTGGTTGGTCAGTGTGGCTGGGTAGAAGAAGGAAGTTGAACTTCTGACCTCACAAAAAGAGGCTGGCCCCATGGGGCCAGCCTCTTTTGATACTCTTTACACAGGTCACTGTTTATGCGCTAATCTTCGACTGATAGCTCATCATTGCTAATTCTGCAATGCGATGCCAGGGCTGAATCGCATCCCGGAAGACCTTCCACTCCTTGAAGATCGAGCCAAAATCTGTATCAGCCGCGGCAAAACCGTCGAACAACTCGAAGGAGGCTGCTTCCGATGCCTCCATCACATCATCGGGGAAGGGTTGCAACGTGACATCCGCCTCGGACATCAACGATTGCAGGGCCGCCGGATTCTTGGCGTCGTAGCGGGACATCATCGTCAAATTGGCCTCATAGGCCGCCGTCTTCAGAACTTCCTGATACTCTTCGGGCAGCTTGTTGAACTCGCCGATGTTGATCTGGATTTCCAGCGAAGGACCCGGTTCCCACCACCCCGGATAGTAGTAGAATTTGGTCACTTTGTGGAAGCCGAGCTTCTGGTCGTCATAGGGGCCAACCCACTCCGCCGCGTCAATCGCCCCTGTCTGCAGGGCCTGGAAGATTTCGCCGCCGGGCAGCACCTGCACATTGACACCCAATTTGTTCATCACCTGGCCGCCCAGACCGGGGATACGCATCTTCAGCCCCTGCAGATCGGCCACAGAGGTGATCTCTTTGTTGAACCAGCCACCCATCTGTACGCCCGTATTGCCCGCCGGGAATTGGATGACGCCGAACTTATCTGCATAGAACCGTTGCATCAGGTTCAGACCGCCGGCCTCATAGAGCCAGGCATTCTGCTGGCGGTCGGTGAAGCCGAAGGGCAGGGCTGTGCCAAAAGCCGTGGCCGGACTCTTGCCGATGTAGTAGTAAGAGGCAGTGTGGCCGATGGGGACCGCGCCCTGCTCTACCACATTCAACACTTCCAGGCCAGGGGCCAGTTCGCCCGCGGCTCTGGCGGTGATGTTGAATTTGCCGCCGGTCATGGCGGCCACACGGGCGGCGACGGTCTGCGCACCGCCAAAAATCGTGTCCAGCGACGGGGGCCAGCTTGTCGCCATCTGCCAGTCGATGGTGGGCAGGGAGGGGTTTTCGGCCACCGCCTGCTGCACCTGGGCCGCGGGCAGCACACCGGGCTGACAGGCCGCCAGACCCGCCGCCGCCATCGTGCCGACTGCGCCTTTGGCTGCCATGCCCAAAAATTGTCTGCGATCCATACGCTTCACTCCTTTGGGATTGTGTAGATGAAAATGTGCATCGGCAGGCCGATGCGTGTTTGGGGAATGAGGTTATTGTAGCGGGTTCGGAAGCATTGTCAAATGTGGACAAAGATGTTGGGATAACGAGTTGACGGACTCTGCTCCGGTCTACCCACCTTTTCAACCCTTACGGCACTTCCCATACCCGCATTTTGTCCTCCGCTTCAGGCAGGTTGAACGGCTCGCTGGCAGCCAGGAGATTCCCTGCTTCCCCGTCCAGAATGGCCCAGCGGAAAGGCCCAGCGTTGTAGAGATCTGGCCCGATCCACCAGCGCTGATAGCCGTTGACGACCGCGCCCTGCCAGCCGTCCACCGTCTGCCATTGGCCTTTGTCGTTTTTCCACTGCACCGCGGCCCAACGCTCATTGAACTGGCTGGCCGCCCGCAGCAGCAGGCGCGCCCCGCCCTCTGGTGCGCCTTCGGTCAGAATGCGTCCGTTGCCAGAGTGCTGGCCAGCACCCTGCCCAGCACTCTGGCCAGCACTCTGGCCGCTGCTTTGACTATTGGTGGAAGGGGCTGTTACTGCCGGGCTGCTGCTGTTTACGACCGCACCATCGCCTGCACCTGCTGCCGCCTGGGCAGGGATCGCACCATTGGGGTCTATATAGGTGGCTGTATAGGTGGCCTCGCCAGCGACCCGCACACTGTGCCGCGCCCCGCCAACATCCGACCAGCCGGCAAAGCGCAGGCCGCCCTGGGCAGTCGGTGGCGCTTCGATTGTACGCTCGGCGTTCTGATAGGTGCGCACCCGGAAGGGCGTGGTGTAGCTGCTGCCTGCATAGCTCAGGGGCAAGCCGCTGGGTTGGGATTGGAAAGTCAGCGTCGTCTCTTTGGGCAGCAAATTGACGCAGTTCTGACTGCTCAGCCCACTGCTGTCTGTGGCGGTCAGGCAGAGTTCCAGATAGACCCCGTCGCCGTGATCGTCGTAGGCAAAGCTGCCGCTGCTGCCGCTGGCGGTGAAATAGTCGGAATGGATGTGCTCGTTGTGATGTAGAAAGACGCTCCACTTGAGCGCGCCACCGGTCAGCGCGCCATCCTGGGGATCACTGGCCTGGCCCCGGAAATTCACCCGATCCCCCATCGCGTAGTGGCTGCCGTTGCCTGGTGCATCAATTGTGGCGACGGGTGCGCCCTCTCCCACCCGGATCTCGATACTCTGGCTGCGGGCGGCGTTCAAATCCGATACAGTCAGGTTGGCTCGATAGACCCCCGCTGTGCTGTAGGTATGGACCGGGTTGTGATCACCGCTGCTTTGCCCATCGCCAAAGTCCCAGAGCAGGGTAAGCCGGTCGCCGTCCGGGTCGTGGGAATTGCTGCCTACAAACTGGACTGCCAAGGGCGGCGGACCACTGGTCACGTTGGCCTGGGCCACGGCCACCGGCGGGCTGTTCTCCACCCCCGTGTAGCGGATGCGGGCCAGGGTTCCGTTGAAGTGATAAAGCAGGTACAACGCGCCATCTCTGCCAAAAGTCATCTGCACCGCGGCAAAGGCGGGCGCTGTAAATACGTGGCTGGTGGCCCCGCCCTGCTGGTCAAAAAGCAGATAGTCAATGGTGGCGCTGTTGAAATCGCCGTAGAAATAGGCACCCCGGAAGGCGGCCGGGAAGTTGTTGCCCCGTACAAAGTCCCCGCCGATGGCCGCACCCCTGTTCTTGGCGTGAGGATAGACGTAGACTCCGTGGGTCACCGGCCACGCGCCGGAGAGAGTCGGCTGACATTCGGGGTCGAAGGCATTTTCCACCCGTCCCTCAAAACAGGGCCAGCCCAGATTGGCCCCCGCCGGAACCCGATTGATCTCCTCCCATTTGTTGTTACCCACATCCGCCACAAAGAGGCTGCCTGTGCCCGGCTGGAAGGTGAAACGCCAGGGATTACGCAGGCCCAGAGCAAAGACTTTGGAGCGGTTGCTGCCCGGATCCCCGTTGTAGAAGGGGTTATTCGCATAGCCGTTGCCATTGGCCGGGTTGACCCGCAGAATCTTACCCGCCAGACTGTCCACACTTTGGGCGCGCAGGTTGGCGTAGTTGTAATTGATGCCGTCCCCACTGCTGATATAGAGCGCACCATCCGGGCCAAAGCCGATCTGGGAAATCATATGGCTGTTGCCCTCGTTGGGCACACAGTCCCGCACGTAGGAACCATCCCCATTCTGGCAGGTGTAGGGAGCGCTGTCGCCCTTGTCCGGGTTGCCAATAAACTCGAAACGGCTGTTTGTGCCTACCAGCACCACCTCGGAGCCGGGATCGCCCACATTCAGATTGCCCGTCGCCGTCACCCGTACCACACGGGAGACCCGGGCCCCCTCTGGGTTGTGGACCTTCGCTTCCGGTGGGTCGTAACTGTAGGCCAGGTAGATATAAGGCGCACGGGGCCAGTTGGGGTCCACGGCGATCCCGTCCAGTCCCCGGTCGAAGAAGCTGTTGACTTTGCCGCTGATGTCGAGCCAGGGCTGGACTTGCAGCCCGTTGCCGTCGATCACCCGTACAAAGCCCGCTTTCTCTGCTACAAAAATACGACCATCCGGGGCAAAGGCGAAGGAGGTTGGTTTGGTCAGCCCGTTGGCGACGGCCTCCTGTTCGAAGCCCCGGGGCAGGTCCAGATCGGGCGGTTCGGCGTGGACGGGGGAGGCTGGGGAGAGAAGAGCGCCTGTCAGCAAGGCCAGTAGCAGCGCGCAGGAGGCCAGGTAGTGGCGGGTCTGTCGGTGTTTGAATCGCATCATTAGGTTGTGACCGGTGGTTGGATAGGCTGGTTAGTGGCAACGAATGCCACCCGTTATCTTACCTCAAGCAGCGCGACGATGCCAGATTGTAAGGATTTCCATCTGGGACAAAGCGCGCTATAATTTGTCTGTTTTCTATTCATCCCAACAAAGGAGAGCAGTCCCGTGGCCTTTCAAGTGTACGATTACCGCACGACCAACCGCAATGTCCTCGTCACGCCAGAGATTCGCGCCCGGCTCTATCGCATGGAGCCAGGCCAAGTGGACAGCCGCCACAGCCACGACCTGGGCCACGAAGTCTTTCTGATTTTGGAGGGCAAGGCTGAGTTTACGATTGAGGGCCATACAGAGGTACTGGGGCCGGGCCAGATGTGCATCGCGCTGGTCGATGAAATCCATCAGGTGCGCAACCTGCTCCCCGACCAACCAACGATCATGTATCTCTCTGTCACGCCCCACATCCAGCCCACCCACACAGGCAGACCCCAGGACAGAGAGCGGACCGCGCCCTATTTTCGGGCCAACCGGGGCTACGATGACCTTTCGGCGGAGGGGTTGGGCATTGAGGAACTATTGGAGAACCATTTGGAAGCTGCTGAGAAGCTGGCGGTCACGGCCCGTTCCTGTGCCCTCGTCCAATCGGAGATGGCCAAACAGTGGGAGAGCGGTCTCACGGAAGGCGACAGGGCAGCGATTGTGGATGCCCGCAACGTGATGTCCGACGCCATCTACAGCCTGCACAAATCTCTCTATGCCCTCGACAGCGCCTGGAATGCGCTGGCCCCGTTGGGGAATGATGAATAATCAATGGACGGCGGACTACTGAACTGTTGTGGTTCGCCGTCCGCCATCTGCGGTCCCCTATAGCCTCACCACCCAGCGCTGCCAGGGTGCCTCTTCCCAGCGCAGACCCAGGGCTTCGAAGCTTTCCCTGCTGGTAGCCAGATGATCGCTGCTAAAGGTGCGCACACGCAGATAGCCTGCGGCTTTGCCCACGAACTGAGGCATAGCTGCCACCAGTTTTTGCTCGGTTGCGGTTCCCCACAAAAAGGGTTCCAGGGCGATGAGCAGGCGCAATTCATCCCGCCAGTTGAATTCCTGGACAATACCTACCGGTTCACCTTCTTCTTCGATCAGATAGACTTTGGAGGCGCGCAGGGTTGATTCATGCAGGGAGCAGATGGCCTCGACCCGCTCGACCAGAGAAAGGCCCTGGTATTCGTGTTCGTCAACAGCCAGGGCATCGGTCACCGCGTCCTCATCTTCCGGGTCTGGCAGGTCGTAGTCCATGCGCACAAATTCAGCCAGCCGGTTGCCAAAGCGTTGGGCAATCTGGGGTGTGACCACAATCCCGGCGGGCAGGGGCGTGCTTTCGGCCAGGGGCAGGCTTATGCGCATCTGGACCGCCTGATAGTCGGCCAGCCAGAAGCCCAATTCCACTAATAATCCTGCTACACGCGGGTCCGTGTCTTGTTGCATCCCAAAATAGGCCAGGGGTGTATCGCCCCGCTGCTCGGCGTGGTCCAGGGCAGCCTCCAACAGATCGGCCAGAATTTCCAGTCCTTCACCGTCCAGCGGCTCGGTCACCGCCCAGTCGAAGGTCCCCGCTACATCTCCCTCATATTGCAGAACCAGATAACCGACAACCCGCCCCTCTTTCTCCGCAGCAAAGCTTGTCATCTGGTTGGTGAGCATACGCGGGCCAAGCAGATAACGAAAGGGGATACGCTGCCACCATTTTTTGCCCAGGGCGGCGATGCTGGTCGGGTCGCTGGAGACGCCGTCCAGCATCATCTCCAGAATGGCACCAATTTGTTGTTTGTTTGCTTTTGAAATTGTGTATGTCATGTCCAATGCTCAAGTGCCTGGCGAACACACTCCCGTTCGCCAGAGAATGTCAATCGTTGTAATGCTTCCTCTGGCGTCGCCCAGAGTACGCCGTCCACCTCAAAACTCAAATCCGATAGTTCACCGCCCACCACTCGCAGCAGATAAAAGTCTACCCGCTTATGCACGGTCTCCGGGGTTTCCCGTCTGTAGGTATCGGTATAAGAATACTCGACTGTACGCAGGAATACTTCGACAACTGTGCGCAGTCCGGTCTCCTCCTCCACCTCCCGGATCGCTGCCTGTACGGCCTCTTCCCCCGGCTCCAGCCTGCCTTTGGGTAGCTGCCAGCGGTTGCCCCCGGCGGTAGCAATCAGCGCCACCTGCACCCCTACCGCGCTGGTTTCGCTGATCTCGCAGTGGCGGAAAGGCACGCCCCCCGCCGAATGGCTCAGGCGCACTGTACGATTCGAGAGGCGTTTGATGACCCGGGGCGCTGGACGGCTACCGGATGGAGAAGGTGTCTGGTTCATTTGCTCCAATGCCGATCCGAGTGTGGGGTGATCTTACGCCCGCTGTTCTGACGCCCACTGACGAGCGGGCCGTCTGCCACAGCCAGGGCCAGGGCCAGGGCCACCCGCTCCCAATTGTTCGGGGCCGTGCGGACCAAATGGGCCGGCAGCAAGGATGGGGTGGTAAAGCTCAATGCAGCGGCCAGTTCAGCCGGTGACCAGACTGCCCTGGCTCGGGCAACTACGACGAATGTCTCGACCCATTTGTCCAGAAGGACGAGCCATGCGGCCAGCCCAGCCTTGGCCCCAACCGGATAGATGGCTGTCGGATGGCTCTCCGCGCTGAATTCCACACTCAATTCCCCCGACGGATTCACCCAGACCCTTTCGGCTATGACTGGCCCCGGTGAAAGCCCGGCTCTCTGCCAGCCATGAAAACTGTTGTGCAGAGTGCTGACCAGCGGCGGCAGCAGCAGTTCCACTGCCTCGGCAATCGGGCGGCTGTCCGCCAGTGGCGTGGTCATCTCACGCAGGCTTCCCTGCTCGTCAATCCAACACCAGCGAGAACTCATAGCCATCCCCGTTGGCGGAAGAAGCGTAACATCAGTCCGGCTATAGTCACAAAGGCTACCCACACCAGCGGATAGGCCCAGGGCCAGCCCAGTTCCGGCATATATTGAAAGTTCATCCCATAGACCCCGGCCAGAAAACTGAGGGGCAGAAAGATGGTGGAGATGATTGTCAGCAGCTTCATAATCTCATTCATCCGGCTGTTGACTTCGTTCATCCGGTGGTTGGTGAGGGCCATATAGATTTCGATGGTGCTGTGGGCCAGCTCCCGCATACTCTCCACCAGTCCGACCATCCGGTTCAGGTGGTCGTGGATGTCGGCAAAATAGGGGCGGGCTGGCGCTGGGATGACGCTGTAGTCGGTCTGGGCCAGCCGGTGCATCAGGTCGCGCTGGGGCTGCAATACCCGGTTCAAGCGCAACGCACTGCTCTGGGCAGTCAGCAGATCATCGAGCAGGCTCTCCCGGGAGATGTCGCCCTTCTGGAAGATAATATCGCCCAGCATTTCCAACTCTGCCTCAAAACTGTCCAGCAGCCGGGAAATCCGGTCCACCTGGGATTCCATAATTTCGTGGAGAAGCAGGGCCGGCCCCCGGCTGATTCCTTCCTGGTTATGATGCTCTTTGTCAGCCAGTAGCCCGTCGATGGAACTCATCGCCGTTTCGTGGATGGTGATCAGAAAATTGGGGCCAAGAAAGATATCCAACTCGCGGCTGATCAGATCGACCATTTCAACGCCGTGGTAGATGCTGTGGATGACGATATAGAGGTAGCGCCGATAGTCGTTGATCTTGGGCAGGAGGACACTGTTCATGGCATCTTCCACGGCCAGGGGGTGGAAGTTGAAGATATTCTCCAGTATTTGCTGCTGTTCCTCGGGGGTGGGACCTTGCAAATCCACCCAGACCACCGCGTTGGTGTCCCGGCTGGCAGAGGCCAATTGCTCGACAGGCAGGTTTTGTACCAGCGCGCCGCTGGCGTGGCGATAGAGTATACGAATCATCAACTCACTTGCATAGAAAGATTAGTAGGTGAAGTGTCTTTATGATACCACAAGGGATTGGGGATTGGGGACTGGGGATTGGGATGATGCCACTACCCAATCCCCAGTCCCCAATCCCTACTCCCCAATCTCTACTCCCTCATCCCAAACCCAGCCAACAAAAACCCAATCGCGCCCAGAAAGGCCAGACCGGTCAAACCAAAGAGGGCATAGCGGAAGAGATCGGCCTGGCCCCTGGGCAGAAGTCTGGGTTGAAAATCGTTCACAGCTATCTCACTCTGTAACGTATCCCCGCTGGGGGTCTCGGTTTCGCTCAGACTGTTGTTCTGGGGCGCGTCTTCACTGCTCGTCAGATCGCTCGCCTCTGGCTCACCGCCAGGCAGGGAGAGCAGGGCTGCAAAGGCTACTGCCTCCGCTTGGGGCGGGAATGTGGGTTCAGGCGACGCTTCCGGCGTCGGCGTAGCCAGCGGCGCATCCTGGCTGGCGGCAACCGGCAGGCTTTCGCCCCCTCCACTTGCGGACGCAGGCACAGGCTCCGCGGTTGGCTGCTGTATGTTGGGGGTAAAGGTGGGAGTGACCGTAAAGGTAGGTGAGGGTGTTTCTGTGGCCGGTTCCGGCGTGTTGGAAGGCGTCGGCGTCCACGTTCCCGTGGGAAAAGGTGTGGCGGTGTCCCCTGGCAAGGGGGTCAGTGTCCACGTAGGCGTGGGTGTCGGGGTCGATGTTGGCGTCCAGGTGGGCGTTGCCGTGCGGGTAGCCGTGCCGGTAGAGGTCGGGAAGACCACCGGCGTCAAAGTCTTTGTCGGCGTGGCCGTAGGCTGGGTACGGGTGGGATCACAAATCTCTGGGTCCGCGGCGTCCCCGGACGGCGGACTTTGGGCCTCTTGGCTGACCAGCACCGTGCCATCTTTTCCGATCACCTCAAGCTGGTAGACATAGCCTGTGCCATTGAGTGTGCCGTTGTCGGTTGTTGTATAGCGGATGGTTGCCTGGATGGGTTGGGCTGTGGCTGGAGGAATGGGGGGTTGTAGAAGGTTGCTTTCAATATATTGAGAGCGCTGTGCTTCACCGAGGACGACAGCGCGGGAGAGTCGAAAATCCGCTACTTTGTCCACCGTTGACATCTGCCAGGCCAGCAGCAAACCCGCGCCGTTCTGGTGGCTGCTTTCGAAGCAGAGAAGTTGATTCGGTAACGCAGTCGGCGTGATAGTCGGTGTTTGGGAAGGTGTCGGGGTTTCTGTGGGCGTCGGCGTAGGCGTAGACGTCGGCAGGGGTGATGTGGTCTGACTGGCAGTCGGTGTGCTGGTCGCCTGTTGTGGCTGCTGCGCGTAGGCAGTGGGGTACTCGAAAGACGCGACCAACCACAGGCTGACCACCAGACATCCCCATAAGATCGGGCCTCTCCATTTCCGCTTTTGCCAAAACCCGCCGAGTCTACTCAATCCGTCTTCCGTCGCCTGTTCTGAAGATAGAACACGGATGACACGGAAAGGACGGATTCACACGGATTGAATCTGCGTAATCTGCGTCCTCTGCGCAATCTGCGTTCCCATTTTCGTTGACTATGGGTGTGTGCCCTCATTTACAACTGATGCGCGAATACTCCGAGCCGCCGCCGTCCGCTGTCTGCCGTCCGCCGTCTGCCATCTACTGACTGTGAAAATCGATCACCGCCTGCTGACACTGGCCGTCGCCTGCGCTGCCGTCCGTATGTACAAAGCCCAGGGCCGAGATGCGCTGCCCCCCGCCGTCCATCACCCAAAACCACCAATCCCCTTCCCGTGGGCCATTGATCTGCAGCAGATGGCTGTAGTAGCCGGGATTCCAGCCTTCGTAACCCGTATGGGGCCCGGAGATCGTCTCGGCTACCACTGGCCCATCGGCTTCGTAGCTGAACGCCACCCGATAACCGTTGGCTGGTTGACCGCTCAATCGCAACGTCCCTTGCACGTATGTCACACCTGCATTCGGTGCGCAGCTCACCAATTCGGCCCGATTGAAGAGGAAATTGATGGCTGTAGCTGTGGGCGTGGCTGTCGCTGTAACCGTCAGAGTGGCGGTTGGTGTCGCTGTGGGCGTGGCCGTCTGCCCGCCTGCTTGTGTGGCAGTCGGCGTCGCGGTCACTGTCGGCGTCGGCGTGACAGTCGGTGTAGCCGTCGGCGCGGGGACAACCGTCCAGCGCCAGACCAGTCCGTAGCTGGCCCGGATAGAGCCGCCGGGGTTGCCCAGCGAGCCAAGTCCCATTCCCAGCACGGCATCTGCCGGGTTGCCGTCGTTGGGTCTGGCGTTGTAGAAGGGCGCGGTAATGCCAATCGAGAAATTGGCCGCATACTCCTCGCCCGGTTTGGCCTCGGTTGTAATCGTCGCCTCCCCCCCTTCCCAATAGATGCGCATGGGAAGGCCCGCCACCCGCGCCCCGTTTGCGTCCAGGGCGTCCACCAGAATGTGCTGGCGGTTGATGACGGCTGATTCCTGCTCGTCATACCAGCGGGCCTTCACCAGCTTCCAATAGCCATTGCCCGGCGCAACGACGGCTGCTTGCAGCATTGTACCCCGCTGGGTGAGCCGGGGGTCCCAATCGATGGAAGGCGTGGCCGTGGCTGTTGGCGTAGGCGTGGGTGTGGTCGAAGGCGTAGATGTGGCTGTCGCGGTCACCCCATCGGGCAGAGTGGGTGTGACAGTCGGGGTAGCGGTCTCTGTGAATGTGGCCGTGGCGGTCGGGGTGGCGGTTGGGGTCGCCGTCGCAGTGGGGCCGCCCGCAATCGTCCATCGCCAGGTCAATCCATAGCTGGTGTGGATGGTGTGGAAGGGCTGCTCGACAGAACCCAGCCCCATCCCCCGCACTTCGTCCGCGGGATTGCCGTCGTTGGGCAGGGCATTGTAGGCTGGAGCCACCACAAACATCGCGAAATCTCCGGCATAGGGTTCGCCCGGCTTGGCCTGGGTTTTGACGGTGGCTTCGTTCTCAGGCCAATAGACCCGCACCGGCACATCCACTACCCGCTGCCCGGCCGGGTTCAGAGCATCCATAAAAATGTGATGGCGCCCCCCGCCTTCCTCCTCATTGAACCAGACTGCCTTCACCAGCCGCCAATAGCCCTGGCCCGGCTGCACAACCGCTGGTATTAGCACGGCCCCCCGCTGATCCAGCCGCGGGTCCCACTCCCGGGTGGGGGTCGGGGTAGGCTGCGATTCCGGGCGCTGGATCAACGGTAAAAAGAGAGATGTTGTGTCGGTCAATGGAATTGTGAAATTAGCGGCCCTGTCCGCCCAGGCTACTGTCGGGCCGATGGGCCTACCTATCTGCCCAAACAGCGCGGCTGCAAAGCCGAAGAAGAGGAGTATGCCTATGCCAAAGCTCGAAAGGCTTTTGATACGACGAACTTGATGGTTCATTCAGCTTTCCTGCTCTACAAATCCATTCACACGCAAAGCCAAAAAGATGGATGCTCTTGCTCTTCCTTTGTGGCTTTGTGTCTTGGAGGTCGAGTTTTTAGCGCCGCTCCATCGTAACCGTCACTTCGTAGGGATTGGTGGCATCGATAGGAATCTCGAAATCGTCGGCCTGGACGACTTTGTAGCCCTCTTTGTAGACCACCACCCCGTAAGCGGTACCCGGTGTCAGCTTGGCATCCAACTGATATTCCCCGTCGTCATCAGTGACGCCGCTGGCAAAGACCAGCCCCTGTTTGGGATCGTCCACAAAGACGTCGGTGGTAACGCCGGGATTGAGAAAGAAGACTGTCGCACCGGAGACAGCCCGCCGTCGGTTATCGGCCTCCGTCACCGCGCCCACAATCGTCACATCCGCAATTTTTGGAGCACGGGCCTCAGGCTCCACAATATCCATCTCCCCGCTCTGCACCACTTCATTCTCGATCAGCAGTTCCAGGCGGTAGCGTCCCACGGGCAGTTCGCCGTCGTTGGCCGAAAGGCTGAGCCAACTGGAATCCACTTCCCCCAGATTCCACACATCTTCGCCCTCGCTGACCAATTCGCCGTCAATATACCAGCGGCGGCTCCATTCGGTCCCGCTCTCTACCCCATTCGCAGAAAAGAAGGCGTAGATGTCGGACACACTGGCAAAGTTCGTGCCGGGGTCAATAGGCTCGTCATCATCTGTCACCCCTTCGGCAAAGGTGATGGAGCCAAAGGTGGCACTGCTGGGGGCTTTGGCCTCGCCCACCACCACCCCCTCCCGGTAGATCTGCTCGCCGTCGTATGTGATCTCCAGTTCATAGTAGCCATCGGCCAAGCCGGCATCATCATAAACATTGACCCAGGTGGAGCCATTTTTGCCAGCATCCCAGCGCACCGAATCACTGAAAATTTGAAAACCGTCCAGATACCAGGCAAAGCCAAAATTGGCCCCATCGGCGAAATTTGTGTAGTCAAACGTGGCGTAGATTGTATCCAACCCGCTGTCAAAGCGCACGGCTGGATTGCGGGCCACCCCTTTGCTGCTGATGGCTTTGGCAAAGAGAACATTCGTCGCCGCCGCTGCGTTGGGGTCAGTCTCTGTCCCCTCCTGTTCGGCCAGCAATGCCCGATTGACCCAGTCCATCGCCAGGTTGCCATCCCGCACCAGACCGATCATCCCGATGTCCTGGCGGCCCTGGGTGGGCACACCCACAAACTCGCCCGCGCCGTTGGTAGCCAGCCCGCCCGAATTGCCGTGGTTGATGTTCAAATCCACCTTCAACCACTCGGCGTAACCATCATTGTCTTCGTCTTCAAAGCCGGAGATGATGCCCGCTGTGAATGTGACTGTATCGCCGCCGATGGAGGGAAATCCAAAGGCGTCGATCTCGTCGCCGATCTGCATGGCTTCGCTGTCACCAATGAGGATAGCCGTCAGACCCAGGTTCTTGGGCAGGGGCGCGCTTTCATCTTCCAGCAGACCCGTGATGCGCAGCAGGGCCAGGTCCAATGTGGGGTTGCTGGCCACCAGATAGGCCGCGTATTTCATCACTGGGCGGCCCTTCAGGTTTGCTGGGTTGATGCCGATGGCGGCAAACCCGTTACTGTTGTAGAGCTGCTCCTGCTCAATATCACCCATCACGTGATAGTTGGTCAGAATCAGCCCGCTCTCGGCCAGAATTGTGCCGCTGCCTGTGCTATAGGTGTCCTGCTCCGTGGCTACAGGCACAATCACCTGTACCGTCGCCAGCAGAGCGCTGTTAAGAGGCCCCCGCTCGATGGCCTGGGCCGGCCGGGCCGATGCAAGGGTGAACAGGGCCAGGGCGAGGACCGCGCAGAGCGAGAGAAACTGGCGGGTCTGACGCTGTGTGTGTGTGATCGTTGTCCAGTTGGTCATAGCCTATTCTCCCGCCTGAAAGCCCAGGCTGGCAAAGATAGCGGAAAAGTCGTCGGCGTGGGCCGCCCATTCGGTGGCGTCCGCGGCTACCGTTACGGCCACCAGCCGGTCACCGATGCCGTCGTTGGCGACAAAGAGTAGATCCTGCCCCTTCACCACCACCGGCAGGCCCAGACTACCGCTCTCCCGGGTAGGGTCGGCAATGTAGGCGTAGGTGATGAGCAGCCCCGGCGCGCCTTCCCCATTTTTGATGACGCTTGAGTTCAGGTTGCGGAAACGGTCCAACGCCTGACCCCGGCCCAGCGGCCAGCTCACACTGATCTGATCCAGCGTCTCGCCTTCCTTCACATCCCGCACAGTCAATTCGACACGGGCGTCGAAGGTGCTGGGGCTGGCTGGGTCCAAGGCCCGGAAGAGAACGCCGTCGCTCTCGGCTTCCAGCCAGGTCGCAGGATAGGCGAGGTTGGGCAGTTGGTTGCCCAGCGCAAAGGTGCGCAGTGCGCCGGTGCTGTTTGTGCGTAGACCCCAGCCCAAAAAGATAGCGAAGAGGATGGTGACGATCATCAGCAGATCGTTGCGCCGCTGTTCACTGGGGGTGGGGGGCTGATTGGTAATGCTTGGCTTGCGCAGAGATTCCAGAAATGCGGCCATCAGCTTTCTCCTTTTGCGGGATTCGTTTCTTCGCCGACCGTTTCTGCGCCGTCAACCTTTTCGGCCTCGGCCTCGCGCTCGGGGAAGTGGCGGATAGGGATCGGGGGCATGGCGAGTGATTCCTTCGCGCGGCGCTGGGCTGCGGCTACCCGCAGAGTCTCTTCGTTGGCGCGCCCCACCAGCCAGAAGACGGCGCTGAGGCAGACCCCCGCCACCACCAGAGCCAGCAGCAGCCCATTCCAGGGATTGACAGTCAGCCCGGCCCCTGTCACCCGATCTTCCAGCAGGAAGAAAACGCCGTTGAGCAGCGCGGCCAGGGCCAATCCACTGGGCAGGTAGAGGAGCGGCGTCTTCTCAAAACGGGCCTGGCCGATGAAATAGCCGAGAATGCCGGCAAAGCTGGCGTGGGCCAGGGCAGTGACGACGACCCGCACCGAGCCAATGCCCAGGTCCACTCCGCCGTGTTCCAGCACGTAATTGAAGTTGAGCACCGTCGCCATCCCCAGCCCCGCCGCGATGGCATAGATCACCCCGTCCACCCGCTCATCGAATTCCGGGTCGGCGTAGATGCCATAGCGCACCACCAGATAGACCACCGCCTCCTGCACAAAGCCCACCAGCAGAATGCCGCCCACCAGTTGGGTGGCAAAACTGTTGTAGAGCCAGCTATCGATGGCGACGAAATTTTCCAAAAAGGGGATGGCCACCGCCCCAGCCACCAGCGCGCCGAGGAGAAAGACGCCGATCAGCTTCTCCTTCGGCTCTGGCTCCAGCCGATCCATACGGTAGAAAAAGCCCAACCAGAGCGCAGCCGGCACCAGGCTCATCAGCAGCCCCAAAAAGATCAGCAGAAAGCCGCCCAGCCCGTCGCCGACGCGGTCCAGGAGCAGGTTGAAGATGCCCACAAAGGCGAGCAGGCCCCCCAGTGCGATCAGGGCGGCGATCCAGAAGCCTCGCCGGTTGTGGGCAATGTGTTCGATATCCGGGTGATAGAATGCGCTGTCCGCAGTAGGTGTGGATTGCACGGACTTTCTCCTTTGGCTAGGCCTGCCGCAGTTGCCCTGCAGGCTTCTGGTGGATGGTTGGGTGCAGATGTTGCCTATTATACCAGAAATAGCCAAAATGGAAACCTCCGTTACCTACCCCTAAATTGACACCCGTTTACGCACGCGTTATGATGGGTGGCGTTGTGGGGCGGGGAAGTGAGCAGTCACCAGTGAACAGTTATCAGCCACGGCTCGCCACTCTCTCTTTCGCTCGGTGAGACAGTGATTCTATAATTGTCATACTCCTGCCCGGTTTCATTGCTGCGACCTCCACCCCCACACGACAACTGATTACTGTTCACTGATTACTGATTACTACGAATCGACCCGTTTCATGCCCACATCCAGCCCCAACCGTCCGGTCCCCTCCACGATTCCCGCGCCCCGGCTCGTCCAAAACGCCAGCGAATTTGCCGAAATGATGGCTTTTTTGCAGGACCAGCCGCTGATCGCCGTGGACACCGAGAGCGACAGCCTCTACCGTTACCATCCCCGGGTCTGCCTGATCCAGGTTTCTGCCTGCGTCAGCGAAGCGGTGGCCCAGCCCACCCCGGCAGATCCCATGCCCACCGTAGACTATCTGCTCGATCCGCTCAGGTTTCACCGCTTGCAGCCCTTGGGTGAGCTGTTGGCCGACCCGGCGGTGGAGGTGCTTTTTCACGCCGCCGAGAATGACGTGCGGCTGCTGGAACGGGACTTCAAATTCCGCTGTGCCAATGTCTACGACACCCAACTGGCCGCGCGCATTCTGGGCCGCAACGGCGTTGGCCTGGCCGCCATTCTGCAGGACGAATTCGGTGTCATCAGCGACAAAACCATGCAGCGCACGGATTGGGGACGCCGTCCCCTTACTGCCCAGCAGATGACCTACGCCCAGATCGACACCCACTATCTGCCCGTCCTGCGTCAGCGTCAGATTGCCAAATTGAAGGAAGCCGACCGCTGGGAAGAAGCTCTGGAAGGCTTTGCCGCCCTGGCTGAACTGCGCTACGAGGAACCGTCCCAGGAGCGCACCTTTTGGCGGATGAAGCAGACCCGCGAAGTGGATCGGGAGGATTTGGGGCTGTTGGAAGAGCTGTGGAGTTGGCGGGAGATCACCGCCGAGCGCACGGATCGTCCTCCCTTCAAAGTCCTGGCCGACACTGTGCTGGCCGAATTGACCCAGCGCAAGCCCACTTCTCTGGCCGAGCTAGGCGAAATCAACGGTTTCAGCGACCAGCAGGTCAATCGTCTGGGGCGGGAGGTGCTGGAAGCTGTGCGTTTGGGCAGAAATCGGCCCACCCCCCCCTTGCCAGAGCCAACCGCGCGCCCGGAGCAGTTGCTCTCGAATCCGGAGCGTGCCCGCTACGACGCCCTGCGTCAGTGGCGCACGGGTGTGGCGAACGAACGGAGCGTGGACCCGGACATCGTTTTCAATAACGATACGCTGCTGCAAATTGCCACGAAGCAGCCAGATTCGTTGGAAGCTTTGCATGAAATCGCCGCCATCGGCCCCTGGAAGGCCCGCACCTATGGGCCAGCGGTGCTGGCGATTGCGAATAAATAGTGAACAGTAATCAGTAATCAGTGGCGTCGAAGGATCAAACTGGTTACTGATCACTGTTCACTGCTTACTTTTCACGCCCCGCGGGGGAGACAAATGAAGCAGATTTTCCTCCTATTGATTACCGTTGGCCTGAATGTGGCCGGCCAATATCTGATGAAACAGGGCATGGGGCAGGTGGGGGTGATTGGCGGCTCGTTGCCTGTGATGGCGAACAGCCTGACCAAAGCCTTTCTTAATCCTTTTGTCCTCGGCGGCGTAGGAGCCTACGGTTTCAGCAGCATCTTTTGGCTGATTCTACTCAGCCGCGTTCCCC
>CAMDQF010000006.1 GCA_945905745.1 Litorilinea aerophila
GCTTGGCTTGACCAGTGGTTCGGTCAACTTTTACCAAATTCATCGTGGCTCACCGCTCTACTGACTGCCATTTCGTGTCTTATGTTGACGCTACTCTTTACTCAACATCAATCTCGTGTTTCACTCAAAAAATTACCGAACGCCCAGAGCTTTGTCGTATTCAGTCGATTCCATCAGATCTTTTATTTTATTGGTGTAATTGGTTATCTGCTGCCCCAACTCAATGCTTGGCGTAGAAACTTGACTCTGTGCGGAATCAACTGAGACAGAATCGCTGGGGATGTTTTTGCGGCTCAGATCTGTGAATGATCTAATGTCGCTATTATTACTGAAAAGAATCTTAGTTATGCCGTTAAGATGAGCGACAATTTCAGCGCGGTCAGCTTGGCGGCTCTCATCGTCACCATAATTCCTGGCCCTAAATATATTCTCTCGCAGCCTGTGCTCTTGAGCTAGGACGGCAAACAGCTCGGATTCAGTCCGCGACGCTTCATTTTTGAGCTTTTCAATAGCTAGTTCAAGGATACTATACTCGTCATCACCTGTCTCGTTCTCCCTGTCATTCTGCTCTATGACGTCGCCGTTTCCTTGACGTTTGAGTATCACTTCCAAAAGAGGCTTAGAACCAAATATGATCGCATAGAGAGCTGCAATTCCTGCGATAATCGTAGCCAGTAGGGCAATGGTCTCCACTTCTTACCTCATTGATCAACATTCGAAGGATATGCAACTGTTCAATCGGACTAGACTTTCTCTACCCAGAAGGCACTGACGACTCTATAAACGAATATATCTCCTGAGCTGCTTCATTTACCACATCGGGATCGCTTAATAAGCTTCCCTCAAACATCACGGTTAGTCGTCCGGGTTCTGTGCTTGAATACCAGATCTTCTCCCGCGAATCATCACCAATCAGTGCCAGATAACGCTGCTTCATTTCCTCCAACCCCAATAATGTCTTCAAGCAAGGCGTCTGGCGAGGCCTGTCCGATACAAGAGCTTGAGGGAATTTGATATAATCAGAAACAAGGTGATGAAGAGCATTTTCTTGTGCTGTATCCGCGATGATTCCTATGAGCAATAAAGATGCAAAAAGGGGGTCAGCAGATCCGTGGTATGAATCATTGACAATGAGATTGCCAACTGATTCAGCACCCAAGAGTAGCTTCTTCCTGTAGATCACATATTCCAGGTTCTTATCGCCGTGTTCTGTTCGAATGGTGGAAATGCCATACTTCGCCAAACTGTGATCGAGGCCTCTATTGGTAGATGTAGACGTGACGATTGCGCTACCCCCTAACATCTCCTTGTCATGGAAATGTTTGGCCAATATAAACAATATGTCTATTCCATCATACGTTTGGCCGTCTCTATCCACGATCAGTAATCGATCGCCATCACCGTCAAAGGCCAGACCATAGTCCGAGCCAGTGTCACGGATCCGTTGTGCAAAGCGATTTGGCTCACGACGAACATATTCCGAACCTGAATCACCACCTATCTGTGTTCCATCCTGCTCAATATTGACGAATTGGGTTGTCGAGCCGAGAAGTTTGAAAACCTCTGGAGCCACACGCGCCACCGCGCCGTTTGCACAGTCTATGAGTAGCCTTGGTATGGGGCGACTAACACCAGACAGACTTACCTGATCAGCGGCGTATTCTTTTAGTAAGTCATCAACGCTAGGAGGCGTTGATGATCTCGTTGCAATTTTCTGCTGTCTCTGATTGATATCCGTGTCAGCTATCAGGCCCTCGATTTCGCTCTCATCTTCGACCTCCAGCCGAAAACCAAGGGAATTTAGTAGCTTGACTCCGTTGTACTGAGGCGGGTTATGAGACGCCGTGATGATCACGCCTAGATCTGCTCTATATTTTTTTGTCAAATAGGCTACTCCGGGGGTAGTTATGACGCCGAGATTCACTATCTCAATCTCATCGCAACTTAGACCTGCGACAAGTGCGTTGGATAATTCCCTCCCTGAAGAACGAGTATCTCGTCCGAGATAAACGGTTGCCTTCTCCTTCTTGACGTTCTTTGATAACTTCAACTTTAATAATAAATACTTACGTATCGCCAAGCCGATCTGCCACATACCTAGCGAATCGATCGGCCACTTACCTGCGATACCCCGAAATCCATCAGACGAAAATCTTATTGTAGGCATTTATTCACGTATCCACTAAATTGCTACAAGACGGCGAGGACGGCACACCCCATTATTGGCTCAAACTCAGAAAACACTTACCGCCTGGGATGCAGCGTAATCAATCTCGTCACGATTGGGAGTACATGCTTCATGCTGGTGCGCGGTAAACCAGGCATGACATATCTACCGACAAGCCTTGCGCAGAACCGAAAGAAGTCGTTGTTGAATATACCCCAAAAACGGGTGAGAATTGCACTTTTATCAGACATAAAAAACTCGGTTCTTATCCGTGCGCCGTATAAAGGCAATTGCCCGAACGGAATACCAGTCGGGCCAGCCTTCAAATTTTCTTGATCAAGAAGCGGAAATAGCCTGCCGAGGTGCTCGATCTTGGGGCATTTTTCGTCTGGATGACTGCCGTCTCGATCAAGCAGGATCGCCTGCGCATAAACCCGACGCGCAGGATTCACAAATCCAGGCCTGTCATCAATGAAAATCGCTTCACCGCTGGTCACGCCCAAGCCATTCATGGCCTTTCGATGAATTCCACGATTAGGTTTCAGACAGCGACAGTCACTTCGATACGATAGCATCAGACAATCAAAACTATCCCACAATTCCAAATGCTGAAGAATTCCTTCGGCTGACGGAAGGGCATTTGAAACACAGCCAAGTATCAATCCTAAACCCTTCAGTCTTGCCAGGGTATCATTCACGTCGGGGAAACACTGAAATGTTGTCGGGCCAAGCTGCCTGACGGCTAGTTCATCCAGCAGAACTTGGGGAGGATTATCCAGCCCCCAGCGTTTCAAAACGGCAGGGTAGAAGTCTTTGCTCAGGAAAGACTTCTCATCTTCCAACGTTTGTATTTTCAGTAATTCTTTGGGCTTATAACTATTCCATATAGCGCGTTCGGTCGCTTTCAGTCGCTGTCTCAGTTTGGGTAGATCCACATCCGACGGGGTCGAATTGCCCAGAGCGGCGAAAATCAGTTTGATAAATTCTTCGTTAACTTCTGGATTTCGCTCAACCAGGGTATCGCCAAGATCAAAAAACACTGCCTTAATGGTAGACATGACCGCCCCCTAGAATGATTGCTCAATTTGTGACATTATCCCTTTTTAGGGGATGGCATGTCCAACGAGGATTTGACACGCATTTACCATATTCCCGAATTGGGCACTACAAATTGGGGAAAGAACACTCGTTCTGTCGATCCAATTTATGATCGATCCATGTGGCGCGTCATTCGCCCAGCGACGTGAAACTTCTGCCGCCCCAATCCAGAGTAATCCTATTTAGCTCATGTACGATTTGGGATCGTTCATGCCGAAGCGTTTCGGTCGAGCCGAATAATCTTTCGCTACGCAGATTTTCGCGTATTCGCGCCTCCAATACGGCAAAACTCAACATCGTTTCTGTGTCTGCATTCGCCAGAAGCTCACTTAATCGCTCTAAACCGCGCTCGTACGCGATGACATATCCATAGCTGCTTGATTTGGGCGCAATTCCACCAGATTGTGAGTTCGGTTTGAGCGGTGGCTTTTCACTCCCTGCCCCGCGAATCGCTTCAACGAGACGGCGCATCTGATAATCGAAGTCTGCCGACTTTCTCAAATCGAGGTATGTGAAGATACTGAGCCGATCCGGTAGAACGCAATTGCGCACCATCAGCGGTAACATACGTTGCCCACGGCCTACCGGGTCCTTTGTTTGAATCAGCAACGCTTCGAAATCTGTCCACTGGCTGGCTACCCAGTCCGGCGTCAGCACCAGCAACGTCTTGCGACTCTGCTGAACAGCGCGTTCTATGTTGATCAGGCTGGGTACACCGATTTGGAAATTGCGCTCATCTATGCAGATGGTGAGACCTTCCTGCTCCAAGCGCTGTAAAAGTACATCATAAACCCACTTTTCATCCAAGTGGCTGTAGCTGATAAAGGCATCATACTTGTAGCTTGGCGATGAATCGGTTGGTTCTGTCATCAAGTGGCATCCTTGCTATCTGTGATTTTATGCCGAGGCAGGTCGATCCTACAGCCTACTCAAGAATAATCATTTCCATATTCGAATCAAAAGTTGGAGCAAAGACTACGACAGTATTATAGGCCCACACTTGTTTCTCGTCAATGCATGATTCAGAATCCTTGCGGTCACAAAAACTGTTCATTTTGACTACCGACAGAAGACAAACTAGACATCATAGCCGGTGTCGGGCTAGCCTTCTGCCGGAAATGAATCGTCACATTACGCCGCCTCGAAATAGCCCTTCAACCGTTGTAACCCGGTGACAATATCCGGCACGTCGATGCCCGAATAGGCAAAGCGGATGAAATTGTTGTCACGTCCGGGCAGGGGACGGCCAAAGTGCTTGCGGGTGCAGAACGAGACATCCACCTGCTCCAGCGCGCCCCGCATCAGGTCATTGACATCGGTCAACCCTTTACGCTGCATAATTTTGGAGACATTGGGGAAGAGGTAGAAGGTGCTTTCCGGTGCGGCGATGGAAATGCCGTCGATGGCGTTGAGACCAGCCACAGCCGCATCGCGGCGGGCGCGCAGGGTCTCCACAATGGCGTCGGGTCCGCTGGTGTCGCCGGGGATGGCGTCTACCAGCGCGTGCTGGATGAAGTGGGTGGTGCAGGACTCGGCGTTGGTGTTCAGTTTATTGAAGACGTCGATGACGGGTTTTGGCCCAATCGCCGCGCCCAGCCGCCAGCCGGTCATGGCGAAACGCTTGGAGCAGGTGTAAAGAATCACCGTGCGCTCCTGCATCCCCGGCAGGTTGACAATGCAGAGGGGATCGCCGCTGTAGCGCATTTCATAGTAGGCGTCATCGCTCATCACCCAAAGGTCGTTGGCAATCGCCAATTCCGCCACTGCTTCCATCTCGGCCCGGGTGGACTGGGCACCAAGCGGGTTCTGGTAGTTGTTGTAGATGATGGCGACTGTGCGGGGGGTGATGCTTGCCTTCAGTTCGTCCAGGTCCAGGGCAAAACCCGTGGGTGTCTCCACATAGCCGTAGGGCACAGCTACCCCGCCCTGATACTCAATTTGCGATTCGTAGATGGGGTAGCCGGGGTTAGGATAGAGCACTTCGTCGCCGGGGTTCATTACCGCGGAGATGAATTTGCCGATGACCGGTTTGCCGCCGGGCTGGACGGAGATATTCTCCGCCGCATACTTCACGCCCCGTTTGCTGCCCACATCCTCGGCCAGGACTGCGCGCAGGGGAGCGATGCCTGCGCCGGCGCAGTAGCCTGTATAACCGTCGGCGATGGCCTTGGCGGTGGCTTCCACGATATTGGCCGGGGTGGGCAGGTTGATGTCGCCCAGATGGAGGGGATAGACTTTGTGACCTTTGGCGGCCCAGGCCGCGGCCGCGGCAGAGACGGCGAAGGCGGTCTCTGTGCCCAATTTGTCCAGTTGCTTGGCTAATTTCATCGAATGACCTCGTAGTGTGATAAGAAAAAGGGGACGCAGATTTTTGTGATTTGGATTGATGAGCGCAGATTGGACTGCTCAATTAACCACGGCATACTGTACTGGTCAGACAGATGGTGGAGATTTCAACGCAAAGATGCGAAGGCGCAAAGAAACCGCTTTTCTCTTTGCATCTTTGCATCTCTGCGTTGAAAAGTAACCATTCCGTCATCCGGTGTATTCTGTGGTTGTAGTTCTTCTGTTCGCCAGTCGTCCCTGAATGCCCCGGCCCATCAGTTGGGCGGAGAGCCGGGCAGAAATAGTGAAACCGAAGAAGAGGCCGAAGTCCTGCACCGCGGGGATGCTCGTCACAAACAGCCCTGGAATGTTCGTCTGCAAATGCTCGTCCAACCGGGGAGAGCCGTTGGATGTCGCCAGTTCCGCCAGCAGATTGCCCCGCGCCAGCAGGGGCACCCGGCCCATCTCCACCTCATACCCCGTGGCAAAGAGTACCTGATCCACAAGGAAAGACGCTCCGCTCTCCAAACGAATCTGCAGCGCACCGTCGGCCTGCTCCTGACCGTCGGCCAGTTGGCTCTGCGGCCAGAGGGTGACATTCGGTTGGTTGATGCGCGGCCAGAGCCAGGGTTCCAGTTTCAGCCGCCCTTCGGTCCAGAACCAGTGGTTGATGTCGTCTTTCTCCGCGTCGCTCAGATCACGAAACCAGTTGGGGTTGTCGGCCAGCCCGGCCACAATGCGGTTGGCCCGCCCCCAATCCGACGACTCGAAGCGGGGTGTGGGATGGCGGTAGCAGAGGTGGACGTGGGCCGCGCCGGCCTCGCGCAGGAGGGCCGCGCTCTCAAAGGCGCTCTGGCGTCCGCCCACAATCAGAATGCGCTTGCCAGCGAGAGGCGCAAAGTCCACCAAATCTTTGCTGTGGGCGTAGCGGCCAGGGGGCAGGAGAGCCGCCAAATTTTCAGGAATGTGGGCAAAGTTGCCAAAACCCAGGGCCAACACCACATTCGCCACCCCAATCGTCTCGCCGTTTTCCATCTGCGCCTGAAATTTGCCGTCGATGCGGTCTAGCCGCTCCACCAGCACCGGCTCGATAACCAGCCCTTTTTGCTCTTGAAACCAGCAGGCGTAGTCCAGATAAAATTCCAACGATAGCGGCTCCACATCCGCGGGTCTCTGGTGACGGGTCGCCAGAAAAGCCTCAATCGTGTGGATACCAACCGGGTCCAGATGCCAGTCGCAGGCCGAGCGCAGAAACATCCCCGCGGGCATATTCGTACGCCAGAAGTCCATCGGCTTGCCCACGACCAGATAATCAACTCCATCCGCCTGGGCCTGGGCCGCCATGGCCAGCCCAAACGGCCCTGCCCCCACAATCAGCAACTCAACCGAACGCATCCCAGTCCCCAATCCCTAATCCCCAATCCCCAATCCCTACTCCATCCGCTCAATCGCCACAGCCACGGCCTCGCCGCCGCCCAGACAGAGGGAAGCGATCCCCCGCTGCAAGCCCCGGTCGTGCAGGGCATGGACGAGGGTCGTCAGCAGCCGGGCACCCGTCGCTCCCAACGGATGGCCCAGGGCAATCGCACCGCCGTTCACATTCACCTTCGCCCAATCCCAGCCCGCATCGGCCAGGGCATAGCCGTTTGCCAGAATCTGAGCCGCAAAAGCTTCGTTGAGTTCGATCAAATCCACATCGGCCAGGGTCCAGCCGATTTTGTCCAGCAGTTTGCTGATGGCTTTGGCCGGCACGTCAAAAATGTACTTCGGCTCCACCGCCACCTGTGCATAGCCAGCGATACGGGCCAGGGGTATGGCGCCGATGGCCGCGGCTTTTTTCGCCCCGGCCAAGACCAGCGCTGCCGCCGCGTCGTTGAGTCCCGGCGCATTGCCCGCGGTCACCCGTCCGTCGTCCCGGAAAGCGGCAGGCAACTTTGCCAGAACTTCCAGAGACGTATCCCGGCGCGGCGATTCGTCCGTATCCACGAGCGTCACCTGCCCTTTGCGTCCGGTCACGGCGACGGGGGTGATCTCTTTTTTGAATTTTCCGGTGTCAATGGCGGCGATGGCCTTGCGGTGGCTTTCCAGCGCGTGGCGGTCCATCGCCTCGCGCGTCACTTCGTACTCGTCGGCAATAAATTCGGCCGCGTGGCCCATCGCCCAATCCTCAAAGGCGCACCAGAGACCGTCCACCACCAGCGCGTCGCGCAGTTGGCCGCTGCCGTAGCGCAGCTGGTTCATACGCCCGTCCACCAGATGGGGCGCGTTGCTCATACTCTCCACCCCACCCACAACGAAGAGATCGCCGTCGCCCAACCGGATGGCCTGGGTTGCCAGCATCGCCACTTTCAGGCTGGCCCCACAGACTTTGTTGACGGTCGTTGCGCCCACACTGACGGGCAGACCGCTGTGGATGGCGCACTGGCGGGCGATGTTCTGGCCCAGCCCCGCGGCCACGACGTTGCCCATCAGTACTTCGTCAACATCGGCGGGGTCCGGCAGGTTGGCCCGCTCCACCGCGGCACGCACGGCAGCCGCGCCCAACTGCGCGGCGGAGAGAGCGCCCAGAGTGCCCTGCAAACGGCCCACCGGCGTGCGGGCAGCGCTGAGGATAACGGCTTCGTCGTAGTAGTTGCTCATCGGCAGGGCTTCCCAGAAAATGAGTGGAGTCACTTGTCCGATTTTAGCATTCTTGGCGCGGCCCTGCAACGATTGGGAAGTAAGAATGCGTTTGACGCTCCTGTCCAGGCCGAGTACACTGAAGACATCCCCGCGCCAGCGGCGGTACTTCCCAGGAGAAACCCATTGAACAACGGACACACACCCATCTACGGGCAGATCACCGGTTGGGGCGCCTACGCCCCGGAGAAGATATTGACCAATTTCGATCTGCCGCCGGAACTGGAAACCAGCGACGAGTGGATCGTCCAGCGCACAGGCATTCGGGAACGGCGCATTGCCGCGCCCGACGAGACGACCTGCACCCTTTCCCTCAACGCCAGCCGGGCCGCGCTGGCCAAGGCGGGCATCGCTGCTACGGAATTGGACCTGATTATCGTCGCCACCTCCACACCGGATCACCACACGCCGCCGGTCTCCAGCCAGTTGCAGCACAGCCTGGGCGCGACGGATGTGCCCGCCTTCGTCGTTGTCACCGGCTGCACGGGCTTTGTCTACGCGCTGAGTACGGCCTATCAATTCATCCACAGCGGCGCCTATCGCAATATTCTGGTGGTGGGGGTGGAGCTGCTCAGCCGCTTTGTGGACTGGACCGACCGCTCCATGTGTGTGCTCTTTGGGGATGCGGCCGGCGCGGTGGTGGTGCAGGCGACGGATCGCCCCTGCGGGCTGCGCAGCTTCGTCCTCGGCTCGGACGGCAGCCAGAGCGAGCAGATTATTATGCACGGGGGCGGTTCGGCCCGGCCCTTCAGCCAGGAGGTACTGGACAATCGCCAGCAGTATGTGCAGATGAACGGGCGGGAGGTCTTCAAATTTGCCACTCGGGTCGTCGGCCCTGCCTGTGCGCAGGCTGCGGCCAAAGCCGGGATGACCCTGGCCGATATGGACTGGATTGTGCCCCATCAGGCCAATCTGCGCATCATCCAGACCGCGGCCAAGCTGATGGACTTTCCGCTGGAACGCTTCGTCGTCAACATCGAGCGCTACGCCAACACCTCCGCCGCCTCGATTCCCCTGGCCCTGACCGAAAATCTCGACAGCGGGCGCATCCTGCCCACGGATCGGCTGATGCTCGTGGCCTTTGGCGCAGGGCTGACCTGGGGCGCAGCGGTGTTGGAGATGAGTCCTCGATAAAACAGATAGTAGGTTGGGTTCTCCCGGCAAGAGCGCGCCATCTACGCGACCAGCCTGCGCCGGGAGAACCCAACACGCTGCGGTCTATTGACTGTCATTGACGCAGAAAAAGAGAGGGCCAGACAAAAAGTCTGGCCCTCTCTTTTTCTGCCTATTCACCAGCAGAGGCAAGCACAGTTGCGATCAGCGCATCACTAGTACACTGCGGCGTAAATACCTGTGCGGTTCCTGCTCCCCGCCGGTCCGTGACCGGCGGCGGGTGCCCACCAGACGCCGCCGGGTCACGGACCCGGCGGGAGCGATTTATCAGCATAGTCATTTGCACCGCAGTGTACTAGCCCGAAAACCGAAGGAACGCAATTTATCAGTCGTCTGGCTGCCTCCACCTCGTACTTTGCCTCTCTCGCATCCAAATTGATGGCTGCCACGCCGTATCGCTCCAGCAGATGCAGAAACAGCACACGGGATACCCCAGCCACTTCTGCGGCTTTACCTGATGTTAGCTTTCCCATATCAAAAAGCTTGACCGCAAGTAACATCTGCATCTCCCGCGCAAAATCGTCATCCGACATTTTGAGCAGAAACGGAAGATCCTTTGGGATAGTCAGTGTCAATTGTGTCACTGCTTCGATACTCCTGTTTTGCGAACAGGGCCAAATCAGCCCAACTTCACATGGGTCAGCCAGTTCCATTTGTCCGGCGCGCCGTCTTCCACAATGCCGAAGAAGACATCCTGCACGGCTTTGGTGATGGGTCCGCGCTTGCCGTCGCCCACGGGCATCCGGTCCACTGAGCGCACGGGGGTGATCTCGGCCGCGGTTCCAGTGAAGAAAATCTCGTCGGCCATGTAGAGCATCTCCCGGCTCATGGACGCTTCCTTCACTTCGTAGCCCAGGTCTTTGGCGATGGTCATCGCGCTGTCCCGGGTGATGCCGCCCAGAATACTGCTGGAAAGAGGCGGGGTGTAGATGACGCCCTTGTGGATGATGAAGATATTCTCGCCGCTGCCTTCGCTGATCTGGCCGTTGCCGTCCAGGGCGATGCCTTCGGTGAAGCCGTTGTCTTTGGCTTCGATGACGATATTCTGGCTGGAGATGTACTGACCGCCGATCTTCGCCATGGGGCTGAGCATATTGGGGGCCATCCGCCGCCAACTGCTCACCTGCACGTCGATGCCGTTCTCAATCGCATCTGTGCCCAGATAGCGTCCCCAGGGAACCGTCGCCACAATCGCATCCACCGGGCAGCCCCGGCCATCCACGCCCAGGGTGTTGTAGCCCCGGAAGACCAGCGGGCGCACATAAGCGCTGCGCAGATTGTTGGCCTGCAAGACCAGAATCGTCACATCCATCCACTCGTCCACAGTCAGCGGGGAGGGGATGTGGGCCACTTTGCAGCTAAAGAGCAGCCGTTCGTAATGCTCCCGCCCGCGGAAGATGGCCGGACCGTCCGGTGTCTCGTAGGCCCGAATGCCCTCAAAAGTGCTGCTGCCGTAGTGCAGGGCGTGGGTAAAGACGTGGACCTGGGCCTGGTCCCACGGAATGATTTCGCCGTTCATCCAGATAAAGTCGGCTCGCATTTTCGCCATTGAGTTTCTCCTTCGCAAATGGGACACGGACGCAATCGACTTCGTTGGGGAAGGAGCGCGTGTCTGGTCGGATTTTGGTCAGGAGTTCACCTTTTCTCAAAAAGCGAGCCCCTGACAAGTCCAGCCATTATAGCCAGTAAAAGGGAGAAATGCTATTTTGCGGGGTTCGATTTTTGTTCATTTCCGCGTCAATTCTCATTCGTTGCGAATCCAGGGGAAAAAGATCGGGGCGGGTGTTCCGCCAGGCTCGCTCGTCGGTTCTTTGGTCACAACGGTTTGCAGAGTGGCCGTGCGCACCAGAGGCGGCTGGAGGGTAGAAATATCCACAACCGTCACGTTCGTCATACCGATGCTGGCGGTGAGGGGGATATTGACGGTGACAGGCAGGCTGACGGTGCTGTCAGGTTGCAAGGAAACCGTTGCGTCTGTGACAGTTGCAGGCCATTGGGACGAACGGATGACGAGGGTAAAGCAGGCGGGCAATGTACCAGTATTGGTTAGCGTGAGTGTGTGGGTGAAGGTTTCGCCTGAGATCACATCGGCGGAGGCGGGCATCTGTTCCAGTTCCAGTTCCAGACCCGACTCACCGTTGATTTTGACAAAAGCGGCAGAGGGTGGTCCCCAATTGCCTGCGGCATCCTGACTTTCAATAAAAAGGGTGTGCTGCCCCGGACACCAGCCAGCCGTGTCGATCAGCCCTCTCACCCCTTCGCTGGTAGCGTTGAATGTGCCGTCGGTTGGCGAAAGCAGATGGGTGGTGGATGTCTCCCAAGAAGGCTTATCAATTGTATAGCGGGCTACGGCCACATTCTGGGACGGCTCCACGCCGTAGCCGTTGGCAAAATAGCGGGTATCGTTGGCAGTGGCGGTGAGGGTGATGGGCTGGCCCACATCCACCTGGCTGGCAGACAGGGCAACCGCAAGCGTATCCGGCCCAGCGGCCACCTGATAGGGACGGCGGGCGGCTTTGGCCGCGTAGAGCAGGCTGTCCAGATTCTGTTGAACGATAAAACTTTCAAAATAGGAGCAACTTTGGAAAAAGCTGGTCCCGACCTCGAAAGTATAGGTGGCGACGCCGAATTCGCCGTAGGCAAAATCAGTCGTGCTGCCGTCCACCGCATAGAGACAGTTGGATGTATTGCAGACGCTGTAGCGGTTGTGGTAGCCAAACTTGCGCCCCAATCGGCGCAACTGCTCCATATTGGGTGCGTCGCTGCCCGTGTGATCCCAGGAATAGATCACCAGATTGCCGTAGGAGTGCAGCGAAATAAAGACGCCATTTGTGTCAAGGGGTGCGGCGTCGGTGTAATTCGGCCCACGCTGGTCGGCGAAGACGCTGCGCATATAAGCCTGGATGGCCTGCACCTCCGGCTCGGAGCCAGGCGATGAGCCCCGGTAGATGACACTGCACGGATCGCTGGAGGAACAGCCTTCTCCGCACGTGCCCCACAGAAATGTGCTGTTGCGATTCAGGTCTACGCCAAAGGAGTAGGGCGCGTTGCTGGGCGACGAAGCGCAGGTGGCGGGTCGATCCGTGTTTTTGCGCCAGGAATAGCCCTGTTCGGCCCAGCCGCGCCCGTCCGGGTTGGCCTGGGGAACGATATGAATTTCGTTGTAGTCGAGCAGCCAGGTGATGTCCGGGTCCACGCCGTAGCCTGCGACCAGCTTTTCCGCAAAGCGGGCAGCCAGTTCCGCGGTGGCATACTCTCGGGCGTGAATGGCCGCAACCAGCACAAATTTGCCCTTTTCCGTCACCCTGGAATTCTGATTGGTCAGTACCAGCGCGTGGATATCCGAACCCGCGGGCTCACCCGGTGTCACTTTGTCGTAGCTGTCGCCGATGTCGATCCACTGAGCGATCTCCGGCTTGTCCGCGGCCAGTTGAGACAGACTGGCGAAGGTCTCGCCCACTGTCCGGTAGCAGGCGTAGCCGGGAATGCCGCTGGTCTGCTCGGCGTTGCGGGCGGCGGGACGGGCGAGGGTGGCGGTCATCTCGGCGTCAACAATCCACGCGTAGCCCAGCAGTTGCAGCCATCTTTCCTGCGCCGGATAGACCAACGCCACCACTTCCCCCGTCTGCCGGTTGACCTCCCAGACGTCCAAATTGCCAGTCAGCGGGCGCAGCGCGGTCTCGTCGGTAAAGGGGATGCGGATGACGACAGGGGATTGGGGATTGGGGGCTGGAGATTGGGGATCGGAGATTGGGGATTGGGGATTGGGTGAGACACAGGGATCGGTGAAGATAGCTGGGGATTGGAGCGCAGGCAGGCCAGTCGGGCTGGTCAGGTCTGGGCGGCAGGGGATGGGGTTCTGGGCTGTGGGCGCGGCGTAGAGGTGAGCAACGGGTTTAAGCCGCTCTGCCAGTGCCAACAGTGCGATGCACAAAAGAAGCGCTGTCAACAGCCGTCTGGGAGTCAAGAGTTTGTGTCTTTGCATAGCAATTTTCCTGGTCATGCGGGAAGCCCACTACAGCCCAAGACAGTAACGTACAGCATCTTCGACTTGTTCAAGAACGGTCCCCGCCACTTGGCCCGCAGGCGTAGCCGGAAACCGACTGACATCGAGCGAACGAATTTGAAAACACAAAAAGACTGTTTCCATCGGCAGGCCACTCTCCGCCCCACTTATGCGCACGTTCGTCGAGTAGTCGCGCGGCAGATTTTCCCCTTTTGTGCCGACAATGACTGTCACAACCAGCGGCAACCGATTGATCGCATCAATCGAAAGTACCAAGACTGGACGTTGCCCAGCCTGTTCGCGGCCCTGCACTGGGTTCAGATTGACGAAGTAAATATCTCCGCGCTGAACACTCATCCATTTACCCCTAACCCGTCGGCTTCGGTTGTTGCGAACTCGGCCTCAATCGCTTTCAACTCGCGTTGCATATTCGGATCATAGGCCATCGCTGCCAGTTGCGTCTCCAGCGCTGGACGTGTCCGCAATGTCCGTTTGCGAATGCGCTGAATCAAACGCTCCAGCAACCAAAGTTGGTCAGATAAAGCGAGTTGGCTGATCTCTATTTCCATCCGTTCAATCAAACTAGCATTCATAGATACCGACCTTATCCAGAGATTCTAACGATGCCTGATCTGCAACTTTCCACCTGCCACCACCTACTTCTCCACCAGCATCCGATCCACCGCGGCGGTCAACTCGGCCAGCGTACTCACCTGCAAAATCGTATCACAAATGGGCGCGTATTCCAGCATATCGCTGTCGCCGCTCCCCCACATCATCGGCATCTCCGGGTTGAGCCAGAGAGTGCGTCGGGCACGCCGGGCCATCATCCCGAAAATATCCAACCGGGGATCGTTGTAGTTGTTGCGTCCGTCGCCCACCACAATCAGCGTCGTTCGGCTATCGATAGTGTCCAGGTGACCGTCGGCAAAGTTTTGCAGGCCGTTGCCCATATCCGTGCTGTAGTAGCCCGGCGGCATACGGACTAACACCTGGCCGATAGCCTCATTGGCGTCCCTCCCCTGCAGATCCGGCGTGATATATTCCAAATGGTCGATAAAGGCGAAGGCGTGGGTCTTTGTGACCAGATCCTGCAATTCGTAGACCAGACTGAGCATTAGTTCCGAGCAGTAGCGCATGGATGTGCTGATGTCGCAGATGACCACCAGTTTGGGTTTGACTTTGCGGTCCCGGTGTTTGATGTCGAAGGGGACGCTGCCGTGGCGCAAGTTGGCCCGAATCGTCGCTTTGGCGTCCAGTTGACCGGTCTTGGCCCGCTTCTGGCGCAGAGCCACCCGGCTGCGCAAAAGCGCAGCCAGCTTGCGCACTTCTTTGCGCAGTTTGTGCATATCGTCGTCGGAGAGCGCGTTGAAGGGGCGGTCCATCAGCCCGTCCAGTGCATCTTGCGGGCGCTGCTCGCTCATGTTTTGAGCGATCTTCTGCCCGGCGAACTGGCGCAACTGTTCTTCCAGCCCCTGCATGTTGGCCTGAATCAATTGGCGCATCTGCTCCATCCGCTCTTTGTTCATCCCCATCTGGGCCATCAGTTTGGCGATCTCATCCATCGCCTTGCGCACTTCGTCGAATTGAAGGGCACGCTGCATCCGCCGGGCCATCCACTCCCGATAGCGTAGATCGTCGGCCTGGTTCAACCCCACCATCTGGCCCAGCCGCTCCAACTCCTCTTTGCTCAACTGCTCACCCCGCAGCAGCCGTTCCAGCATCTCGCGCAGGTGTTCGCCAAACTGACGCAGAGCCTCAGCCAGCATCGCCGCTTCTTCTTCGGTCAAATCTTCGGTCAGGTTCATCAGCGGTGGCGCTTCTGTGCCGTCGAAAAAGAGGGGGAACAGCTCCTCAAAGGTGCCCAAATCCGCGGCTTCTTTGACCAGTGTGGCGCGCAGGCTGAGCCGGAATGCCTCCCGCTCCTGAATGCCCAGATTATCCACCGCCCGAAAGGCATCCGCGCTCTCGGCCAGGCTGACCCGCACACCGCCGGAGCGGAGGGCGGCGATGAATTTGACGATGCGTTCTTCCATTGGGAATACCTCCGAAGATACTGACAACTCGACACAGGAGGTATTGCGTATTTCGTATTGCGTAAGTAGTGGCGATTGAGGAGCATCGCACAATTGGTTCTGGGTGATGCTCCCATAATTTCGTCACAAACACCCAATCGACAAAAGCCGAAGAGTCGTCCTAACCTACGCAATACGAAATACGCAATACGTTAGTTATTCCGTCTGCCCCGCCGCCGAGACTCTTCTTCTCCACCGCCACCGCCTTCGCTTTCACCCCTGGCCCGGCCCAACTGGCGCTGGACTTTGCGCAGGTCGCTCTCGTGTTTGAGAAGGACACTCATTGTCGTTTCCAGGGTTTTCTGGTCCAGAGCGGTGGCGTTGAGCGCCACCAGAGACCGGGCCCAGTCCAGGGTTTCGCTGATGCTGGGCGACTTACGCAGGTCCATCCCGCGCAGGCGCTGGACAAGATCGACGGCCTGTTGGGCCAGTTTGGGGGCCAATTGGGGCACTTTCAGACGCACAACACCCAACTCCTGTTCCAAATCTGGGTAGCCGATGAAGAGGTAGAGGCAGCGCCGTTTCAGCGCTTCGCTCAGTTCCCGGGTATTGTTGCTGGTCAGCAGCACAATCGGCATGTGTTTGGCGACGAGAGTCCCCAACTCAGGCACACTGACCTGAAAATCGCTCAAAATCTCCAGCAAAAAAGCCTCGAACTCGGCATCGGCCCGGTCAATTTCGTCAATGAGCAACACCACTGGCTCTTCGCTCAGAATGGCCTGGAGCAGAGGGCGTTGCAGCAGAAAACGCATGGAGAAAAAAACATCTTCCTCACCGGCCAGCCGGTCAGCAGCCTCGGTCAGATTGGCCGCGCCGGAGAGGGTCTGGGCCAACTGGTCGCGCAAGAGTTGGGTATAGAGCAATTGTTTGGCATATTCCCACTCGTAGAGCGCCTTTGTCTCGTCCAGCCCCTCATAACATTGCAGGCGGATGAGTCTGCGCCCGGTAGCGCTGGCAATCGCCTTGGCCAGTTCGGTCTTGCCCACCCCAGCTGGCCCTTCGGCGAGCAGAGGCTTCTGCAACTGCTGGGCCAGGAAAGTAGTGGTAGCGATTTCGTCGCTGGAAATGTATTGCTGCTGGGAAAGGGCGTTCTTTGTATCGTCAATTGATTTGAACGTGCGTAGCTTTGTCATGCGTCACGGCTCCTTGCGGCTCGGATTCTATGCGCTGGTAGAGATAAGTTCACTTACCTGATAAGCAGCAATTTCTTCATACAGTTGATCAACGGTCGCATCGGCAAATGCTTCTTCCCGCCAGGCCAGATAGTCTCCGCCTCCCGATTGCCAGATCGCCCATAGACGCACAAGTTTTGCGGGACTAAATCGCTCCATCAGCAGGCGATTGGCTTCCTGCATAATCTGCATATCTGGTACCACCAAAACACTCATTGTACTGCCTCCATTTCTTGCTCGTCATGATCCCGAACAAATGTCACAGGATCAGCAACTTTCGTTTTCGTGTTTCCAATCTGCCGGTAGCGTCGAATCAGCCGGTCATCACAGGTCAATAGGAAATCAACCGTTACCGATTCAGCGCTAGCCATATGTAACGCATCCAATGCATTGATTCCAAATCTTTCAAGCACTATCGCCCGCTGACGAATTGCAGGATTTACGTTCACGAATTCGCCCGCCAAAGCAGTGACTCGTCCTACCCAAGCCCTGCGTTCTGCGTGGGGATTCTTGCTTGTTTCGTAAGCTACAACCGATGAGGTAACAAGCACACAGTCGCCCGATTCTATCATTTGAGGAATGACCGACAACGCCATCGTTTCCAGCCAAATGCGCGGCTGTTGCTGATCGTCGAAAGGTCGATTGTAAACGCTTGTATCCAAATAGATACGCACTGGCGTCATACACTTTTCCGTTTCTGAACACAATTTGTATTGATAGTCTCATTATATGTACTGATCAGAATGATGATAGAACAGAAAATGGGACGCTGATTCACGCGGATTGACACTGATCCAGAGCCAAAAATCTGCGTTTTCAGCGGTTATCTGCGTCCAGCTTTTTTCATGATCAGACTGATCACTACAGATAGTCTCATTATAGCACGTTCATTGTCCGTAGTCAGTCACTCATATTTGAGGCAGCTTGGGAGAAATCCAAAAAATGGATTGGACTGCTGAACGATTCAGTTGCACTCTGCCCAACTGCTGGTCACAATCCTTCCGAACCCACCCGCTTGCCCAGCCGATCTGCAAACGATCGCCCTGACCTTCCCTTCCCCAGTCACAGCCGAGAATCTCTACGCCCAACTGCTGCGCTACGGCAGCAGCCAGCGCATGCAGGCGGCTATGGTGGTTGGTCAAGTACTGATGATGAATGGGGGACGGTGTTGGGCGTGGACGCTGGGGCTGTGCGGGAGCGGAGAATTGAGGCGGCCCGGAGGTTGAATAGTTGATCGGGAAGTTCGGCACTATTCAACCGTTCAACTGTTCACCCACTTCCCGCCGCGCTGCCTCGACCAATTCCCCCAACCGCTCCCCATCCACCCCGCCCCCCTGGGCAAAGTCCGGGCGACCACCCCCGCTTCCGCCAAATCGGGGCAGAATGGCCCGCAGAAGTTGGCCCGCGTGGAGCTCCACATCCGCCGAGCGGGCAAAAATCGCCGTGCCTTTGCCCTCTGCGCCACAGGCCAGCAGGGCCACGACACCGGACTTTGCCACCAGCCCCGCGGCCAGACTCTTCAACCCGGCTGGATCGAGATCCACCAGGACTCGCGCAACCAGCCGCAGATTGCCCACTCGCTCCGCTTCGGCCAACAGGCTCTGCGCCCGATAGCCCAGCAATTCCTCTTGCATAACCCGCAACAGCCGGTCCTGCTCCTTCATCCGCTCCTGGCGAGCCAGCAGCAGGGCAGGCACCTCTTCCACAGCCGTGTCAAGCAGCGCGGCTGCGTCGGCCAGCCATTGGCGGCGACGGCGACTATCGGCCACCGCCCGCGCGCCGCAGACGAAATAGACCCGGCTGCGCTGGCCTGGGCTTGTCGAAGTGTTTGCTTTGCTCCGCTCCACCCGCAGCAGAGAGATGGGGCCGATGCCGCCCGTACCTTCCACGTGGGTTCCCCCACAGGCAGACCAGTCGTAGCCATCAATTTCGACGATACGGATTTTCCCTGTCACTTTGGGCGCACGGCGCAGGGGGATCGATGCCAATTCAGCGTCAGCCACTTCATAGGCCCGAATCGCCCGGTTCTCCCAGACGACTTCGTTGGCGTGGCGTTCCACCGCAGCCAGACTCTCCGCGTCCAGCGTCTCCCCGGCCAGATCGACAGTGCAGATTTCTTCGCCGAAATGGACGGAGATAGTCTCCAGCCCCAGCAGCCGGTCGAACGCTTGGGAGAGCAGGTGCTGGCCGCTGTGCTGCTGCATGTGGTCAAAGCGCCGGGGCCAGTCGAGGACGCCGCTGACTTGCGCTGCCTCCTCTGCCAGCGGTCCGGCTAACAGATGGAGCACTCCTCCATCCTCGGCCACCCGCACATCGATCACCGCCACACCGTCCAGCGTACCCGTGTCGTGGGCTTGTCCCCCAGATGTGGGATAAAAGGCCGAGCGGTCCAGGCGCACGGCAGAGTGGCCGTCCACTGTTAAGCGTTCGATCACAGCGGCGGTGAAGGCGGCAAGATAGGCGTCGTCGTAGTAGAGGCGGGTGGTCATAAGCGTTTACTCTGTAGGTTGGGTTGTTTCGGCAGAAAACGACTCTATCTTCCCTCTAAGATCGCGCAGAAACAACCCAACAGTCCTGGTGGAAACGTAACGAAAGGTGGGTCCGTGTTGGGTTCTCCCGGCGCTCGTCGCTTTGTAGACAATCTCGCCTTGCCGGGAGAACCCAACCTACAAATTATCCGGCAAACCGATACGTCGGAACGCCCCTCACCCCCGGTTTGACGGCAAAGAGCGACCCGGCCAGAGGCTGCTTGGCCAGCGCCGCCGCGTCCAGGCCTATCGCTGCAGAGGTGATGAAGAGGGTGTCCAGTTCCGCACCGCCAAAGGCGCAGGAGGTGATCTGCTTGGCAGGCAGGTCGATCTGATCGATTAGTTGCCCGGTATGGGGATTCCAGCAACGGACACAGCCGCCGCCAAAGTGGGCCACCCATAGATTTCCGTCGGCGTCGATCGCCATGCCATCGGGCATTCTCATCTCCTGGGATTCAGGGATGACCACCCGTTCGTGGCTGATATCGCCGCTGGCGTTGTCGTAGTCAAAGGCGCGCACGTTGTGGACCATTGTGTCGATATAGTACATTGTGCGCTTGTCGTGGCTCCAGACAATGCCATTAGAGATGGCGATATTGCCGAGCATCTTGTGTACGGACAAATCCGCGTCCAACCGATAGAGACTGCCCTGGGTAGACTGGTTGGCATAGGCCATTGTACCCGCCCAGAAGCGCCCGCCCGGATCGCACTTACCGTCGTTGAAGCGGTTGCCGGGCAGGTGGCTTTCCGGGTCGCCCAGAATCGTCAATTTACCGCTTGCCAGATCGTATTCGGCAAAGCCATTGGCCAGGGCCAGCATTACCCCGCCGGATTGACGCAGGACAACCGTGCCCACATGCTGGCCGATGTCGTAATGGCGGTTCTGGCCCGTGGCCGGATCGTAGACGTAGAGGGCGTTGGACATAATATCCACCCAATAGAATAGTTGCGCCTGTTCATCCCACAACGCGCCTTCGCCCACCAGGGCGCGGATGTCAACCAAAACGTTCACTTCTCTGGACATGGGTTTCTCCTTTTGGATAGTACAGGTAGTCAGAAATCTCTTCAATCTCCCAATCTCTGCTCGGCATTTGAGATGGGGAGATTCAGAGATTGTTTCGTGTGCGTGTTGTTTGGATTATACATCGAAAACACTGCCATCCGCGGCGAAGGCATCCCGGGGGATGCGGGAGAGCCGGGGCGTGCTGGCTTGCAGCGTCTCCACGTTCAGGTCGACGCCGAGGCCGGGCAGCTCTGGCACAAGCAGATTGCCCTTCTCCACTACCCACGGCTCAGTCAACGCCTGATCCCGGTAGGGTTCGCTGCGCACGAATTCGAGAATGTGGAAATTGGGGATGGCCATACTCAGATGGGCAGCGGCTGCGGTAGCGACCGGCCCTTGGGGATTGTGGGGGGCCACATTGACGTAATAGGCTTCGGCCATGGCGGCAATCTTCTTGCATTCGCTGATGCCACCCGCGTGGCAGAGGTCGGGCTGGATCACATCCACCAGCCGCTGTTCCAGCAGGGAACGGAAGTCCCACTTAGAGTAGAGCCGCTCGCCGGTCGCCAGGTCCATTTTGGGATTGGCGGCGCGCACCCGGGCCAGCCCTTCCACGTCGTCGGGCTGGGTCGGCTCCTCCAGAAAGAAGAGATCGAAAGGCTCCAGCGCCTGCATCAGCCGCACGCCGCTGGAGGGCCGCCCTCGCCCGTGATCGTCCACCATTATATCGATCTTCGGTCCAACGGCCTGGCGCAATGCACCGATGCGCTCGGCAAAGGCGGCAATGCGTTCGACTTCGGGCAGACGGGAATCCCCGGCCCAGGCCCCGGTCTTCATGGCGGTGTAGCCGTCCGCCACATCGCGCAGGGCGTCTTCGATCATCAGTTGTGGCTGGTAGATGCCCACATGGGTATAGACCCGCAGATGTTGGCGCGTCGGCCCGCCCAGCAGCCGGTAGACAGGCACGCCCCAGGCCTTGCCCCGTATATCCCACAGGGCCTGATCCAGGGCGGCTAAGGCAGAGTTCAGCACGACTCCTCCCCGCCAGAAGCCGTGGCGGTAGAGTACCTGCCAGTGATGCTCGACGGCGAGGGGGTCCTGACCGATCAACCCTTCGGCCAACTGGTGGATGGCCTGCTCGACCGTGCGTTCCTTGCCTTCCAGTGTCCCCTCCCCCCAGCCATAGAGGTCCGTGTCCGTGCGCACCTGGACAAAGACCCAATTGCGCAGGCCAGCCCAACTGACGATTGTACGAATTTCGGTGATACGCATGAATGGGGTTCCTTTTGGGTGGGATGGAATAGAATGGTGACTCCATTATAGCATCTTGCCGCGAGAATAAAAGTTGCTCGTCGTTGTCGTGCTTGGAGGGGATCATTTCTCAGATACAGCGACCAAATCTACGGATTCGATCGCCGTATCTGGTTTTACAAATGTATATCGTCAGGATGAAATAGACTTGCCACATTCGCCGTCTACGGGTATGATCATTTGCGCAACGACTGCGTTATCGATGCTCCCAGACGATTGGTCCTGATCCCATGCGACGGCTCTTTGGATTCCTCAAGCCCCACAGCAAACTGTTGATTATTCTGATGGCGGTCAATATCTTTTTGTCGGGGATGCTCACTGTTGCGCCATTGGTCATCAAAGCCATTGTGGATGAGGTGATCGACCAGAAGCAGCTACACCTTCTCCTGCCCTATCTGGGCCTGCTGCTGGTGGTGACTGGTGGGCGGGCCGCCTCCACCTGGTACTACTCCTACGGACAGAACCGTCTGGGCCAGTTGGTGATGACTGACGTGCGGGCCGCGCTCTACCGCAAACTCCTGGCCCTGCCCTACAGCTTTTATGACAAAGAGCAGACCGGGCGGCTGATGAGCCGGGTGAGCAGCGACGTGGAGAGTACACGCATCTTCCTCTCCCAGATTCTGGTTGAATCTACAAGCCACATCTTCACGATTATCCTCTCCGGCATTGTCTTTTTCCAGCAAGACCCGCTCCTTTCCGCCATCGCCATCATTCCCGTCCTCATCTCCGGGCTGGGGATGTACTACGCGCATGAGGTCCTCACCAAGCCCTGGCAGCAGCAGCACGAACGCATCGCTCAGATGTCCGCCACCCTGCAGGACAGCCTGAGCGGTATCAAAGTTGTCAAAGCCTTTGCCCAGGAAGATCAGGCCCGAGGCAAGTTTGAGGAAGTACAGCAGGCTGTACGTATGGGTAGTCTGGGCATCCACGACGCCTGGTCCAAGCGTTGGGCGATCATCGGCAGCCTGCCCCGCTTTATGCAGTTGGGGCTGATTCTGATGGGCGGCTATCAGGTGATGGATGGAGATATTACCCTGGGCACGCTGGTGGCTATCCTCAGTCTGAGCCTGCTGCTGATGGGCGCGGTCAACGCGCTGGGAACCCAACTCAATAGCTTCAGCCAGACGGCCACCGCCGCGGTGCGCATTTTTGAACTGATGGACGAACCGGTCGCCATCCACTCCCCGGACGGTTCTGAACCGGCCCAAACTCACACCATTCAGGGCGAGATCGAATATCGCCACGTCAACTTCAGCTATCCCACTTCTATCGCCAAAACGCTGAAGGATGTGAATCTGCGCATCCCCGCGGGTTCCTCCCTGGCCGTGGTCGGTGCCACTGGCAGCGGCAAGAGCACACTCATTCACCTGATCGGGCGTTTCTACGACCCGACCAATGGTCAGGTGCTGATCGACGGTATCGACGTGCGAGAGATGGACTTGCAGGGTTTACGCCGTCAGATTGGGATGGTCTCCCAGGACACCCTCCTTTTCAGCGCTACACTTGGGGAAAATATCGCCTTTGGCCGCCCGGATGCTACCCAGGCCGATATCGAGCGGGTGGCGAAGTTGGCCCAGGCCCACGACTTTATCAGCGAACTGGCCGAGGGCTACAACACCCGCATCGGCGAGCGGGGTGTGGGGCTGTCCGGTGGTCAGCGCCAGCGGGTGGCGATTGCCCGCGCTATGCTCCTGGACCCCCGGATTCTGATTCTGGATGATTCCATGTCGGCGGTGGATTCACAAACCGAGCGGCTGCTCCAATCCGCCATCAGCGAAGTGATGCAGGGGCGCACGACGATCCTCGTCGCCCACCGGCTGGCCACGGCCCAGCGGGCCGACCGTATCGTCGTCCTGCGTGACGGCGAAATCGTCGAAATCGGCAGCCACGATGAACTGGCCGAGGCCGGGGGCTATTATGCCCACGTGCTGGAGATGCAGCAGATGAACGCGGAAGAGTCGGTGACCGACATTTTGGGGACCGCGCCGACGATAGAGGGTGTGAAAGTATAGAAGCGTGGCAGCTGGCAAGTGGAAAGTTGCAGGTGACAACTGGAGACCCGCCACCCGCCACCCGCCACCTGCCACCCGCCACCTGCCACCCGTCACCTGTCACCTGTCACCTGCCACGTGCCACGTGCCACCTGCCACCTGCCACCTGCCACCCGTCACCTGCCACCCGCCACCTGCCACCTGCCACCTGCCACCTGTCACTTGCAACCAGGACAACCCAATGCTTCGTTCTCTCGTCAAACCAATCGCCATGCAGGACATGGACGCGCCGCCGCCTATGGGCTCGACGTTGCGTCGTCTCTTTGGTTATCTACGCCCCTACCGGCGACGGATGACAGCGACGCTTTTCATCTATGCCATCTGCGTGACGATCTCCCAGTTTTATCCCTATATTGACCGTATCCTCATTGACGATCACATTGCCGTGGGCAGGCGAGAGGGCTTTCTGCCGCTTCTGGGCCTGGCTGCGGTGGCCCACTCCCTCGTCTGGCTGGGTGTGCTGGCCCGCTCTTTGCTCATCCAACGGGTCAGCCTGAGCATTCTGGTAGACCTGCGCCATCAGTTGTTCCAGCACGTGGTCAACCTCTCCTTCACCTTCCACGAGCGGGAACCAGTGGGCAAGACCATGACCCGTTTCATCGGCGACGCCAACACCCTCAACGATTTTCTGACCAACCAGATGGCGAATGTGGTCAACGACGTAATGTCGGGGATTATCGTCATCGCGCTGATGTTCGCCATCAACCCGGTGCTGACCCTCATCGCCCTCTTTATGCTGCCCATCCTGACGGTCATCGGCCTCTATATGCGCCCCCGGCTCTACAACGGCTGGGATCGGGTGCGGGAAAACATGACCCGCTTCAACATTTTCCTGGCCGAGAATATCGCAGGAATGCGGGTGATCCAGGCATTTGTGCGGGAGGAGTTCAATCTGGGCCAGTTCCATCAGGCCAACGACCGGGTGGTGACTGAGTGGATAGGCGTCATCCGTTTGCAGGCCTGGTTCTCCCCACTGGTGGAGATTACCCGCAGCGCCGCCCTGGTGATTGTCCTTTTCGTGGCGGCCAATCAGTTGGGGCTGGGTGGGGACGCGTTGACCGTCGGCACGCTGGTCGCTTTCACCGCCTACATCAACAATCTGTGGGGACCCATCAGTACCCTGACCAATCTCTATGTGGTGATGCAGGCAACCCTGGCCTCGGCGGGGAAGGTCTTTCAACTGCTGGACGCCCGCCAGACTGTACAGGACCGACCCGACTCCGTGAATCTGCCCCGGATCAGTGGGCGGGTCGTCTTCGAACACGTGGACTTTGGCTACGACGAGACCAAACGGGTATTGCGGGATGTGAATCTGACGATTGAGCCGGGGCAACTGGTGGCCCTGGTGGGGCAGACGGGCAGCGGCAAGACGACGATTGCCTCCCTGCTCTGCCGCTTCTACGATGTGATCGGCGGGCGCATTACCGTGGACGGCTACGATCTGCGCACAGTCACCCAGCGCTCCCTGCGCGATCAGATCGGTGTTGTGCTGCAAGAACCATTTATCTTCACCGACACTGTGGCCCACAACATCCGCTACGGTCGTCCTGACGCCACGGACGAGGAGGTCATCGCCGCCGCCAAAATGGCCAATTGCCATGACTTTATTATGAAATTGAGCGAGGGCTACAGCACCGTCGCCAGCGAACGGGGAGCGCAGTTCAGCATCGGTCAGCGTCAGTTGCTCTCCATCGCCCGGGCCATCCTGGCCGATCCCCGCATCCTCGTTCTGGACGAAGCCACCTCCGCCGTGGACACAGAGACCGAAGCCCTCATCCAGGAAGCTTTTGCCCGGCTGATGGCGAACCGCACGGCCATCGTCATTGCCCACCGACTCTCCACCATCCGCAAAGCCGACCAGATCGTCGTGCTGAAACATGGGCGCGTGATGGAGGTAGGCACCCACGAAACGCTGATGCAGAATTCCGACGGCTACTACACAGCCCTGGTTCAGGCCCAGGCCCGGGGTGAGCATTAGGGAAAGCTCAAGAGTTTTCATTGACAGTGAAAACATCAGCGCAAATCATTTCACCGTCACTGAAACAAATAGAAGCAAGAGACTCCCCTTATTCATCGATTTGGAACGATTCCTCCACACTTTCCCCATAATTTCCTGCTATCCTTTCGGTGGCTTGTCCGGCCTTTGACACGCCGGATGGCAATAATTTGACTCAACCGTACACACGAAAGGATTGTAAATGGGTATCTTCTCTCACCGATTGATTTTGACAGCCATTCTGGTAGCTATGCTGGCATTAGCCGCCTGCTCATCTTCCAGCACGCCGGAGGCGGCGCCTGTGGAGGCGGCGCCTGCAGAGGCGGCAGCAGCCCAGCCAACATCCACATCAGCACCGGTTGAGCCAACGCCGGTCCCAGTGGCAGAAGCAACCACCGCGCCCGCAGCCGAAGCACCGGCCGCTTCAGAGGCTGCCAGCGACGCCATTACCTTCGCCATCGACCCGGCCCAATCCGAAGCGCGTTTTGTGATTGACGAACTGTTGATGGGCAACCCCAAAACCGTCATTGGCACGAACAGCACAGTCAGCGGCGAAGTCACTGTCAACCCCGGCGAGCCAGGCAGTGTGACGATTGGCACAATTACGATTGACGCCAGTAAATTTGCCACAGACAGCGACCGACGCAACGGCGCGATCCAGCGCTTCATTTTGCAGGCCAGCAGCTACCCAACCATCACCTTCACACCCACCGCCATTGAAGGCGTGCCCGGCTCGGTGGCTGTGGGCGACACCCTCTCCCTGCAAGTCACCGGCGACTTGACCATCCGGGAGATCACCCGATCCGAAACCTTTGAGATCGAGGTTCAGGTAGTCTCGGAAAGCGAACTGCGTATCAGCGGCGCAACCCAAATCCTGCGCGAGAACTACGAACTCACCATCCCCAGCGTGCCCAGCGTAGCCAATGTAACCAACGAAGTCCAGCTCCAATTCGATTTTGTGGCGGTAGGGAAATAGGAGACTGGGGATCGGGGACTGGGGATTGGGAAGATTTCGCCTGATCCCCTTTCCCCAATCCCCCTCCCCTCCGCTATAATAGGCGTATGGAGAATCCAGCCGCCTACATCCCATTGGACCGTCGCCGGGCACTGGCCGCGGGCATTGAATTGCCCATCCATAGCACCGGCGCGGCCCTCTTTGCCGACATCTCCGGTTTCACCCCACTCACCGAGGCCCTGACCCTGGCCTTTGGCCCGCGCCGGGGTGCAGATGAACTCACCCGCCAGCTAAACGAAGTCTACAACGCCATCATTGCCCCGATCGACCGCTACGACGGCGCGGTCATCGGCTTCAGCGGTGACGCGATCACCTGCTGGTTCGACGACAGTGGGAGCGCACCCGGTGGTCTGCGGGCTTGTGCCGCCGGTCTGGAGATTCAGCAGGCCATGACCGCCTTTGCTATGCTGGACTACCCCAGCAGCCCCGTGCGGCTGGCGATCAAAATCGCGATAGCGGTCGGCCCTGTCCAGCGCTATCTGGTGGGGGATCCGGCCAGCCGCCTGATCGATGTGCTGGCTGGTGGTCTGCTGGAGCGGATGGCGAACGCCGAGAACTTGGCGGCGCAGGGCGAAGTGCTGATTGACGAAGCCAGCGCGCACAGTCAAATGGCACATCTGACTGGTGAGTGGATCGAGCGCAGCGACTACCGTTTTTTTCGGGTGGGTGGGCTGACATCTCCCATTCCCGTTGGGGCGGTCCAGCCTGAGGTTACCCTTTCTGACGAAATCACCCGGCCCTGGCTGCTGCCCGCGGTCTACGAACGCATTTCGGGTCAGCAGGGCCGTTTTTTGGCCGAACTGCGACCGGCAACTGCCCTCTTTCTTAAATTTGAGGGGCTGGATTTTGACGCCAATCCGGAGGCTGGCGAACAGTTGGATCGCTATATCCGCTGGGTGCAGGGGGTGGTAGACCGGCTGGAAGGCAGCCTGATCCAACTGACTACTGGTGACAAAGGCAGCTATCTCTATGCTACCTTTGGCGCGCCCATTGCCCACGACGACGACGTGCAGCGAGCCGTAACAGCAGGGCTGGAATTGCTCCACACGCCCCGGCTCTTCCCCTTTATCAGCCAGGTGGCAATCGGCATCAGCCAGGGCCAGATGCGGGTGGGGCCTTATGGCAGCGAGAACCGGCGCACCTACGGCGTGCTGGGCGACGAGACGAATATGGCCGCTCGGTTGATGTCCAAAGCCGAGTCCGGGCAGATTCTGGTCAGCCAACGGGTAGCCGAACAGATCGATGAACGCTTTCAGTTGCGAGCGATGGGGGCTATACGCTTCAAAGGCAAGAGCGAACCCCTGGCCGTCTTTGCCGTGGAGGGGGAGCGCATCTTCTCCGGCGACGAATACCGGCTGCTCTTTCCCAATCGGCTGGAAGGGCGCAGCAGCGAGTTAGCCCAGATGCGCGACGTCCTGGCCGAAGCGCTGGCGGGGCAGGGCGGGCTGTTGAGGGTGCAGGGCGAGGCTGGCGTGGGCAAGAGCCATCTGGCCGCGATCTTTTTGGAAGAGAGCCAGCACCAGGGCGTACAGGTGGCTGTAGGAAGTTGCCAAAGCACAGGCCGGGCCGTGGCCTACGGGTCGGTAGGGGCAATCGCCCGTCAATTGGTGGGGTTGGCCGGACAGGAGGGACGATCCGCCGAGGAACAATTGGCCCATCTGACAGCAGTAATCAGTGAACTGAACCCGGAATGGCTGGTGCGTCTGCCCCTGTTGGGCGATCTCTTGCGTCTGCCCATTCCAGACAGCCCGACGACGGCAGCCTTCACCCCCCAACTGCGCCAGGAAGCGCTCATCGCCCTGGCCCTGGAAATTGTCCAGTTGCGGGCCAGGCAGCGCCCTCTGCTGCTTCTCATCGAAGACATTCACTGGATCGACGAAGCATCCGGACAACTGGTGCTGGCTCTTTCCCGTGTGATTCGGGAGTCACGCATCCTGCTCCTGCTGATCCATCGGCCTGTGACCGGCGAGAGTACAGGGCAGGCCCTGGGCGAGTTGGTGAACGGAACCGACCACCCGGTAATCGAGCTGGCTGAGCTGCCCCCGGAAGGAATTGCCGGTCTGGTGGGCAACCGGCTGGGCGGCCCGGTGGATGAACTGGCCCTGGCGCTGATTCAGGTGCAGGCCCAGGGCAATGCATTCTTCACTGAGGAACTGGTAGATACGCTCACCGAATCCGGGCTGCTGGTTCTAGCAGGCGCAAAATGGCAACTATCTCCTGCTTTGCTGGCCCAATTGCAGGCAGACGGCTGTGTGCAGCGGGTAGATGGGCGCTGGGAGCTGTTGGTCGATGCTCCTCTCTCGGCGGTCAGCCTGGGTATGCCCGACACCATCCATGGGGTTGTCCTCTCCCGGTTGGACCGGCTACCCGAAGATGTAAAGCTGACTCTGAAACTTGCCAGTGTGATTGGCCGGGTCTTTGAGTTGGATTTGCTGGCTGCTATCCACCCTGCTGTGCCTGCACTGGATCAATTGTTGGAGCAGATCGAAACCCTCAGCCGCCGGGATTTTGCCCGGCTCGAACGCCCCCAGCCCTACATCACCTACATTTTCAAGCACAACATCACCCAGGAAGTGGTCTACAAAACTCTGCTGGAAAGCCAACAGCAGGAGGTGCATACCAGCGTGGCCCGGCGGTTGGAAAGCAGATCCCCCCAGGCCATTGAGCGGCTGGCCTTTCACTACCGCCACGGGGACCTCAGCCAGCCCCCTGTGCGGGACAAAGCCCTGCACTTTCTGGACGCAGCAGGCGCGCGGGCCAAGCGGGAATTTGCCAACGAGACCGCGCTGGGCTATGTGGAGCGGGCGCTGGCTCTTTCCAGCAGTTGGGAAAGGCAGACGGCCAAAGTCGATCTGCTGCACATTCTCGGCCGCCGGGAGGACGAACAGGCCGCGCTGGATCGATTGGACGGTCTGGCCGGTGTGCCTGCCCTGGAAGTGCAACTGCTCTGGGGCCAATTCCACGAGGCGATGAGCGACTATCCCGCCGCGCTGGCCGCGATGGAAGACGCCGCGGCCAGCAGCCGTGCCGGGGCCGACAGCCGGGGATTGATTCGGGTATTGGGGCGCACGGGACTGATCCACTGGCGACAGGGCAACTACACCGAGTCAGCGACGGTCTACGGCCAGGCCCTGGCCCTGTTGGCCGCTTCGCCCGACTGGGCTGCCGAGGAAGGGCAAATCCGCTACGGGTTGGGGATTCTGCACCGGCAGCAGGGAAAGTTTGCCGAGGCCCAGGTGGAGTTGGAGCGGGCGTTGGCGTTGGCCCGACAGTTGGAAAATCGGCCAGAGGAGGCGAAGGTGTTGGCGGCGCTGGCAAGCATTGCTGAGATCCATCGCAGTGATTACCCGGTTTCTCAGGCGTACAATTTGCAGGCACTTGGGCTGCGCCGACAGATTGGGGATCGGGCTGGCGAAGGGGCAAGTCTCCTTGCATTGGGCCAGTCTTACTCCAGGCTGGGCCAATACACCGAAGCATTGGCTTCCTTTACGGAAGCGTTGACTATTCAAAAAGCGTTGGGCAACCGCTGGTGGGAGGCTGTCGCCCTGATGGAGACCGGCATTATACGGTTGCTTGTGGGCCAGTTAGACTTTGCCCGCACAAACCTGGAGTCGGCTCTCGATATTTTCGAGAGCATTGACGCTTCGGTAGGCATAGCCTACACCCACGTCAATTTGGGCCAGGTGCTCAGGGATAGCGGCGAGTACAATCGTGCGGTGCAATCGTTCCAAATTGGTCTGAAATTTGCCTATGAACAAAAAGACCGCCAGTTACAGGCGATTTGTGATAGCGATCTGGCGATCTTGCATCTAGCACAGGGCTACTATACTCAGGCTGTAGACGCTGCCCAACGAGCAGCCACTCTGTACGCAGAAATTGGAACGCCCTTTTCAGCCACTGCTGACTTTGCGACGCTGGCGTGCGCATCGCTGGCTCTTGGCTTTGACGCAGAAGCAGAATTGTATGCGAAGCGGACAGTTGCACTGTTGGATGAATGTGAAGGCGAAGGCCCGGATTTCCCCCACCGGGATTACTGGTATTGCGCCCAAGTCTTCAAGGCTCTGGGCCTGCAAGCGGATGCAGAAACAGCTCTGGCGGCGGCCCATAGCCTTTTGCAAGCCAGAACTGAAAAAATATCAGACCCGCTGATGCGCGTGTCATTTTTAGAAAATGTGTCGTTCAATCGGGAGATATGGGCGGGATATGAGAACAAATAGGGGGATTGAGCGAATGGCGACCTGACCAGTCACCATTCGCTCAATCCCCCTATTGGCTGTCACAGGTTGTGTGGCTATCGCTCAATCTGTGGCAGATAGAGTGGGTTTGTGGATGGCGTTTCTTCTTCCAAGAAGAGAGCGTAGACACCCACGCCCCGGGATGGCGCAATGGCGACACGCGCATCCACCAGATCGTCCAGATTGATGCTTTGGATCGGTGTCCACACGCTGCCATCCCAGAAGGCCACCACAACTTTGAGGAAAACTTGCGCGCGGCGGGCGTTGCCAAAGAACGGTCGCGTACGCAAAGTCACATTCCCTTCCTCGACCAGCGCGCGGGGCAATGCCACCAAACGGTAGGCCTGTCCGACAATCTCACGTCCTACGGGGGGGCGCGGTATACCCACCATACTCTGCAAAGCGATAAACTCGCCCTTTTCCAGGTAGATATCGGTGGTGCGGGCAAACTCGGCTTGACCATCCGAAGAGATCACCGGCGCACCACCATAGAGATGCGCCGGCCCCTCCGCTCCGTGACCGCCCACGCCGTAATCCACCAGCGTCTCTCGGCGGGACGCGCTCGCTCTAGCCGATTCACTCACAAATATCTGTACATAGGCCGAGGTGGCGTCCACGGGCGAGTGGAAGGTGCCCGTATAAAAGCCGTCACTCCCGGCCAGAACGATTTCTGTCGGCGTGTCCGTATCTTCCGGGTAGAGTACGGCCCGCAGGGAAAGCCCGGCGCTGATCTCCTGGGTCACCGAGATTCCGATGGTGCGGCTGGTGGCGTGGGAGATTTCGATGATTGGCGCCCAGCCATCGTCCTTCTCCATTTGCAGACTGTTATCCCCCAGCGCCAGCACCTCACAGCCGTACTGGTGGCGCGGCTCCGATGCGTCCTCTGTAAAGTCATTGACATCAAAGACGCAGAAACGGTCATCGGTCTGGCTGCCAACGAGGGTGATTTCGGTTGTCCCCCCGGCTGGCTTGCCCTGATCGATCACCCGGTTCCCCCGCAAGAGAAAGGCGCGGGCCTCGCCGGAGGCGCTTTCCCCAGCCTGGTAGTTGAGGGTGAAGGTCTGGTTGGGCAGCACAACCACCGGGTTGGCCGGCGGATGGATGGTCACTTGGGTGAAGGCCGCCGGCAGGGTATGGGGGCCGGGATTCACGGCTGTTGGCGACGACAGAGAGCTGTACCAGAGCCGGATCGTATCCCATTCGTTGCGTTTGAGGGTGTGGTTGGCCAGGGTGCTGCCACAGGCACTCTCCCAATGGCCGGGATCGTAGACAAATTCGGTGTTCGCTTCCTCATAAACCCAGCCCATCGCGCTGCCTGTGCAGCTAGCGGTCTCCACAATTTCGCCCTCCGGGGTCACAGCCAGATAGGTGTCGAAGAGATAGAGCAGATAGTGGCCCAGTTCGTGGGCCAGGGCCAGAGGCCAGTCGTTGCTGATGTCCACGCCCAGGTCGTCGGGTTCGCCGGGCAGGTTGAAGCGATTCCAGGTGCGTCCCATAAAAGTGTAGCCGGGGTAGTAGGAGACCGTCGGAATCAGCGGGTCGGTCACATCGCTGGCGCTCACGCCACCGATCTCGGCGTGGGGGCGCAGATTGTTGCTGGCATAGATACGCACATCCGCCTCGTCCCACTTGTCGTAGTTCTGGTAGACCTGGACATCACCCAGGCTCACCTGGCCATCGGTGAAATCGTAGAGATAGCGGGCGGCCTGCTGGATGTGATTGCGCAGCCGGTTCTGATAGGCCGTATCGCCCAGCAGACTCCACTGGGTGGAGAGGGTCAGATTGTAGAGCAGCAGGGGATGGGCCGGACCAATCGATAGGGTCATTTCCTGAGTAGGAGAACGATTGAACTCGGCGGCCTGGAGTTGCCTGGGCGCGCCGCTGGTCTGATAGAGAACTGTCTGGCTGGTGGTAGAGATTGGCAGAAATGCCCACAGAGAGTCGGCAATGCCCACCTGTCTGCGCACCAGATAACCCTGGCTGTCGGTTGTGAGAGGTGGCCCGGCAGGGGAACCGTCGCGCAGGAGGGAGACCTGGGCGTTGGCAGCCGGCACACAGGCGGTCTGCAATTGCTGGCAGACGCGGATATTGTTGGCCGGGAAAAAGGGACCGAAGGTCAGATTGTCAAGCGCTTCGGAATTGGCAGTGCGGCCATAGTCCAGTTTGACGTAAGCAATGCGGCCAAAGGCATCGGCCAACCCCAGAAAAGCGGTGTGAGAAACCGGCACAGGGGAGAGCCGTGCACTGCACAACTCTTTTCCCGTCCGGTCATAGGCAGTGAGGGTGGCAGTCAGATTGGCGGGTTGGCCGTTTCTATCCTCGCCGTTGCCGATCCACATACCCACATAGCTCTGGTCCCGGTCAAAGGCCATAGGCATAGGCACCCCTTCGCTGGTCCCGGTGATGGCGTCATTGGCGGCCACATTGGGTGCGGAGCGGGGTTGGGAGGGGTCGTTGGTATGGCCGCCGTAGATGATGGCGTGGTTGGTGTTGTTCTTTTGAAAACGCACCCCATAACTGTTGGCATAGAAGTCTCCGATCTCTGCGTCGTCTTTCATATCGTCGAAATGGATGTAGGCAAAGCCGGGAATCACAGCCTGGTTGGTCAATTGTCCACAGGGAAGAGTCAGACTGGCGTCGCAGTTGTTGCTCAGGGCAAAGACGACCAGATTGATGAAAAATGCCTCTCCCAGGGGTGTCATCGCGCTGCGCGGCGCGTGGAAGCCCCACAGCGTGCGGCAGCCCTGGCCGACAACCAAACCGGCGTTGATGATTCTGTTTCCATCCAGCAAAGCATGGGGTAGCAGATCAGTTATCTCCGCGGGCACGTCCACCATTACAGTATCGACATCTGTGGTAAAGAGGGGCATCTCCCGCTGGTTGCGCACCAATGCTGTCAAATCGAAGGGAACACGCAAGGAAGTAAGTTGTGGGTCGCCCGCTCTGATCTTGTGCGCCTGTAGCTGGGTTCCGTTGGGCGCGCCGATCATCAGGTCCATTCGCCCAAAGAGGGCGTGGCCGCCTTTGCCAATGCCGACGATGCGGGCGGCTTTACTCAACGCTTCCACCTGGCTTGGCGTGCCCCACTCTTGGTCGCTGCCCGTGTCGCTGCCCACAATCACCAGACGGTATCTCCCAAAGTCGGTGCTTTCCACATCGGCCAGGGGAATCGGGGTGAGGACGATGCCAACCGGTTGCAGCAGGCTGGCAAACTGGGCCGCCTGCTCTTTGTCCGTGTCATAGATATAGGCGACGGAGCCGGAAAAAATGGGCATAGCCCCTGTCACCTGAAAAGACCTGCCGGTTTTCTTGGTCTGTTCGGCGCGGGCACAGGCATCCCCCGCACAGACATCCAGCCAGTGGGCGCCGGGGTTGGCGTCGTCGGGCACGGGGAAGGGAATGCTGAAGGCGTCGCCCGTCCCCATCCAGTGGGTGGCAACCTCTTTGCCGTCCCAGGAGAAGGTCAGCTTCTGCCCACCGGGGCTGAAGCCCTGGCCGTTGACCAGCACAATCGCGCCGGCGGTCGCAGAAGGCGGATCGAGGGTGATTATGGCTTCACCGGTTTGGGCTTGGACCAGAGCAACCCGGCCCAAACCAGCCAAGAGGAGAAGCGCGATGGCGAAAAGAATGGCCCGGCCCGTCGGTTGCAGGTTACGGGCGGGGCAAGCCATAGCTGGTTGGTAAAAATAGGGGGAGGTAGAGGTGGATCGGTTCATTCGTTTCCTCTGCGTATAGACAATGCAACCGGTCGCTGACCAATGCCCCAGGTCTGGCTACCAGTCGCTCTCGTTGCCGAAAAGCTCAATGCGGCTGTCGCGTTCCGCCACCACTCGTTCCATATCCAAAATCGTGATCACGCCCTGGTCATACTCCAGCAGACCCCGCTTGCGCCAGTCACTGAGCAGCCGGTTCACCCACTCCCGGCGTGCGCCCACCATAGAGGCCAGGTCGGTCTGGTTGAGGGCGAGGTCCACAGTGTACTGTCTGCCTGCTTCCACTTCTTTGCCATAGCGCTCCACATAGTAGAGCAGAATATGGAGCAGGCGGCCGGCAGCGTCGAACTGGGCCACGGACTCGGCGAAAGAGGCTGTCCAACGCAGCTTTTGGGCCAGCAGGCGGGCCAGTCCCAGTGCCAGCCCCGGCGCGTTTTCCAGATGATAAAGAAAACGCTCGTGGGACATTGTGAGCAATGAAACTTTGCCAATGGCCTTGCCTGTGGCCGAGCGGGGGCTGCTGTCGATGGCGGCCAGTTCCCCAATCACATCGTTGACGGAAAAGATGTCTATGGATGTCTCGTTGCCCGATGGACTGATTTTGAAGATACGCACTTTGCCTTTGAGCAAAATGTAGACTTCCCGGCTCTCGTCGCCCTGACGGAAGATGATATCGTCTTTGTCGAACTCGCGCAGGCGGAAATCGTTGACCAGCCGTTCCAACTGGGTGGTGGCCAGGGATGAAAAAAGCGGGACTTCTTTGAGCAGCGCAACCCGACGGGCCAATTCGGTCTCTTGCATGATTTACCACCATTCTGATTGTACAATTGAGAAAAATCCATTGTGCCGTGCACAACAGGCATGTGCCGAGGATCACAGGGAGTCGGTGTATTTGCCAGTTGGTCGGAAACTGAGCCTGGGGGTATTATAAACCATCCCTCCCGGATCTGATATGGCCGTGTTGACAGATGACCGAAGCAATCGGCGCTCCCCATGACACTCTTCGAATGGTTACTGGTCGGTCACCTGATCGGCGATTGGGTTTTTCAGAACGATTGGATGGCCCGGCACAAACAGGACGGATTGTTCAACCGGGCAATCCTCATTCATTGCGCCATCTACACCGCGGTACTTCTGCTCATCTATTTTCTGCCCGCAGCCCAGCCCCAGAGCCTGCGCGTTTTTTTGCGTGTAGCGATCTTTGTCTACCTTTCCCACTGGTTGATCGACGCCACTGGGCTAGCCCGGCGCTGGATGCGTTTCTTCAAGCAGACGGATGCGCTCTTTATGCGCATTGCCGTGGACCAGATTTTGCATGTGATTGCATTGGCCCTGCTGGTGGAGTTTGTGGCGTGAATGGGGAGTAGGGACTGGAGATTGGGGATTAGGGATTGGGCAGTGTCGCGAAAAGGAAGGATTGTTCTCTAATCGTTGTAATCGGTCGGGTGGTAGTGAGGGCGGCGCTGTAGTTAGCAGGTGGATTGAGCAGATGGACCGACCATTCAGTGGCAGCGGCGGCGGGCCAGAGGAGGCGGGGGGGGCTCTGCCAGTGGGCTACGGTGAATTCCTGCAGGGGGGCCATCAGCCCATCGCCCAGGGCTTTGACCACTGCCTCTTTGCAGGCCCAACAGCGCAGAAAGGCGAGGGAGGTCTGTGGTTCTGGCTGCGCATAGAGCCATTCCGCTTCTACTGGGCTGAAAAAGCGTTGGGCCAGTTGGCGGGCGTCGGGATAGTCCCGGTGTTCTTCGATGTCTACGCCGATCGCCTGCCCCGCAGCAAAGGCGTAGACCGCCATTTCGCCGGAATCGGAAAGATTGAAATGGAGACCGGTCTCGGCCAAGGGTGCAGCCAGGGCCGGTTTTTGCTGTGGGCCGTAGACAAAGGCCACTTCGGCGGGTGGAATGGCGAGATAGTCGCCGAGCAGGTGGCGCAATACTCCCCGGCGCACGGCATAGCGCCGGGCATCCCGGGCGAAGTGGAAGCGCCGCAGCCGCGCCCACTCATCGGCAGAGAGGGTCTGCTCACACTGCGCGACGGCGGAATCGGGCGGGTCCAGGCGGGCGTACCAGATGTGGACAGCGCCGGGCGGGGGAGGGGAAGAAGGGAAGAAGGGAGGAAGGGAGGAAGGGAGGAGAGCGTACCGCTCATCTTCCCTTCCTCTTGTCCTCTTGTCCTCTTGTCTTCCCTTCCTCCTGTCCTCCTGTCCTCCTGTCATCCCTTCCTCCTGTCATACTCAATCTGCCCAGAATCCAGCTTCACAATTCGGTCTGCCGTGTCGTAGTAGTGATCGTCGTGGCTGATGACGATGACCAGCTTGCCCCGGTTGCGCAGTTCGGGCAGGAGTTGACGGTAGAAGAGTTCCTTGAATTCGGGGTCCTGGCCCGCAGCCCATTCGTCGAAGAGATAGACCGGGCGGTCTTCCAGATAGGCGGTGAGCAGGGCCAGCCGCTGGCGTTGACCAGTGGAGAGTTCCAGGGTGGAAAGGGCGCCGTTGCTCATTTGCACTTTATGGGAGAGTTGAAGTTTTTTTAGATAGGCCTGGGCTTCTTCATCGCCAGCCATTTTTTCCAGCCCCAGCAATTGATCGAAGAGAAAAAAGTCGGCAAAGACGACGGAGAAAAGTTGGCGGTAGTCGTCAATCGTCTCGTCGATTACACCTTTGCCGTTCCATTCGATCTGCCCGCTCTCAGGTGTGTACAGCCCCAGCAGCAGTTTGGCCAGGGTTGTCTTGCCGCTGCCATTGCCGCCGATCAGGAAGATCAGTTCCCCGCTCGCCATCTCCAGGCTGATGGGGCCGAGATGAAACAGATTCTCATCATTTTCTACCCTATAGGTATGCTGGAGTTGGCAGAGGCGCAGATGAACAGGCAGCACAGGCGCAATCGTAATTCGTTCTGTGGGTACGGAGTCTTGGGTCAGGCGCATTCCCATCTGCTCCAACCGCTGGGCAGCCACACTGGCGTCGCTGAGAAAGGGCAGCGCGCTAAAGAGGCCATTAAGTGACGTGCGAGCGTAGAGCGCCACTAGAACAAAGGTCGTCAACACATCTCCGCTGAGTTGCCAGGAAGCGGCTAACCCGAAGAGTGCCAGTACAAAAATGAAATAGATGGCCTGGGTCCAAGTTGCCGCCAGATGATGCAGTGTATGGGCCTGCACGGAGAGAGTTTCGTGCTGAAGGGCAGTGGGCAGCAACAATTTTTCCAGGAAAGCGAAACGCCGACCGCGGTGCATCTTGAGTTCCTTCGACCCTTCCGTTAACATTCGGTATTGGCGATAGAGTTCGTCGCGGGCGATGAGGGTCGCTGCCCACTTTTGCCGGGCTTTGCCGCGCAGCCAAATCTGCCCGGCCAAAGCAGGCAGGGTCAACAGCGCAGCCAAAAGCAGGGTCGGAGGCGAAAGCCAGGTCAGATAACCGAAGCAGGCGATCAGAATAGCCGCGCCCATGGCCACATTCGGCGTCTGATTGAGGGCATGGACAAGGGTTTTCACATCGTCCGTAAGCGCAGCCAGCAGTCGGGGCGCACCAATTGTCTCTAGTTGGGCGAGGGGTGTCTGCAAAATGCGTCGGGAGAGGTCGGTGCGTAACTGATAGCCCGTGCCTGCGGTCAAGCGTAGGAGCAGCCATTTGCCGCTGAAATCCAGGGTTACAACAACCAGGACAGCCAAACCAAACTGGACGACGAAGAGCAATGACAGTCCATCGCCAGCGGTAAGCCGACGGCTGATCATGGCAACAACCACAATATTGGCGGCCCCCGCCAGTAAGCTGACTACGATGGTGGTCCAGAGGGTGGATGTCGGGATGTAGCGGAGGAGACCCAGAAGATTCACTGGCTGCGGTCCTGCCAGTGTTCCGTCGTCCAGCGGTCAATGACCTGGCGCAGCTTCTCGGCGATGCGTTCCACATTTTCATCTTCGAGGAGAAGGGAGCGGTGGGTGGTGTTGGGAAAGTGGATGATTTCAAGTCCATGCAGGGCCAACTCGGGCCAATGTATCTGGGCATGATTTTTGAAATACTGGTCGCTCTGAAAGAGGACCACCTGACCAGCCAAGGGTTTCGCCTGATACCTCCATTGAGCGCGTAGGTGAGAATCCCACACCTTGTCCTTTGCATTTCCGTGGGGTAGAAATCGATGAACCAAACGAATGCGCAAGGTTCTATAATGGAATTTTAGATAATTGGCAACGCGTTGGAATAGCTCACCATTCTTTAGATGAGCAACGAATCGACGGGCATAGAACAACAAGGAACGTTTGGGTCGTTTCCAGGTTGGACCATTGGTTGGGTGGCTTGCATCGAAGGTGAGAACGATCGGCACATGCTTGCCATCGATCTGCAATTGCTGGGCCATTTCAAACGCAACGTGGGCACCAAAGCACATACCCCCAATGAGATAAGGGCCGTCTGGTTGGAGAATTCGCAGTTCATCCACATACTGTGCAGCGATTGCTTCTACACTGTCAAGAGGTTCAGATCTGCCATCAAAGCCAATCGGATCGAAACTATAGATAGGTTGATCCGGGCCGAGAACGCGTGCCAGGTAGGCAAAACGCAGACCAGTGCTGGCGGCGGGTGGAACCAAAAAGAGGGGTGGGCGCGTGCCGCTAGGCTGCACAGACACCAGCGAAGTCCACGGCGAAGTCCAGCCACCCTCTGCCAGCAACACTGCCTGCTGGCGAATCGTCGGCCCATAAAAGAGCGAAGCCACCGGCAATTCTCGCCCGGTCGCTTTGGCTACTTTTGCCAGCAGACGCACGGCCAGCAGGGAATGGCCGCCCACGTCAAAGAAGTTGTCATCTACGCCCAGGTTTTTCGTTCCCAGCACCTGCTGCCAGACAGCCAGAAGTTGTCGTTCCAGGGGTGTCTGGGGGGATGCAGATGGTGCAGAGGCGTCCTCTCGCCCCGGTTCGGGGAGCAGGCGCAGATCGATCTTGCCGTTGGGGTTCAGGGGGAACTCCTCCACCCGGACAAATGAGGCGGGAATCATATAGTCGGGCAGCCGCTGGCGCAAAAAGGAGCGCAGATCGTCGCCGCTGGCTTCTGCCTCCGGTTTCCCAATCCACCAAGCGATCAGCCGCTTCCCCAGCGTTTCATCATCCAACACCCCCACTATTCCATCCCGCACCGCCGGGTGTTCCCGCAGCACAGATTCAATCTCGCCCGGCTCCACCCGGAAACCCCGAATTTTGACCTGGCGATCCACCCGGCCCAGAAATTCGATGACCCCATCCTCCCGGTAGCGGGCCAGATCACCCGTGCGATAGAGCCGCGCGCCGGGTTCGTCGCTGAAGGGATGGGGGAGGAAACGTTCGGCGGTCAGGTCTGGCCGGTTGAGATAGCCCAGGGCCAACCCCGCGCCGCCCACGTAAAGCTCGCCGGGGACGCCGATGGGGACGGGCTGGAGGTGGTTGTCAAGCAGAAAAATTTGGGTGTTTGAGATTGGTTTGCCAATGGGAGCGTCGGACGGCCATTCCGCTATCGGTCCGTCCAGTGTTTCGGCAGTGATCACATGACTTTCTGTTGGTCCATAATGATTATGCAACCGGCAGTGGGGAAGGCGCTGCATCATGGCACGGATCGATGGGGTCAGATGCAGAGTCTCACCCGCGGATATAATATCTCGCAGGGAATCGGGAAGTGCGGCCTGTGTGTTCGCGCAATCGGCTATTGTCTGCAAGAGGATGTAAGGGAGAAACAGACGTTCAATCTGCTGATCTCTGATGAAGCGCAATAGACGCGGTGGCTCTTGCCTTAAGTCCGAAGATGGCACGACAAGTGTCCCCCCATCTGTCCATGTGCTGAGAATCTCCTGTAACGAAACGTCAAAACTCAGAGACGATAATTGCAGTGTGCGCGCAAACTGGCCCAATCGCTGATTTCTGCGTTGCCATATGACAAGATTTGTGAGCGTTCTGTGGGGTAACAGGACAGCCTTTGGACTTCCTGTGGAGCCTGAAGTGAAAAATGCATAGGCAGGGTCATTGGATGCTACATAGTGGGTTAAGTTGGTGTCAGGCTGAGCAACTATATTCATTTGTTCGATATTGAGATAGGCAGTCGCCTCTCTCTTGGGAAAGGTCAAAAGGGGCGTTCTATTTGTACTGAGAAGCAATTTAGGCTGCGTGTCTGAGATCATCCCGGAGAGTCGCTCAAAAGGCAGATTGAGATCGAAGGGAAGATAAACACCACCCGCCTTTAAGATTGCCAATAGAGCCACCAGAGTTGAAACACTTTGTTCAACCCAAACCCCAACCAAATCGTTTGGTCGAATTCCCTGTTTTTGCAAGAGGTGGGCCAGTTGATTGGAGCGCCGATTCAATTCTGCATAGGTGATGGAAGCAATCTTTGACTCAATCGCAATGGCATCAGGTGTACGCGAGACCTGTTCTTCGAACAATTGGTGGACGCACCGATCCGCCGGGTAGTCGGCGTCCGTCTGATTCCAGGCGACGAGAAGCTGCTGGCGTTCGGTGGTAGTGAGGAGGGACAATTCGCCGATGGGACAGTCGGGGTCGGCGACGATCCCCGCCAGAAGCGTTTGGAAGTGGCCGATCATCCGGCGGATGGTGGGGGCGTCAAAAAGATCGGTGGCGTAGTTAAGATGTCCATTGATCGCGCCGCCTTCTTCGCTAAAGAACAGGCTGAGATCGAACTTAGCTGTTTCCGAAGTGGATGGAATGCGTGTGACCGTCAAACCGTCCAATACCTGTTCCAACTCTCTTTCCTGGTTGAGTACGAACATCGTTTGAAAAAGGGGCTGTCGATTGGTCAAACGTGGCGGATGCAGTTCCTCCACCAGTTTTTCAAAAGGTATCTCCTGGTGCTGGTAGGCATCCAATGTCAAGGAGCGCACATGGCGCACGAGTTGGCGAAAGCTCATCGTTCCCGATGGACGGGCGCGCAGAACAAGAGTATTGAGGAAAAGACCCATGACCCCTTCCAGCTCGCTGCGGTTGCGATTGGCTATGGGCGTGCCAATCGAGATGTCTTCCTGGCCCGTGGAACGAAAGAGCAGAATATAGAAAACAGAAAGGAGAGTGATAAAAAGGGTAGCGGATTCGGAGACGCCCAGATTGCGCAAACGGGCTACCAGTTCAGGGTCAAGGGTGAATCGCTTGCCTGCGCCCCGATAGCTTGACACAAGCGGATAGGATCGATCCGTGGGTAATTCTAGTGGTTGGCTATTCTGAAGCTGGACGCGCCAATAGGTTAGCTCCCGTTCCAGAATTTCACCCTGCAAACGTTCCCGCTGCCAGACGGCAAAATCGGCGTATTGGAGGGGGACGGGTGGCAGGCGGTGAGGACGCCCGGCGACGCGGGCATTGTAGAGGGCGGTCAACTCCTGCCAGAAAATCTGGCTAGACCAGGCATCGGTGATGATGTGATGGCGCACAATTTGGAGGATGTGTTCCTGTGGCCCGATACCTATGAGTGTGACGCGCAGCAGTGGCCCTGTCTGCATGTCAAAGGTCCGATCCCCCTCTGCGCGTAGAAGCTCAATAGTTTTTTGTGTCCGCTGCTCTTCTGGCAATTCTGCCCAATCGGTCCGCTGGTGAAAGCTGATCGCTGCCCACTCTGGTCCTGGTGGAGAGACGATCTGCACTGGCTCATCACCGCGCAGAGCAAAGGTTGTGCGCAGAATTTCGTGGCGATTCACCATTTCGTTCAGGCTATATTGAAGTGCGGAGACGTTCAATGCACCCAGGATATTGAGCCAGATAGAAGTATGATAAACTGAACTGTTTGGTTCATATTGGTGCAGAAACCATAGCCGCTCTTCTGCAAACGAAAGTGGCAAGCTGCCCTCTCGCCTAACAGACTTGATGGGTTCCCCCTCATTACGCTTTGCAGTCTGTTGCAGAAAGCGCACAATCTCGGCTCGCCGCTCCGAAACCCTAACGCGCAAGTCGGCGGGAAAGTGGCCTGCAGACATTCTGTATCGAAGAGTATCTCCTTCAAGCCAGATTTTTATATTCTCTGTGCGCAGTTCAAGCAAAAGATCGAGGACACTCATAACTATAACTCTCCCTCCTCTACTTCACTTACAGTTTCCTCGGATTCTGGCTGTATATGCCAAAGGATAGCCTCGATTCTTTGGCATATCCCGGTTATGGTTGGCTCTTCAAAGAAGCTACGTAGGGGCAATTCGATCTGAAACGTGTCTCGGACACGAGAAATCACTTGAACTGCCAGAAGCGAATGTCCCCCCACTTCAAAGAAATTATCATAAATACCGACATGACTCACCATAAGAGATTCAGCCCAAATCGCGGCCACTTTCTCTTGAATCAATGTGTGGGGGGCAACAAAGTCGTTTTCCAACACGGGTCTCTCCGTCATATCTGGGACAGACAGCGCACGGTAGTCGATCTTACCGTGCGGGGTTACAGGCATGGCTGTTAATTGTACAAAATGCGAAGGAATCATAACCTGCGGTAATTTCTGGCCGAGGAAAGTGCGCAATTCGTGTTCAACAATGGGCTGCTTCCCAACAAAAAAGGCCACCAATTGCTTACCAGCTTGAGTCTCATGTGTCGTGACTATTGCTTCCTGGACTCTGGGATGGTTGACAAGTACAGATTCAATTTCCTGTAGCTCTATACGAAATCCGCGTATCTTTACCTGCTTGTCTTCCCGACCGAGAAACTCGATGTTGCCATCGAGCAGATATCGGACTAAATCCCCCGTTTTGTACAGGTGTCCCGATCCAAATGGATTGGAAATAAAAGATGCTTTAGTCAATTCTGGATTATTTAGGTAGCCACGAGCCACCAAGGATCCACCAATATATAGTTCTCCTATACACCCCACAGGAAGTAGTTGAAGATGACGATCAAGAATATATACTTGCGTGTTAGGGAGTGGCCGTCCAATGGGAGTTGTTAGGTGTTGATTTGTTGTTTGGTGTACACGATAGGTTAGAACGCCGACTGTCGTTTCGGTTGGCCCATAGTGATTGTAAATGACGGCCTCCGTACTCTGACAAAGCTCCTGCATCCATTTCCAACGTGATGATTCACCCCCAATAATCAAGCGTTGTTTGGGTAAAACCGGTGCAGGTAAAAGCGCGGCCAGGTGAGAGGGCGCGATCTTGAGACAGTCTATCGAGTGCTGCTGGAAGTAGTCGGCTAGACCACCTGGGCTCAACGCTGTTTCACGCGAGATGATGTGCAAAAGTCCACCTGTCCAAAGCGGAGGAAAAAGCATCGTAATACAAGAATCGACCGTCAATGGTTGCACCATTGCGAAACTCATTCCCTCTTGAAACTGACAGCGTTCACAAATACCTAATACGTACTGCACAACCTGGCGATGTTCAACTGCAACACCTTTTGGCTTGCCCGTTGAACCTGATGTGTAGAGTATATAGGCCAAATTGGTCGAAAGTGTGGAAGGAGCCGATGGCGTAATTCTATGTTTTGAACTGAGATCAAGTGTCTCAAAGTTAGAATCCAAATAAACAAGCTCACACTTGTGATGTGGCAATTTCGTTTCTATATCCCCTTGTATCACTAGCACGCTAAGATTTGTATCCTGCATCATTAACAGCAGGCGATCACTTGGCATGTCTGGCGACAATGGAACATAAGCCCCACCCGCCTTCAGAATTCCCAATATACCGACAACCATCTCCATAGACTGCCCCACTAGCAGGCCGACGGCCACATCTGGCCCGACTCCCAGGTCTATCAAGTGGTAAGCCAATTGATTGGCACGGGTGTTGAGATCTTGATAATTCACTTGCTCGCCTTCGAAAACAACCGCCACCGCATCGGGAGTCCGTTCGACTTGGGCTTCAAACAACTGGTGGATACAAAGGTCTTCCGGGTAATCGATTGCGGTGTCGTTCCACTCAATAAGAAGCTGGTGTCGTTCCACCTTAGTGAGTAAGGGCAGTTCTCCAATAGGGCAATCTGGATCAGCAACGATACCTTCCAGAAAAACTTGGAAGTGGTCAATCATGCGGTGGATAAAGGGCTCGTCATAAAGGTCGATGGCATATTCCAGATGGCCGTTCAAGTCTGCGCCTGAATCATAAAGGTGCAGACTTAGATCGAATTTGTTCGATGTATCAATACGATTCAGTCTTTGGCACACAAGCCCAGGTAGATACAGGTCGCTTCTCGGCATATTCTGAAGGGCAAACATCACATCATACAAAGGATTTCGGCGCATATCCCGGATTGGATGCAACTCTTCCACCAGCTTCTCGAAGGGAAGTTCCTGATGCGCATAGGCAGCCAGCGCATTCTGGCGCACCTGGGCCAGCAGTGAGCGAAAGGTCGGGTTGCCGCCGCAATCGGCGCGCATGACGAGGGTATTGACAAAAAATCCGTATATCCCCTCAATCTCTGCTCGGCCGCGGTTGGCAATGGGCGAACCGACTGCGATATCTGTCTGCCCACTGTAGCGATGGAGCAGAACTTGAAAAGCCGCCAGCAAAAGCATATAAAGACTGGACTCGGAAGCGCGGGCCAAGCTGGCCAACGAATCGCTCAGTGGCTGGCTCAACTGGAAATGAACCATTGCCCCCCGGTGGCTGGGCTGGGCTGGACGTGGGTGATCGGTCGGCAAATGGAGAGGCTCCATCCCGGCGAGACGGCTGCGCCAGTAGTCCACAAGTTCGGCCAGCCGTTCGCCCTGCAACCGTTCCCGCTGCCAGATCGAATAGTCGGCATAAGAGACGGGGAGATCGGGCAGGGGGGACGCTTCGTTGCCCATTGACAAGGCGGCGTAGAAATGGCGCAGCTCGCGCCAGAAGATGCTGCCGGACCAGCCGTCACTGATGATGTGATGGGCAATGCGCACAAAAATGTGGTCGTTGTCCGCCAGACGGATCAGGAAGACGCGCCAGAGCGGGGGGCTGGTCAAGTCGAAGATGACCGCCCGTGCCGCGTCGATCTGCTGCCAGGCCGCGTCCATCTGTGTGTCGGCGGGCATTGCAGTTAAATCGATAACTTTTATGTGCGTGGGCGGCAGTGGCTGCGCTACTTGCATAAGGGTGCCGTCGATCTCCCGGAAGCAGACGCGCAGAGAATCGTGACGAGCGGCCAGGGCGTCCAGGCTGCGTTGCAGGGCCGGGATATGGAGGGGACCGGTGAGGCGCAGCACCTGCGTTTCGTTGTAGGCCGCTGAATCCGGCTCCAACTGGGCCAGAAACCAGAGCCGCTCCTGCGTGAAGGAGAGGGGCGCGGGGCCACTTTCAGAGCGGCGGGGGATGCGCTGGCTTACTTGTACTGAGCCTGTCGAACGTATCCCGTTCTTGCGCGCAGCCAGCAAGCGCTCTTCCAGGCGGATACGTTCTTCTGTAGAAAGCTGCGCGATGCGTTGGGTGAGATCAGACATTAAAAAGTACCTCGAATTGATTGGAAGCTGAATCCGCGAGCAGCGCAACTGTTACCAGCAGGGCCATATCAGCCACAGTGGGTGCGCCAAAGAGTGTAGCCAGGGGCAGGTCGACGCGCAGAGTGTGGATCACCCGCGTCACCACCTGGCTGGCCAGCAGGGAATCACCGCCCAAATCCAGAAAATTGTCATGGATGCCCACCTCTTCCAGACCTAATACGTCAGCCCAAATTTGGGCCAGTTCGGCTTCCACCGGCGTGCGCGGCGCAATGTAGTCCACGGCCAGGGGCGGCCGTTGGCGACCTGGATCGGGCAATGCCCGCCGATCGACCTTCTGGGATGTGGTCAGTGGCAGTTGTTCGAGGAAGACGAAGGCAGCGGGCAGCATCGCCAGGGGTAGGCGCTGGCCCAACGCCTGACGCATCGCACCGACGACAAGCCCTTCTCTGGCTGGAACGACATAGGCTACCAGACGCAGATCACCGTTGGGACCGGGACGGGCGTCCACGGCTGCCATTTTCACACCGTCCAGGGCCAGCAATTCTGCTTCCACTTCGGAGATTTCGATGCGGTGGCCGCGAATCTTCACCTGCTGGTCTTTGCGCCCCAGGTAATAGAGACAGCCGTCGTGGTCGCGGCGGCCCAGATCACCAGTGAAGTAGATACGGCGGTCACTCCCCTCCGGGTCGGGTCGGAATCGTTCGCGTGTCAGTGCGGGCCGATTCCAATAGCCTTGGCTCAAATAGGGGCTGCGCACGACGATCTCGCCGATTTCGCCATCTGCCACCGGCTTCCCCTTCTCATCCCAGAGCAAAATTTCTTTGTTCTCAACTGGGTAGCCAGCGGGAAGGTTCTCAAGCCCGACTGCCGTTTCCTGAGATGCACAGTAGGTCGTTGCTGTTCCGGATTCGGTGGCACCAAACAGATTGACGAATACGCACTTGGAGGAAAATAGGCCGCGGGTCGCGACGATATCAGATCCCATCGAAGGTTCGCCGATAAGCTGAATCACACGCAAATCCGGGTAGGTGAAACGTCCAAATGCACTGCGCACCAGTTGTCGAAAGGCTGTGACAGTAGCACTTATGACGGTAATCGATTGTCGTGCAATCCCTTCTGTCAAAGCTGCCAATCCGGAGTGACGGAAATCGAATTCAAAAAAAGTCGCGCCAGCCTGGATTGTTGCAACTGCGGCAGAACTGTTGTTGTCAAAACCTGTGCGCCGATCCTGCGCACAGAATTGAATCGCCCATATGTTGTTGCGAATGTATACAAGGTAATCCCGGTGGGTGCTGAGTATGCCTTTGGGGCGACCAGTTGACCCGGAGGTATAGCGAATAAAATAACGGGTATCGGGGTCTATGGCGATCTGGATCGGATCGGCAGAGGCGTTTTGCAGCGCTTCCTCCGCAAATAGGAGGTCAACCCCACGGGAAACCAATGAGCTTGCCATCTCTCGGTTGCTGCTATCGGTCAAGAGTAGGGGATACTCCATATCCTGTAGCATAAAGGACAACCGCTCTTCGGGGGTCTCTGGTGGCAGTACGGCGTAACACATCCCGGCTTTGGTCGCGCCGTAGATGGCTGCCAGCTTCTCAATCCCATCTTCCATCAGGATGGCTACCGGTTCGTCAATTTGACCGCCACGCTGCTGAATCGTGCGGGCGATGCGGTTGGATGCCTGATCCAGTTCGGCATAGGTCAATGTCTTTGTCGGATCGACAATGGCCGGTTTGTCGGGATAGGCCGCTACCATACGCGCAAAGCGCGCAATGACGGACTGTTCTGTCTCAGCATGGGCGATTTCGGCGACTTCGCCGCTGGGGTGTCTGCACTGCTGACGCAGGGCCGTCTGTTGAGCATTCATCGATTTATCTTGCTGTGTGTGACATCAAACTATCGGTGGCAAAAGATTGTAGGCCTTGGTCATCGTTTCGGCCAACCTGTGCTGATTGGGCTAAATCAGCACGGGTTGGGGTGGCGACGGTGGTCGCTTCTTGGCAGGTCTGCCGGGCAAATCGATATGGGCCAGCAGATAGTCAAACAGGTTGAGCGGCTCTGCATTG